>JAPPGX010000088.1 GCA_028877265.1 Acidobacteriota bacterium
CGCGCAGATCGAGTTCATTCAGCAGGCGGGAATCCCGGTCGCGCCGATCTACCTGTTGACGGCGCTCCGCGGCACCGACATGTACGAGCGGCTGCGTTCGGAGAACCGGCTGTTGGAAGCGGCGATCGGCACCAGCGCGATGACGCTCAACTTCAAGCCCGAGCTCGACCCGGAAGTGCTGCTCGACGGGTTTCGGCGGGTAACCGCCACGCTCTACGACGCCACCCTCGAGAACTACTTCCAGCGGTGTCTGAACCTGCTCGAGCACCTCGAACCGGTGCCGCACCTCCTGAAGCCGGTGGGGAAGAACGCCGTCGTCGTCGCCACCATGCGCTTGCGCCGGGAGCTTTCGAAGGAGCAGATTCCCGCCTTCTCACGGTTCATTGCCAGAGTCTCCCGTGATTTCCCCCGCCTGCTCCCCCTGGCGGTGCGCCTGGCCGGCCTGGGCTACCACTTCGAAAAGATCACCCGACAGCAGGTCGCGATCCACGACTTCAAGGTGTTTCTGGAGGCTGAGCTGGATCTGTTTCGGGAGGCCGCTCTGGACCGCACGGCGCGCCCGGAAACCATCCGCGACCGCCAGGGGGCACTCTTCGCGCGTGCCGAGAGGCGCTACCGGGAGATACCCGGCGATCTTCGCCACGACGAAGACGGAGTCGACTTTGCTCTCGAGTCCTTCCGGTCCTCGGTGAGCGCTCAAGCGGAGCGGTTCCTGCGTCCGGCAAGCGGGTAGCGGCCCAAGCCGGCGGCGCCGTCAAGGCTACTGGCCGACCCGCGGCAACTCGCTTCACAGCACCCGGCCGGCGTTCTCCGCCGGCCCGTTCCGGCGATCCGGGCCGGGATCGGCAATCGCGTCAGAACCGGTAACGAATCTGCCCCATGACCTGCCGGCGCAGGACGTCGCCGAAGATGTGGTTCTGGATTTCCTGGTTCAGCACGTTGAGCACCTGGACGGACGGCTGGACGCGGCCGTCGAACAGGCGCACGCGAAGGCTGGCGTTCACCATGGTGAACGCCTCGGTCCAGCCGTGGAACCGCTCGTTCAGCACGTCGGTCCAGTAGGAGCGGTCGCTGTAGTTCAGCGAGGCCCCGAACGTCCAGGGGCCGGAGGTGGCGTCGAACCCGGCATTCACCCGGTGGGCGGCCGGAATGCTGATCTCCTCGCCGTCGAACCCCTTCGCCTCGGGCTCGGACTGCCACGAGTAGTTGACGTATCCCCCCACGCCGCCACGGCGGCCGTTCAGCCCCACTTCGAACCCGGACTCACGGATGGACTCGCGGTTCACCCAGCTGAGCGTCGCGGGGAGCTCGAGGCCGGTCGTTGCGCCCAGGATGTCCACGAGCACCGCCGGATTCACCGCGATGGCGGCGACCGGACGCGGCAGCGTCCCGGGCGGAAGGCGCCGGGCGAGGCCGCCGACGAACTGCTGCACCCCGGCGAACGCCTGGTTCCAGCCCGCGGGCGGATTCGCGGTGGACCAGAGTTCCGTGGTGGTCGCGTCGATGACGTCCCGGCGCTCGTTGACATAGACGGACGCGCTCGCGCCGATCCAGTCGTTCAGCGCGCCGGCCCAGCCCGCCTCGTAGGCGACGAGGCGCTCCGCGAGCAGTTCCGGGTTGCCGGCGAGGTGGAGCGGGCTGAAGAACCCGACCGGCGCCGGCAGCAGCGCCTCCGGCACCCGCGCCCCTCCGGGCAGGTTCCTGAGGAAGGGCCGCAGGTCGAATCGCACGGCGTTCCCCACCCCGAAGTCCGCGTAGGAACTGCGGAGCGACGGTGAGCGGAACGCCTGGTTGTAGGACACCCGGAACGCCTGGTCCGGCGCGGGCTTGAAGATGAGGGTGGTCCGCGGCGAGAGGATGAACTCGTCGAGGATGCTCACCCGGTCGGCGCGGACGCCGGCGATCCAGCGCCAGCGGTTCCCGAGGAAGATCTCGTCGTTCAGGTAGAACCCCTGCTCGTTCCGGTCCTCCGCGTCGGGGGCGATCCCCATGTCGACCTTGATCCACCGCAGGTTTCCGCCGTAGGAGAGGACGTGACGGCCACCGAGAACCCGGGTGTCCTTCACGCTGAGGTCGTAGGTGTCCTGGTCGCTGTGCCCGGTAAGGAGCTGATCGGGCCGGCTGCGGACCAGGAGCGACCGGATGTCCATGCGGGAGGAGTTCACGAAGGCCCCGATCTCCAGCGCGTCCCGCTGGTACTGCGCCCGTCCCCAGGCGATCCGGGAGCCGGGTTCGAAGCCGAACGGGCCGAGCGCGGTGTAGAAGACGCCCTGGTTTCCGCCGTAGCCGCCGGACAGCTTCACCCGGGCGTCTCCCGGGGTGTCCCAGTCCGCCCGGAAGTCCACTTTCGGGGTCCGGGACTCCAGTCCCTCGATCGACGGGTAGGGCGTTCCCGTCCCGTTGGGGATCTCGCCGACCGGGCGGGCGAACGCGTCCGAGCCGCTGAAGCTCACGCTGAACCGGTAGGCGAACGTGTCGCTGACGGCCGCTGCGTGGGTCAGGGCGCCGGAGAAACTGTTTCCGGGATCCATGGGGCTTCCGGTGACGTTCCGGTCGAACGTGCCGAACCGGAGGTCGAGCGTCGTGCCCGCGGCGTCGCGCGGCGCCTTCGTGATCATGTTGATCACCCCGGTCATGGCGTTCGCCCCCCAGACAACCGAGGCGGGACCGTTCACGACCTCGATCCGCTCCAGGCTGTCGAGGTCCCCCGACAGCATGCTCCAGGCGACGGCCCCGTATTCCTGGTGCACCGACCTCCCGTCCACCAGGACGAGCTGGTGGCGGGCTCCCGTAATGGAGGAGGAGCGGCTGGTTACCGTGTACGAGGAGTTCGTCATCCGGGTCACGTTCACCCCCGGCGCCTGACGGAGCGCCTCCGCGTAGTCCGATCCGGACTGGGCCTCCAGCTGTTCGCTGCCGATCACCGTCACCGCGGCGGGCGCGTTCACGATCTCCTGCTCGACGCGCGACGCCGAGACCACCACCTGGTCGGTGAAACGGGCCGCGGGCGCCGGGTCCTCGGCCTCCTGCGCCTCGCCAGCCCGGCGCGCCGCTTCTTCGGCGCCCTCTTCCTGCTGCGCCTCCTGCGCGGCGCCCGGCGCCGCGAGCAGGACGAGCTGCAGCACTGCGGCGAGCGGAAGGAACCATCCCCTTGCTTGGCAAGTCCCCATGACTTTGATGTCCTCCTTGGACAAGACGATGCGGCCGCCGTGCCGGACACGGCTGGCCGCAGTGAGAGGTTTCCCGCGCCCGGCGTGCGGCCGGGCGGACGGGTGAACGAATCGGATCATCGGCCGGGCGCCAGCCGGTAGAGCGCCGGCACCAGCAGCAGGGTGACGAGCGTCGCGAACGCTACCCCGAACGAAAGCGAGACCGCCATCGGGATGAGCACCTGCGCCTGCACGCTCCGCTCGATCATCAGGGGCGCCAGTCCCCCGCAGGTGGTCACCGAGGTGAGGATCACGGGCCGGAAGCGGAGCGGGCCGGCCGCGAGCGCCGCGTCCCGGACCGACATACCCTCTTGCCGGCGACGGTTGATGAAGTCGAGGAGCACCAGGGCGTCGTTCACTACGATCCCCGTCAGCGGCACCATGCCGATGAAACTGGTCAGCGACAGCGGCAGCCCGACGACCGCGTGGCCGAAGACCGCTCCGGCGAGGCCGAACGGGACGGCCGCCATGATCACGAAGGGCTGCAGCCACGACGAGAGCGGGATCGCGAGCAGCATGTAGACGAGGATCAGGGCCAGGAACAGGTTTCTTCTGAGCGCGGTCATGGTGTCCTGCTGATCGCCGGCAGCGCCCCCGATCTCGAAACCAAGTTCGGGGAAACGTTCGCGGACCTCCGGGAGCATCCGGTCCCGGACCCCCGCGACCAGCGCGCCCGGGGAGGCCACCCCCGGGTCCACGCTGGCCTGAACGGTGACGGCGCGCTGGCCGTCCACCCACTGGATGACAGCCGGGCCGCGCTCCGACGAGATGTCCGCGACCTCGTTGATCGGAGTCACCCTGCCGTCGCCCCGCCGTACCCGCATCTCGGCGACCGCGTCGAGGCTCCGCCGCTCCGGCTCCGGGTAGCGCAGGACCACGCGGATCTCGTCGTGTCCGCGCTGGATCCGCTGGATCTCCTCGCCGTGGAAGGCCTGCCGGAGCTGCCGGCCGAGGTCCGCGGCACCGACCCCGGTGGCGGTCCCGCCGGGGCGGATCCGCGCGACGAGTTCCGGGGCGGGACTCTCGAGGTCGTCCGAGACCGCGATGACCCCCGGCGACTCCCGAAGGAGCCCCCGGAGGGCGAGCGAACCGGCCGCGATGTCCTCCGGCCGGTCGCCGCGGATCCGGACCGCGACGTCGGTCCCGTCACCGACGGCCGACGTGAAGACGGTGGCCTCGCCACCGTGCGGGAGCGATCCCAGTACCGCCCGCAGCCGGTCCGCGATCTGGCGGGGGGCTACCTCGGCGCGGTCCTCCGCGGGCGCCAGCTCCCAGATGAGCTGGCCGATCGTCGGACGGGCGCTGTCCTCCGCTCCACGGGCGCCCAGCGGGAACCGCTGCCCGACCAGGACGGCGAGGTTCTTCTGCGGATCGACCCCGTGCTCGGACTGGAACTCGTCCCGGATTTGCCCGATGGCGGCTTCGATCTCCTCCACGATTTCCAGCGTGGTCCCGGCGGTGGCGCCCGGCGGCAGCGATACCTGGACCCTCACCGCGTCCGTGTCGAAGGGCATGGCGGGCTCCACCGGGATCCAGCGGCCCCGGATCAGGCCGAGCGACAGCGCGAGCGACACCACGCCGAGGGCCACCGCCGCCCCCGGGTTGTCGACACACCAGCGGAGCGCCGGCCGGTAGAGGACCGCCACGGTCCAGTCGAGCGCCCCCTGCACCCGCTCGCGGACGCGGGCGAGCCGCCGGCTGGGCCGGACCCCGAGCCCGCCGTGCGCCAGGTGGTGGGGAAGGATCCAGGCGGCGTCCAGCAACGAGAAGGCAAGCACCGGAATCACGATGCGGGGCAGCGTCCCGGCGAGTTCGCCCCAGACGCCCGGCAGCCCGAGCAGCGGCGCGAAGGCCGCCATGGTCGTGAGGACCCCGAAGGACGCCGGGAACAGCACCTGCCGGACCCCGCGGACCGCCGCCGCCCCGACGCCCGCGCGCTGCTCGCCGATGTGCCGCTGGACGTTCTCCCCGACCACGATGGCGTCGTCCACCACGATCCCGAGGGTCACGATGAACCCGAACATGCTCAGCATGTTCACGGTCACTCCGAGTCCCGGCATCATCAGGAAGGCGCCGAAGAACGCCACCGGCAACCCGGCCGCGGTCCAGACCGCGACCCGGGTGGAAAGGGTGAAGAAGAGCACCAGGAAGATGAGCGCCAGCCCCTGCAGCCCGTTGCGGACCAGGACGTCCATGCGGCTCTCGAAGAGACGCCAGGCGTCGGCCCAGGAAGTGAGCGCGAGTCCGGGGGGCAGGGCGGCGGCGAGCTCCCCGACTTCCGCCTGCACCGCGTTCACGGTGTCGAGCAGCCGGGCGCCGGGCGCGAGCATCACCTCGAGGAAGACGGCGGGCTCGCCGTTCATCCGCGCCACCCGCTGGACGTCGGCGAAGCCGTCGGTCACGGTGGCGACGTCCCCGACCGTCACCACCCCGCCGTCCTCGGCCACGACGAGGGGGATCCGGGCGAACGCGCCCGCGTCGGCCGCCTGGGCCTCGGTCCGCAGCCGCACTTCGCGGTCCGGAGTGCGGACCGAACCCGCCGCGATGTCGGTCGAACCCCTCCGGATCGCCGCCGCCACCTGGTCCAGGGTGAGACCGAAGCGGGTGAGCAGGCGTCCGGAGACCTCGACGGCGATCTCGTAGTCCCTGCCGGAGGCGATCACGACCGCCGCGACTCCGGAAACGCCGGTGAGTTCCTCCCGGACCAGGTGCGCCGCCTCGGTGAGCGCGCGCTCGTCGGCCTCGCCGTGGATGGCCACCCGCAGCAGCAGGCGCCGCGCCGCGGCTTCCGTGATCACCGGCTCCTCCGCGTCCTGCGGCAGGTTCTCGATGGACTCGATCCGCTCGCGCACCTCGTCGCTCACGGTCTGGAAGTCGGCCCAGTGCTCGAGTTCCACGGTGAGCACTCCGACTCCCGGACGCGCGGTTCCGGAGATCTCCCGGATCCCCTCGGTGTCCCGCAGACGTTCTTCCATGGCGGCCAGCACGTTCGCTTCGATCGTCTCGGCGCCGGCGCCCGGGAAGGTCGTGCGGATGGTCACCGTGGACGGCCGCGTCTCCGGCAGGAGCTCCTGCGGCACGCCGCCGATCGTGAGGAGCCCGCCGAGCGCGATTCCGAACAGGAGCAGGTTCGCCGCCACCCGGTTGTCCACGAACCAGCCGATCACGCCGCCGGACCGGGAACCGCCGCCCGCGGGAGTGGGGACGGCGGCCTCCGGCACCCGGCGCTACCGGATCGGGCGGCGGCTGGCCGCGACGGGAGTCACGCGCCGCCGGGATCGACCTTGCGCATCTCGGCGACGATCAGGACCGCCGGAATAAGGAACAGCAGTCCGATGCTCGCGAAGGCGAGGCCTGCGGTCAGGCTGATGACCATCGGAATCGTGAACTGGACGCTCTCGGACTTGTCGTAGAGCAGCGGCAGCAGACCGACGATCGTGGTGGCGCTCGTGATCACGATCGGACGCGCACGGTCCCGGGCGGCGGCCGAGATCGCGGCGATGACCGGGAAGTCCGGGTTCTGCCGCCGCATTCCGTTGTACCGGTCCATCAGGAGCAAGGTGTCGTTCACGACGACCCCGGAGACGGCCACCAGGCCGAAGAAGGAGACGTAGTTCAGCTCGTAGCCGAGCACGAAATGCCCCAGCACGGCGCCCACCCCGGCCAGCGGCAGGCCGGCGAGCGCCAGGAAGGGCTGCGCGAGGCTCCGCATCTGGGAGGCCAGCAGCCCGAAGACCGCGAGCAGGGCGAGCGGGACCGTCCAGGCCAGCGTCGCGGCGGTAAGTCCGCTCTGGCGGGTCGATCCGGCTGCCTCGATCACGAGCCCCGGGTGGCGCTCGACGAGTGCCGGGAGGATCTCCCGGCTCACGGCCCGCCGCACCCGGAGGCCGGTCTCGATCTCCGGGTCGTAGAAGGCGGTCACGGTGGCGGTGCGGCGCCCGTCGAGCCGCGTCAGCGTGGCGTAGTCCTGGACCTCGGTGATCCGGGCGACCGTGGACAGCGGCGCGTCCTTTCCCGGGCCCAGGGAGATGCGCTCGTCCAGCAGGTCCCGCAGACTGCGCCGGCGTTCCGCCGGATAGCGGACGACGACCCTGACTTCGTCGGGCCCGCGCTGGATCCGCTGGGCCTCGGCGCCGAAGAAGGCATCCCGGAGCTGGTTGGCCAGCCGCCGGGGGGTCAGCCCGGCCATGTAACCGGCCTCGCTCAACTGGAGGTCGTATCGCCGGGCTCCGGGAGCGAGCGTGTCGTGGACCTCCTGCATGGCTTCGATGTCCAGGGCGGCGTCCCGCAGCTCCTCGGTCGCCCGGACGACGACCTCCAGATCGTCGTGCGCCAGGGTGTACGAGACGCTCGGCGAGAACAGGTCGGCGCTGGTCACGAAGTGGACGCGCTCGGCGCCCCGGATCTCCCCCAGGCGGGACCGCCAGAGGCGCAGGAAGTTGACTTCGTCCAGGGGGCGCGGCGCCGGAGTGAACTTGACTTCCACGGTGGCCAGGTGGGTCCCTTTCGGGTAGTTCCGCGTCCCGACCATCGCTTGCCGGGGCAGACGCTGGCCGACGAGTACCGCGACGGACTCGAGCTGGCCGCCGCCGGCCGCCTCATCCGCGGCTCGGGCCGCCAGGGCGAGCTGTTCCGCCGCCGCCGCGGTCGTCCGGACCGGGGTGCCGACGGGCATGGTGACCTCCGCCGCCAGGCGGTCGGAACCGAGGCTTGCGGGGAAGGGGTTGAGGGGCACCGCCTCGACGACGATGAGCACCAGCGCCAGCACCACCGCCGCGGCCACCGCGGCGATCACCACGAACGGCGCGAGCACCGCCCGGGCGATGGCCCGCACGAGCCTGCCCTGAATGAGCGCGTCGAAGCCGCCGCGCGTCCGCGCCTGGATATCGGCCAGGGGCGACCGGCTCCAGGGCCGGTCTCCCGCGAGATGTCCGGGGAGGACGAAGAACGCCTCGACCAGCGAGAAAAGCAGAACCAGGATGACCGCGATCGGCACCACGCGGAACATCTGACCCAGCGCGCCCTCGAGCGGGAGCAGGGCTGCGAAGGCCACCATGGTGGTGAGCCCTCCCACCACGACCGGCCCCCCGACCGACCGCACCCCGGCAATCGAGGCCGCCGCACCGCGGAATCCCCGCTCCCGTTGCCTGGCGACGCTCTCGCCGACCACGATGGCGTCGTCCACCACGATGCCGGTCACCAGGAAGAACGCGAACACGGTGAGCACGTTGACGGTCAGGCCGAAGGCGTCGAACAGCAGGAACGAGCCCAGGAAGGCCACGGGGATGCCCACCGCGATCCAGAGCGACATCCGCAGGTCGAAGATCAGCAGCAGCGCGACGAAGACGAGGACGGCTCCGAAGAGACCGTTGCGGGCCATCCGGGAGAGCCGGAAGTCGATGATCCGGGTCTCGTCGTCCCACAGCGTGATGTCCGCGTCGGCCGGCGGGGCATAACCGTCGAGGAATTCCTTGACCTCGTCCGCGACTTCCTGGGGCGGCTGTCCGGCCCCCGCGTGAACGCGCACGAACACCGCCGGCCGGCCGTCGATCCTGGCGGTGACTTCCGCTTCCTCGAAACCGTCCCGGACCGTCGCCACGTCCCGGGTCCGGACGAGCGAGCCGTCCGGGCGGGCGAGCAGGACGATGTCCCGGAACTCGTCGGCGGTCTCGCGTTTCGCGAGGGTGCTGATGACCACGTCGCCGGCGTCCGTCCGCACCTCGCCTCCGGTCGCGTTGACGGACGACCCGCGGATGCGGCTCACCACTTCGGCGATCGTGAGGCCGTAGCGCCTGAGGGCTTCCTCGCTCAACTCGATCTGGATCTCGCGGTCCCGCGTCCCGGCGAGGGACACGAAGGACACCGAGGGCAGCGCGAGGAGGTCCGCCCGGAGCGCCTCGCCGGCGCCGCGCAGCCCGTCCTCGTCGAGTTCCGTCGAGGTCAACGCGAAGGTCAGCACCGACCGGATCACCTCGGTCCGCACGATTTCGGGTTGGTCGGCGCGCGCGGGCGGGAAGTTCTCGATGCGCTCCACTGCCGTCCGGGTGGCGTTCAGCACGTCCACGGCGTCGGCGAAGGGCTTCAGTTCCAGGGTGACCTGGCTCCGCCCCTCGCTCGAGGTCGCGAGCACCCGCTCTACACCGACGATGCCGGAGACGGCCTCCTCGATCCGCGAGGTGACGTCCGCCTCGACCTCCGCCGGAGTCGCGCCCCGGAAGGGATCGCGCAGTGTCTCGAAGGCGATGCCGGGCGTTCGGTCTGCATTCCGACGCTGATGCGCGACACCGATGCGAGCCGCGGCTTCCACGAGGCGCTCGGAGCGCTGTTCCGGGCGGGTGTCCACCTGGACTTCGCCGCGCAGTATCCCCGTCCCGAGCCGATCGGCCACCTGCTGCCCGGGTATCCGCGCGACGACCAGTCGGCGTCCGACGACATGAGCGACGACGAGATGTTCCTCGAGCTGGGGGAGTACGCCCACGGCCCGCTGATCGGCCACCGGGTGCCGTGCGAGCACCCGCTGTTCGAAGCGCGGCTTTCCGAGTCGGATTTCCCCTGGTTGGCGGAGCACCGCGTGCACCACGCCTCGATCATGCCGGCGGCCGGCTACATCGAGTTGCTCCTGCAGGCGTTCGAGGGCGTTCCCCTGCATGTGGAGACGCTCGAGTTCCTGCAGCCGTGTCCAATCCCCAAGACGCCGGTGCGGCTCCAGACGGAGCTGTTTCCCGTGGCCAACGCGCCGGACGAGTTCACCTTCACCATCTCGTCCCGATCCTACGAACCGGATGCCCGCAGCGAACTGCACTCGCGCGGAACCCTGCGCCTGGTAACCGGCGACCACCCGGTGAACGCGCCGCCGCGCCTCGCGGACATCGACACGACCGGCTTCGAGCCCTACTACTTCGTGGGCGAAAGCGACTTCTACGAGCGCATCGACGCGAGCCTGGGCGAGACCTTCCAGTACGGCCCCTGTTTTCGCACCATCAAGCGCGTCCTGTGGGAGGGCACGACGGCCGACTATCTGTTCGACGTCGAGATGGACGAGCGGTTGTGGACCACGGGCCGCGACGAGGGATACGTCGCGAACCCCGCGCTGCTCGACGGCGGACTCCAGATCTTCCTCTATCACCTGCTGCGGGCGACGGACATCTTCGCCATGCCGAGGCGCGCCCGGGGAGTGACCTTCCTGCGCCCACCGACCGGGCCGCGGCTGACGTGCTACGTGAAGAAGGAAAAGGACTGGGCGGACGTCAACGAACTGGGACAGTTCACCGAGCGGCGCGGGGAGCGCTCCGGGGGCAGCATCCGCTTCTACGACTCCGACACGGGCGACCTGGTGGCGTGCATCGACGCCTACGTCTCGTTCAACTCGAACCCGCGCTGGAACGACCTGCCCCGCAGCAAGCACATCGTCTCCTGGCAGCCCAAGTTCGTTGCTGACGAACTGCCCCTGACGCCCGTTCGGCCGGACGGCGAGCTTGAGGCCCCGGCCCTGGTCGCCGCGCTGGAACGGCCCGGAAGCGATCGCCGCGGCTGCCACGTCATCGAGTTCGCCGGCGGCCGCCCGCCGGAGGAAACCATCCTGAACCAGTGCCTGGAATCCCTGGACAGCGACCCCACGCACACCGAGTTCTGGGTGATCGGCGAGACGGAGGAGCACACCCGGGCCCACTACGAGGCCTTCCAGGGCCGCGAGACCGCCCTGCGCTTCGTTTCCCTGGATCTCGCCGCGGAGCCGGCGGCGGATCTCGACACGGGTCTCCTGCGGCCGCACGCCGCCGAGATGCTGTGGCTGCACGAGGACGCCGCGGCGTTCGGACCGGAGCAGTGGCGCCTGTTGCGCTGGCTCGCGGTCCCCGGCGGGTTGGCGCTGGTGGTTCATGGCGACGGCAGGACCGTGGAGGCGGACGGCGGCTGGACCACGGTGCACGCCGGCCGGCGCTCGACCCTGCTGCGGGCGCGGGACGCCGGCTCGGACGCGCAGGACCCGCGCGCATTGCCCGGACCCCGGTGGGTCATCGGCGCGCCGGACAGCCCGGCCGCGGAGTGGCTGGCGCGGCTCGACGATGCCGAGGCGATCTCCATTCCGTACGGGGAACTGGAGGACGATCGTGTCGGTACCCTCGCGGAGTGGCCCGCGGCGGCCGACCTGCGGGCGATCGACATCTTCTGCGGCAACGATCCCGAGGACCCGACCGGGCAGGCGCTCGTGACGCGCCTGATGGCCTTCTTCAAGGCGCTGATCCCCTTCCGCGTGGAGAACGCGCGGCGCCCCTGCCGCGTGACCCTGGTGACGCGCCGCGCCGTGATGGATGTGGCGGAACCGCGGGCGAGCGCGGTCTGGGGAGCCATCCGCAGTCTCGGGCATGAGATCGCCGCCGACTTCGGTACGGAGGCCGCGATGGATCTGCGGCTCGTGGATGTGGGCGGGGCCGAGGACCTGACGGCGTTGCGGTGGCTCGGCGAGTGCGACCTCCGGGAGCGGGAGTTGGCGATCCGCAGCAACCGGGTGTGGGCGCCGCGCCTCCTCCCCGTCCGCGAGCGTTCTCCGCTCGTCGCCGCGGGCGAGGAGTCCACCTACCGGCTGACGCTCGACAATCCGGGCCAGATCGGCGGGCTGCAGATGAAGACCTACGAGCCCGCCTCCCTCGGACCGCGCGACGTGGAGATCGAGGTTGCAGCAGCGGCTCTCAATTTCCGCGACGTCATGGTGACGCTGGGGATGCTGCCGGCGCTCTCCTATGAACGCTCTGCCCTGGGCCGCACGGTGGGGATGGAAGCGAGCGGCGTCGTGCGCCGCGTGGGGAGCGGGGTGCGCACCTGCCGTGTCGGTGACGAGGTGGCCTTCACCCAGGGCGGCTGTATCGCCAACCGCGTGGTGGCCCGGGACTACCTGGTGTTCCCGAAACCCCGGGCGCTGAGCCTCGAGGAAGCCGCATCGGCGCTTTCCGTTTACGTCACGGCGTACTACTCCCTCCTGCATCTCGCCCGCTTGCGCGCGGGCCAGCGGGTGTTGATCCACTCGGCCATGGGAGGCGTCGGCCAGGCGGCGATCGCCCTCGCCAAACACGCGGGCGCCGAGATCTACGCCACGGCGGGAAGCGAGAGCAAGCGCGAACAACTGCTCGCTCTGGGTGTGCGCGCGGCATTCGATTCCCACGGTTTCGATTGGTACGAAGGGGTGATGGAGGCGACCGGCGGCGAGGGCGTCCAGGTGGTCCTGAATTCGCTCGCCGGCCACCACCTCGCGCTCTGCCTGAAGGCGCTCAAACCCGGAGGGTGGCACTGCGAGATCGGCAAGGTGGACATCTACGCCGACAACGCGCTTCAACTCAGCGTTTTCCGCAAGAACCTGCGCTTCGCGGCGATCGATATCGACCGTCTGATGAGCGACGATCCGGAGTTGGCGCGCGAGCTCTCGCAGGAGTGCCTGGACCTGCTGGAGCGGGGCGCCGTGCCTCCCTTGCCGATGACCAGCTTCGGCTACGGCGACTACGCGTCGGCGCTGCGCCTGATGACCACCGGCCGGCACACCGGAAAGCTGGTGCTCCAGGCCCCGCGAGATCCGGGCGGCGAACGCTTCCCGATCGTGGATCTGCGCCCGTATCTCGACCCGGAGGCGACGTACCTGGTCACCGGGGCGCTCGGCGGATTCGGCCGGCTGCTCCTGCCCTACCTGGCGGCAGCCGGTGCGCGCCACGTCACGCTGATGGACCGCGATCCGGAGCGCCGCCGCAGCGACGACTGGGTCCGCAAGACGAGCGCTCTGTGGTACCTCACCGAAGCGATCGAGATCGACATCGTTTCGGGGGACGTCGCCCTCGAGGAGGACGTCCGGCGGTGTGTCCAGGCGTTGCAGCGGCCCCTGAAGGGCGTGTTCCACCTCGCGGGCGCCCTCGACGACTGCCTGCTGGCCGACCTGACGCCCGAATCGCTCGACAGGGTCTTCGCGCCCAAGGCGCGGGGCGCCCTCAATCTGCACCGGGCGACGGCCGACTGCCCACTGGACCACTTCGTGCTGTTCTCCTCCGTCGCCTCGACGTTCGGCAACGTGGGACAGATCAACTACAGCGCCGCCAACGGATTCCTGGACGGCCTGGCCGCTTTCCGCCGCCGCGAGGGGCTCCCCGCCCTCAGCTACAACCTGGCAGCCGTCGCCGAGGCCGGAATGGCTTCGCGCAATCTGCACGTCCTGCGGCTCGCCCGGTCGTCGGGCATGCCCCCGGTCAGCGCCGACTTCGCCATCACCAATCTCGACTACGCCATGCGGCGGATGGGGGACCGGGAACACCTGATCACGGCCGTCTTCTCCCGGCCGCCGCTGAGCCTCGGCTCGCCGGACTACCTGCGGACCGGGCGCCTGCTGAGCAACCCGGACGCGTTCTCGGTGGAGGTGGGCGGCCAACTCACGCTGGACACGGTGGTCGCCCAGATCGCGGCCAAAGTGGCCGAGCTGTGCGGACACGAAGAGGGCGGCCCGGAGGAACCGCTGTCCAGCTTCGGGCTTACCTCGATCTCGGTCGCCGAACTGGGAGCCTTCATCCGGATGGAGTTCAACTTCCAGGTCAGCGCCCTCGAACTGATGACCGAGGCTTCCGCACTCTCGCTGGCGCAGGACATCATCCACGGGAAGAAGGAGGTCGAGGAGAAGCAGGCCGACCCGGATGAGACCGGCCTCGACACCGATTCCGCCGCGGGCCCGCAGCGCGCCCGCCGACGGCCATCGACCTTCGCAAGCGCCCTCGAGGACCACTTTCCGCAGGTGAACCGAGGCGTCTCGGCGCGCGATCCGCTTCCTTTGCGATCCGGTCTGCAAAGCCTTGAAGCGCCATGAGTGAGGCCGCCGCCTCCGATCGCACGCCACCGCCGCTTCGCGGGACCCTTCCGCCCGCCTGTCAACGGGACGTCGCAACCCTGCGCGGGTTCATCCGGACGCTCGTCCGTGACGAATCGCCCGCGCCGCCAGTGTCGCCGGATGATTTCCGCGAGGTCCTGCTGACGGGAGCGACCGGCTTCATCGGGCGATTCTTCCTGCGCGACCTCCTGCAGCGGGATT
Source organism: Acidobacteriota bacterium (assembly GCA_028877265.1). Classification (GTDB taxonomy): domain Bacteria; phylum Acidobacteriota; class Vicinamibacteria; order Marinacidobacterales; family Marinacidobacteraceae; genus Marinacidobacterium. The sequence goes on from JAPPGX010000088.1 coordinate 14,263, forward strand.
CCGGTCTGACGGTGCACTGTCTGGTGCGGACCGACAGCGAGGAGGATGGATGGGAGCGCCTGCGCACCGCCCTCACGGATGCCGGTCTCTGGGACGACACGTTCGCCTCGCGCATCCGCGTCGTGCCCGGCGACATCGGCGCCGCGCGGTTCGGCCTGAGCGAACCGCATTTCAGCGATCTCTGTCAGCGGATCGATGCCGTTTACCACCTGGCGGCCGACATCAACCTCACCTCTTCCTATATCGGCGTCCGGAAGCTCAACACGCTCAGTCTGGCAAATGTGGTCGAACTCTGTGTGCGCCGCCGCTTCAAGCATCTGTTCCATGCCTCGACCATGGCCGTGTTTCCCGAGTATTTCTTCGCCTTCGCACGCGAGTTCAGGGATCGCGCCATCGGTCATCAGATGCAGCCGGATCTCGCCAGCATGAAACGCAGGTTTCCGGTCGGATTCCTGGGCTACCCGTGGAGCAAGCTGACCGCGGAGCAGGTTCTCCTCTTTGCGCAGCAGGCCGGGATGCCGCTCGCTATTTTCCGGCTGCCGCAGACGGCCGTGTCGAGCACCGGATACGTCCAGCCGAACGACCTCACGATGAAGATTCTGGGCGCCGTGCTCGACTGCGAGTCCCTGCCGGACGGATTCACCTTTCGTTCCAACCACGAGGTCGTGGACACGTTGAGTCAGGCCTGCACGGCCATCTCACGGAACTCCAGGCGCCGGTTCACGATCTACCACTGCTGCAACCCGCAGCTCGACTACTACGAGCTTGAACTCGCCGATTTCGGAGTCTATTTCCCGAGTACCTCCTACGAGGCCTTCAAGCGTGCCTGCCACGCGCGCGGCGACCGATCGCCCCTCCACGGGTCCTGGGCGCTGCTCGATCACTTCGGGGAATACTGGTTCAGCAGGGAAAAGCCGGTTGACAGGCTGCCCATTTGCGACCGCGCCTTCCGCGAGGACTGTCCGGACCCGATCCGGTGGCCGGGCGTGCTCACCAAACTCAGGCGTTCCTACTGGCGGGGACAGGAGAACCGGAAGGACTGGCCGTATCCGGCGTCACACGGCGAGCTGGATTTCGACCGCCTGATCGAGCGAGCCGAACACTACGCTCAGGACTGCGGCGTCCACTTCGATCAGGCGTATCCGCCGTGGATGCGCCAGAACCTGCAGCAGTTGGTGCGGGCTCTTCGGGGATCCGACGCCAGGCTCCTGGAGAACACGATCGTCGACACCGCTTTCGACCTGAGCCGTCTCCTGGTGATCAATGCGGGAATTACCCGCGAACGGCAGCGGTACCCGGAGATCGAGCGGGAGGAAATCAGGCGCCCCGTCTTCATCGTCGGGATCAACCGGACGGGCACGACCTATCTGCACTGCCTGATGTCCCGCGACCCACGGTTCTGGGCGTTACGGGGCTACGAGTTCGCGGCGCCGCGGCTGTCGAAGAATCAATACGCCACGATCGGGTGCACCGCGGACGATCCCCGGCGGCTGTGGGTCGAGGACATGCTCCGTTCATCCGATGCCGTAGGGCTGTTCGAGGGGGTTCACGACTTCAACGTGGACGAACCCTCGGAGGACTTCCCGATCCTGAGCATGGCTTTCGCGTCGTGGACGCTCCTTGCCCGATACCGCATCCCGGAGTTCGGAGACTGGCTGTCCACCACCGGTTCGCACAAAGCCTACGCCCACCACCGGCGCATCATGCAGAACTACACCTGGCAGCGGCGGCAACGCCCACCGGGGCGCCAGCGGCAATGGTTGTTCAAGATGCCCTTCCACCTGATGGAGCTGGAGACCCTGATCCGGACGTATCCCGACGCCCTCTTCATCCAGACGCACCGCGAACCCGCCCGGTTCATGGGGTCCTGGAACAGCTTCGTGGAACGAGCGCACTCGCTGGCCTATGAGCCCGAACCGCGGGCGAGCCTCGGCGCCGGGCAACTGGCTTTCATGAGCGGGATGATGGATCGAGCCGTGCGTTTCCGGGAAGCCCATCCCGAACTCGAGGGGCGCTGGGCGGATGTGGACTACGCCGAACTGGTGAAGGATCCGCTCGCGGTGGTGCGTGGCATCTACCGGCGTTTCGACTGGCCGCTGCCCGGGACGGCCGTCACCGCGATGGAGGAGTGGCTGAACGTCCAGGCGGCCCAGCGCCGGAAGGAGCCGCCGCATCGCTACGATCTCGCGGACTACGGGCTGACGGCGAACGAGGTCAATGCCGCGTTTGCGGGCTATCGGAACTTTGTGACCCGGAACGGCATTCCGGGATTCGACTCCTGATCCGGGGGCATCCCTCGTGGCCGCCAATGAGACCGGACCGGCCGCGGGTAGCGTGAGTTTCACCACCCGCCGTTAACCGCAGCGGGCGAGCCTCTATCCTCCGTCAGCCCGTGCCCGACGCCGACCGCGACTCCGTCCGCCGCATCGTCCGCACCGCCTTCGCGGCCGGCGGCGCGATCTTCGCGTTCATCATCTGGCAGCTCTACCTCCGGCCGCCGGCGGCCTCGGTTCCGGAATGGACGGCGGCGCTGCCCGCGGTGAACGCCGCCTTCAACGCCACCACCACCTCGCTCATCTGCCTGGGGGTGGTTTCGATCCGGACCGGACGGCGCCGGCTCCACATCGGCTTCCAGATCGCGGCCCTCGTCTCCGCCGCCCTCTTCCTCGCCGGGTACCTCACCTACCACCACTTCCAGGGGGACACCCCGTACCCGGGGACCGGGATGCTGCGTCCCATCTACTTCTTCTTCCTGATCACGCACATCCTGTCTTCCGCGGTGTCCGTGCCGCTCATCCTCACGACGGTGGCGTTCGCCGCGAGCCGGCGCTTCGCCTTCCACCGCCGCTGGGCGCGGGTCACGGTTCCGGTCTGGCTCTACGCATCCATGACCGGCCTGATCGTCTACGCGATGCTGCACTGACCGTCGAGCGGTTCCCGGACGGGGCCACATCCTTTGACAGGTTGCTGTCATGAGGCCGAGTCGGTCGGAGGCCCCGTCCGGGAACCGCCCGGCGCTTCGCGCCGCAGCGCCGCAAGTGCGGCACGAGCCGCACGCAGGCCCCGGAGCGGGAGGGGTTGGAGCCGGGGACCCCGGCTTCCAACCGCTCCTGGCTCGGGAATCGAAACTCCCTCGCGCGCTGGCGCGCACTTCGGCGAGTTCCGATTTGTCGTTTTCTTCTTATGAAAGGGGCTAACCCCCTTTCATCCATAGTGATCTGTTGCCATGCGGTCCCAAGCGGAGCCGTA
>JAPPGX010000057.1 GCA_028877265.1 Acidobacteriota bacterium
GGTGGCGTGGGTGCTGCTGATGGGCCTCCTGACCGGGAAGGAGGCGGAAGCCGAGGCGTTTGTTCAGATGGTCGCGCGGGAGGTGGACCGGCTGAAGGCGCTCGCCGCGGAGCAACCGCGCCGGTCGGTGCTCTGGTCCTGGTACCGGAGCGCGGGCAATCGCTGGGCGGTGACGCAACGAAACGCCGACGCCGCCCTCATCCGCGACGCCAACGCGGAGCTCGTGCTCGGCGCCGAGGACGATCCCGAGCTCGACACCTTTTCCGAACTCTCGACGGAACGGCTCCTGCGGGACGGGACGGGCGCCGATTGCTGGATGATCCGCGACCCGGTGTCCTCGGTATTCGATGACCGGGCCGTGCTTCAGCGCTTCAAGGCCTATCAGGACGAGTGCGTGTTCTGGACGCCGGGGAAGCGCCACCCCACCGCGGACTCGTGGGAGCTGTGGGAGATGGGGACGATCCGGCCCGACTGGCAACTGGCGGACATCGTGAAGATGGTGCACCCCGAACTGCGCGACGGCGAGTGGCGCTACCTCGCGCCCGAAACGTGGAAGGCGGACTATGCCGGCGCGGGTACGCACTAGCAGCCTGTCAAGAGAATGACGCGGCATTCGATTCCCCCGCCGTCTCGTCCGGCGGTCTTCGTTCTGCTCCTCGGCCTGGCCGCGTGCGGGTCCGGCGTGCCCGACGATCCGGGACCGCTGGAAGGCGAGCCGCTCGAAACGCCCTGGACGAAGGTCTTCCGCGCCGTCGCACGGGACGGCTACCGCGTCGTGGACATCGAGGCGTCCGTCGTCACCTGGGGCGGCACGGCGGGCGGGCCGCCGCAACGCGCCCGCCTCGTGCTGGTCCCGCGGGGCCAGGAGCCGCCGCCCCTGACCGGGGATCTGGCGGGGGCCACCTTGATCCGCACGCCGGTCCAGCGGATCGCTGTCAACGATCAGCCCCACGAGGCCATGCTCCGCGCCCTCGGGGTCGAGGACCGGATCGTCGCGGTCGGCGGCCACAACAGCTACGACGACGACCTGCGGCGGAAGGCCCGGTCCGGCGAGATCCGGCAGATCGGCTATGGCTGGCACATGCCGCCGACGCTCGACGCCCTGGTGGCGGCGCGGCCCGACGTGCTGGTCGCGCGCATGGCCGACCTCACGCACACCCAGCACCTGGAGCGGGTCGAGTCGCTCGGCATCCCGTTCGTGCCGACCTTCATCGACGCGGAGCCGCACTACCTGGGCCGGGTCGCGTGGGTGCTCCTGATGGGCCTCCTGACCGGGACGGAGGCGGAAGCGGAGGCGTTCGTTGCGCAGGTCGCGCGCGAAGTGGACCGCCTGAAGGCGATCGCCGCGGAGCAGCCGCGCCGGTCGGTCCTCTGGGCCTGGTACCGGAGCGCGGGTAACCGCTGGGCGGTGACGCAACGGAACGCCGACGCCGCCCTCATTCGCGACGCCAACGCGGAGCTCGTGCTCGGCGCCGAGGACGATCCCGAGCTCGACGCCTTCTCCGATCTCTCGACGGAAAGGCTCCTGCGGGACGCGACGGGCGCCGATTGCTGGATGATCCGCGACCCGCTGTCCTCGGTCTTCGACGATCAGGCCGTGCTTCAGCGCTTCAAGGCCTATCAGGACGGGTGCGTGTTCTGGGAGCCGGGCAAGCGCCATCCCACTGCGGACTCCTGGGAGCTGTGGGAGATGGGCGCCATCCGGCCGGACTGGCACCTGGCCGACATCATCAAGATGGTGCACCCCGAACTGCGCGACGGCGAGTGGAGCTACCTGGCGCCCGAAACGTGGGAGGCGGACTATGCCGGCGCGGGTACGCACTAGCAGCCTGTCCAGAGAATGACGCGGCATTCGATTCCCTCGCCGTCTCGCGCGGCGGTCTTCGTTCTCCTCCTCGGCCTGGCCGCGTGCGGGTCCGGCGCGCCCGGCGACCCGGGAGCGCTCGAGGGCGAGGCGCTCGACCTCCCTTACACGAAGGTCTTCCGCGCCGTCGAGCGGGACGGCTACCGCGTCGTGGACATCGAGGCGTCGCTCGTCGCCTGGGGCGGATCAGCGGGCGGGCCGGCGCAACGCGCCCGCCTCGTGCTGGTCCCGCGGAGTCAGGAGCCGCCGCCCCTGACGGGAGATCTCGCGGGGGCCACGCTGATCCGCACGCCCGTCCAGCGGATCGCCGTCAACGACCAACCCCATGAGGCCATGCTCCGCGCCCTCGGGGTCAAGGACCGGATCGTCGCGGTCGGCGGGCACCGAAGCTACGACGACGATCTGCGCGAGAAGGTCCGGTCGGGCGAGATCCAGCAGATCGGCTACGGCTGGCATATGCCGCCGACGCTCGACGCGCTGGTGGCGGCGCGGCCGGACGTGCTCATCAAGCGCATGGCCGACCTGACGCACACGCAGCATGTCGAGCGCGTCGCGTCGCTCGGCATTCCGGTCGTGCCGACCTTCATCAATGCGGAGCCGCACTACATGGGCCGGGTGGCGTGGGTGCTGCTGATGGGCCTCCTGACCGGGAAGGAGGCGGAAGCCGAGACGTTCGTTCAGATGGTGGCGCGGGAGGTGGACCGGCTGAAGGCGCTCGCCGCGGAGCAGCCGCGCCGGTCGGTGCTGTGGTCCTGGTACCGGAGCGCGGGCAACCGCTGGGCGGTGACGCAACGAAACGCCGACGCGGCCCTCATTCGCGACGCCAACGCGGAGCTCGTGCTCGGCGCCGAGGACGATCCCGAGCTGGACACCTTTTCCGAACTCTCGACGGAACGGCTCCTGCGGGACGCGACGGGCGCCGATTGCTGGATGATCCGGGAACCCCTGGCCGCGGTGTTCGACGATCGCGCCGTGCTCTCCCGCTTCAAGGCCTATCAGGACGGGTGCGTGTACTGGGCGCCCGGCAAGCGAAACCCCGTCGCCGACGCGTGGGAGATGTGGGAGATGGGGTACATCCGGCCGGACTGGCTCCTGGGCGACATCGCGAAGATGCTGCACCCCGAACTGCGCGACGGCGAGTTCCGCTACCTGGCGCCGGAGACGTGGAAGGCGAGCTATGAGGACGCGGGTCACAACTAGCAGCGCGGCCCTGATCGCCGCGCTCGCCGGCCTCTCGCTGTTGACGCTGACCTACGGCCAGATCGCGCTTCCCCTGGCCGACACGCTCGGCGCCCTGACGGGGACGCAGTCGAGCGACCTGGCCCGCCAGATCGTCCTCGAGATCCGCCTGCCCCGGGTGGTCGCCGCGATCATCGCCGGCGGCGCGCTCGGCATGGCGGGGGTGCTGATGCAGGCCCTCTTCCGGAACCCGGTCGCCGACGCGTGGTCCCTCGGCCTGCTCGCCGGCGGCCAGTTCGGGGTGGCGCTCACCGTGACCGCGGCGGCCTTCGCCGGTCCCGCGGCGGTGTCCTTCCTCACCGTCTTCGAAGGCCCGAGCATCACGCTCGCCGCCGCCGCGGGGGTCGCGGTGGCGGCGGTCTTCATGCTGGCGCTCGGCCGCCGGGTCGGGGCCATCACGCTGCTCGTCATCGGACTCATGCTCGGGTTCACCTCGCAGGGTCTCACGAGCGTCCTCCTCCATTTCGCCGCCCGCGCCGGCGGCCGGGTCTATGGCGGTTGGCAGGATGCGAGCTTCGCGGCGATCGCCCCGGCGTCGCTCCCGTGGCTCCTGGCGCCCATCGTCATCGGCGCCGCGGCGGCCGTGGCGACGGCCAAACCCCTCAGCTCGCTGCTGTTGGGCGAGACCTACGCCCGCAGTCTCGGCGTCAAGGTGACGTCCCTGCGACACGCCGTGCTGGCGGCGACGGTCCTGCTGGTGGCGCCCGTCGTGGCCTTCTGCGGCCCGGTCAGTTTCATCGGCCTCATCGCGCCCCACTTCGCCCGGGCACTCGCGGGAACGGCGCGGATCCTCCCGCTCCTCCCCCTCGCCGCGCTCGGCGGCGCCCTGCTGGCCGTGGCCGGCGACGCCATCGTGCATGCGCCCTGGGAGCAGCACTTCCTGCACCTGAACAACATCCTCGCGATCCTCGGCGCCCCGGTGGTGATCCTCATCCTGATCTTTTCACCGGCCGTGAGGCAGTGGCGCTGATGCTGGACCTCAAATCCCTCGCCGTCGGGTACCGCAGCGCGGGCGGCCCCCTCCTGTCCGACATCGAGGTGTCGGCTGTTGCCGGCGACTTCATCTGCATCCTGGGCCGCAACGGGTCCGGGAAATCAACCCTCATGCGGACGATCGCGGGGCTGCAACCGTCGCTCGATGGAGTCGCCCGGCTCGGCGGCGAGGACGTCGCGTCCATGCGTCCGGCGACGCGCGCCCGCCGGATCGCGGTGATGCTGACCGAGCGGGCGTTCAATCCGGGTCTGCGCGTCGAGGACGTCGTCGCGCTCGCCCGGCAGCCCTTCACGGGCTGGGAGGGCCGGTTGGGCGACGGCGACCGGGCCGCGATCGCCGACGCGGTCGCGGTCATGGGCATCGAGCCGTTCCGGCGGCGCTACTTCAACAGTCTCAGCGACGGCGAGCGGCAGCGCGTCATGGTCGCGCGGGCGCTCGCGCAGACCCCGCGTCTCATGATCCTCGACGAGATCACCGCATTTCTGGATCTTCCCAGCCGGGTCGAGATCATGGCGCTCCTGCGTTCCCAGGCGAAGGAGAAGGGGCAGGTCATTCTGCTGTCGAGCCACGACCTCGACCTGTCGCTGCAGCTTGCCGACAGCGTCTGGCTCCTCGACGGCGCGGGTGGGTTTTCGGTCGGCGCGCCGGACGCGCTCAGCCGGAGCGGCGCGGTCGGCCGCGCCTTCGACACCGACGGCATCCGGTTCTCGCCCTCGCAGGGGCGGTTCGAGGTCAGCACGTCCGGACCCGCCTAGCGTTGTGTCTCCAACCTGCGTTCGTCACCCCACGGGTGAACCAGAACTCCCTCCTTCTGGCATATAAGGGACTTAATATCATGGACTTACACCGATATCAACGAAGGTGGTCGCGAATCGGGGTTCCGGGGCCCCCCGCCGCCGACGGGGCCCCGTCCAATCCCCTCCGCGAGACCCGGTGCGAGGATCCCGCCCCCGAGAGAGTCCCGCCCGGCCGCTTCCGGAAACCCTCTCGTCGGACGTCCTTCCTGCTGCTGGTCGGCCTGGCCGCGTGCGGGCCCGGCGCGCCGGACATGCCCGACGATCCGGAAACACTGGAAGACGAGGCGCGCGAAACGCCCGGCTCCCGGATATTCAGCGTCGTCGAACGCGACGGCTACCGCATCGTGGACATCGAGGCGTCGGTCGTCGCCTGGGGCGGATCGGCGGGAGGCCCCACGCAGCGCGCCCGCCTCCTGCTGGTCCCGAAGGGGACGGAGCCGCCGGCCCTGACGGGAGACCTGGCGGACGCCACGTTGATCCGGACGCCCGTCCAGCGGATCGCCGTCAACGATGAACCACACGAGGCCATGCTGCGGGCCCTCGGGGTCGAGGACCGGATCGTCGCGGTTGGCGGCCACAACAGCTATGACGACGACCTCCGCCGGCGGACCCGGTCCGGCGAGATCCACCAGATCGGCTATTCCTGGCACGCGCCGCCGACGCTTGATGCGCTGGTGGCGGCCGAACCGGACGTGCTCGTCGCGCAGGTTGCCGACCTCACGCACACCCAGCACATGGAGCGCGTCGAGTCGCTCGGCATTCCGGTCGTGCCGACCTTCATTGACACGGAGCCGCACTACATGGGCAGCGTTGCCTGGATTCGGGTGATGGGTCTGCTGACCGGGAAGGAGGCGGAAGCCGACGCGTTCGTGCAGATGGTCGCGCGGGAGCTGGACCGCCTGAAGTCTCTCGCGGCGGAGCAACCCCGCCGGTCGGTCCTCTGGGCCTGGTACCGGAGTGCGGGCAATCGCTGGGCGGTTACGCAGCGGAACGGCATTGCCGCGCTCATCCGCGACGCCAACGCAGAGCTGGTGCTCGGCGCCGAGGACGATCCGCAGCTCGACACCTTTTCCCTGCTCTCCACCGAACGGCTTCTGCGCGACGCAACAGGCGCCGATTGCTGGATGATCCGCGATCCGCTGTCCTCGGTCTTCGACGACGAGGCGGTGCTTTCCCGCTTCAAGGCCTATCAGGACGATTGCGTCTTCCGGGAACAGGGCAAGCGCCATCCCACCGCGGATGCGTGGGAGCTGTGGGAGATGGGGGCGATCCGCCCGGACTGGCGGCTGTGGGACATCATGAAGATGGTCCACCCGGAGCTGCGCGAAGGGGAGTGGCGCTACCTCATGCCCGAAACGTGGATGGCGGACCATCCGCTCGTGGGTCTCCACTAGCGGTGCTCGCCGCGCTCTCCCTGCTGACGCGGACCCGTGAGCAGACTCCGCATGGCTGCATCGGGCTGAGTTGATTCGCCGTTCGCGAGACGTGGTAACCGGGACCGATCATGGGTAGTGGAAGAGGCGTCCCGATGTGGCGGCGCTCCGGCTGGCTGGCGGCGATCGCCATCCCGCTGGTGCTGCTGGTCGCCGTCCCCGCGGGCGTCTGGCACGAAGAGCACGCGGACGACCAGGAATGCGCCGTCTGCCACGCGGGTCACCAGACCGCCGATCTCGCCGGGCCGGCGGAGACTTGCTCTTCCCGGGCTCCCGCCCGCCTTGAGCACGCGCAGGAGGTCCGGCGGGCCGTTTCCCTGCGCGTCCGGCGCCGTCCCGCCCGCGCCCCTCCCGCGTAGTTCCGCCAACCGGCCGTGCCCGCCCGCCTCAAAGCGGCGGGCGTAGGGCCGGCACGCCGCTGCGGTCGCCCGACCGCGCGCGTCCCCTCGCGGCCACCGCGTTCCCCCGGCGCCAATCGGGAAGCCCTCAGGAACGAACGGTCTGCCGCTTCACGCACGGCCCCCGCCGGAACCGTCTTGCCGAGGGCGAGATATCGGGAGAACACAGATGTACCGATCCAGATTCCTTCTTTTCCTGGCGGCCGGCCTGCTGGCCGCCTTCAGAGCCGCGCCCGTCGAGGCGCGCGAGGACGGCGCCGTCCGAGGCGCTGTCACCACCCACGACAGCGGCGTCCAGACCGGAGCCGCGACCGATTTCGAGGTTCAACCCTCCTCCTCGCTGGCCGGTACCGTCATTGACTCCACCGGTGGGGCCATCCGGGGCGCCCGCATCACCATCCGTCGTGGTGGCGAGCTCGTGGGCGAGACCCGCTCAGCGGGCGACGGCTCCTACACCCTGCCGCTCGCTCCCGGCGAGTACGTCGTCGAAGTCCAGGCGTCCGGGTTCGATCTCGCCGTCCGGACAGTCCGCGTGAATTCGGGAGCCACGGAGCTCGACTTCGAGCTCGAGCTCACCGGACTCGCGGAGTCGGTGAGCGTCACCGCACGGGCCGAGGGATACGTCGCCGGGACCGCCACGACGGGGACGAAGCTCGATCTTTCCCGTATCGAGGTGCCGCAATCGATTTCCGTAGTCCCTCGAGAAGTCATCGACGACCGCGTCGTGGTTCACCTGAGCGACACCGCCGACAACGCCGCCGGCGTCACCTCCCTCACTTCGTACGGGGGCACCCAGAACAACCACTACGCGTTCCGGGGTTTCTCGGGGGGGTTCAGCGGCGTCAACCTGAGAAACGGCTTCCAGCAGTTCCCGTTCCTGTCGAAGACCGACGTCTCGAACGTGGAGCGGGTCGAGTTTCTCAAGGGTCCGTCATCTCTTCTCTACGGCGCCGGCGAGGTCGGCGGCCTCGTCAACACGATCACGAAGAAGCCGCTCTCGGAGCACCGCTACGAGTTCGGCTTCACAGGGGGCGGCTTCGGACAGTTGCGGCCCACCGTGGATCTCACGGGCCCGCTGAACGCCTCGCGCACGCTGCTCTTCCGCGTGAACGCCGCCTATGACCGCGGAAACAGCTACCGCGACCTGATCGAGCACGAGAACTCCTTCGTGGCGCCCGCGCTGACCTGGATTCTCCGGCCGGGGACGACCGTCACGTTCGAGGCCGAATGGGCACGCTTCGACCACAACTTCGATCGGGGCTTCCCGATCGCGGAGGTCTTTCTCGACGAGCCGGCCAGCAAGAGCTACGGCGAGGGGTGGACGCGGTCGCTGAACGAACAGCGCATCGTTCTGCTCAATCTCACGCACGACTTCTCGCCCGACTGGAGCTTCCGGACCGGCTTTTCGCGCATGCAGGCCACCCAGGAGGTCAACGCCGCCGGCTTCTCATTCTTCCCCCTGGATCTCGATGGCCGCACCATCAACCGCGACAACTTCGTCACCGACGAGACCGCGGAGAACGACGGCTTCCAGAACGAGCTCTACGGACGCTTCTCGACCGGCGCGGTGGAACATGAACTGGTGACCGGCGTGGAGTTCTCCCGCTACCGGTTCTTCTACCAGTTCGACATCATTTCGCTGGACGCCATCGACCGGGTCGCCCCGGAGTACGGAGCGCTCCCGGGGTTTCCACTGTACGGCTTCAACGACGACACCGAGGGAAGCCAGACCGGAATCTACATTCTCGATCAGCTCACGCTCACGCCGAGGCTGAAGGTTCTTTTCGGCGGCAGGTTCAGTTCCTTTACGTCCCGGCAATACGACATTTCGAACGGAAGCCTCCTGGACGAGCAGGACGACCAGGACGTCAGCCCGCGCGCCGGGATCACCTACGAGATTCTGCCGGCGGGGAACGTCTACGGAAGCTTCGCGACGTCGTTCCTCCCCAACTTGACCGGGCACTCCGGAAGTTCGCCCCGGCAGGCGAGCGGGGAACCCTTGAAGCCCACTCGCGGGCGCCAGTGGGAAGTGGGATGGAGGCAGGAACTCGCGAACGGCCGCGTCCTCGCGACGATCGCCTGGTTCGACCTCAGGAAGCAGAACATCGTCGTCCCTGATCCGGACGATCCGACCTTCACGTTCAGCATCCAGGTGGGCGAGCAGCACAGCCGCGGCGTCGAGGTGGAAGTCGCCGGAGCCGTCACGCCGAGCCTGAACGTCGTCGCGACCTATACCGGCATGACTTCGGAAGTGACCGAGGATGTCCGCGACCTCTATCTCGGTGATCGTCTCGCCGGCGTGGCGCCGCATTCGGGGAGCGTGTTCCTGAACTACCGCTTCCGCGACGGTTCCCTTCGGGGACTGTCCTTCGGCGGCGGGGCCTACGCGACGGGCGCTCGCATGGCCGCCCTCCCGAACCCGGACTGGGAAGTGCCGAGCACGGCGCGCCTGGACCTGAACTTCGGGTATGAGCGCCGCGACTGGATCGTGGACCTCGCGATCAAGAACCTGACGGATTCGCTGGACTTCCAGCTCGGCGGCTTCCGGACGATGATGCCCCTCCCGACCCGGCACGCGCTGGTCTCGTTCAGGTACCGGTTCGGCCCCTAGTGACCTGCTGACCGGAGGAGGAAGCACCATGCTCGAAGCCAGGGAGCTCACGAAGTCGTTCGGCGACGTGAGGGCGCTGCAGTCCCTGAACGTCCGGATCGGCGCCGGGGAGGCCCTCTGTCTCCTCGGCGCCAACGGCGCCGGCAAGACGACCACCATCAACCTCTTCCTCGCCTTCGTCGAACCGACTTCCGGGTCGGCGCTGGTCAACGGACACGACGTCCAGCTCGACCCGATCGGTTCCAAGCGGCACCTCGCGTACATCCCGGAACAGGTGGCGCTCTACCCGTCCCTGACCGGGCTGGAGAACCTGGAGTTCCTCGCCGAACTCTCGGGACACCGGGACCACCGCACCGACGATCTCCTCGGGTTCCTCGAACGCGCCGGGCTCGATGCGCCCGCGGCGCTCCGGCGCGTCGCGGGGTACTCCAAGGGGATGCGCCAGAAGGTCGCGATCGCCGCGGCCCTGGCCCGGCGGGCGAGCGCCTTCCTCCTGGATGAACCGCTCTCGGGGCTCGATCCCGCGGCGGCGAACGAGTTCACCGAGGTCCTTGCCGACCTCCGGCGTGACGGCGCCGCCATCCTGCTGGCGACGCACGACATCTTCCGCGCCATGGAACTCGGCACGACGATCGGCATCATGAAGTCCGGCGAACTCGTCGAACGACTGGATCCGGGGTCCGTGACGGGCGCGGAACTGGAGAAGATCTACCTGGAGTCCATGCGGGGCGGCGCCGCCGGCGCCGGAGGAGGCCCGGCATGATCCGCGCGATCGCCCGGAAGGAGCTCGTGCAGTACTGGCGGGACGGCCGGGTCGTCACGGTGTTCGGCATCGTCGCGTTGCTCGGTCTGGCCGCCACCGTCACCGGCTGGAGCGCCGTCTCCGCGATGGAACGGGAACGCAGGGCCGCGGTCGCGATGGACCGGGAGATCTGGGACACCCAGGGACTGAAGAACCCCCATACCGCGGCCCACTTCTCGCGCTATGCCTTCCAGCCGACCTTCAACCTGGCCGTATTCGACCCGGGTCTGACCGACTACGTGGGGAACGCCATCTGGCTGGAAGCGCACTACCGCGATCCCGCCGCGCTCAGGCCCGTCGAAGACGCGGTCGAGATCCAGCGGATCGCCCAGTTGAACCCGGCTTGGGTGATCCAGGTCTTCGGCCCGCTCCTGATCTTCATCCTGCTCTATGGCGCGGTCGCCGCCGAACGCGAGTCCGGGACGCTGCGCCAGCTCCTGGCCGCCGGCATGCGCCCGGTCTCGCTACTGCTCGGGAAGGCCCTCTCCGCCTTCAGCCTGACGGGCTTGCTGGTCTGCAGCGTGCTGGTGGGATCCGCGTTCGTGATGGGCGCGGAGGGCATCGAGCGGCTGCCCGACACCGGGTTGCGCACCGCGGCGCTGGCCGCCCTGTATCTCGTCTACCTCGCGATCTTCGTGTTTCTCGCGCTGGGCGTGTCCGCGCTGAGTTCCCGCTCCCGGACGGCGCTCGTCGGACTGATGGGCGTCTGGATCATCGCGACGGTCCTCGGGCCCAGAATCGGGCCGGAGGTGGCAGGCGCCCTCGCGCCCGCCCCATCGGCCCCCGAGTTCGCGGCCCGCCTCGACCAGGAAGGCGCCGATCCGTTCTGGGGCGCCGGCGAGGAAGCGGTCCAGCGCCGGCAGCGGGTGATGGACGCCGCGCTCGCCGAATACGGGGTGGAGACGGTCGAGGCGCTCCCCATCAACTATGACGGGTACCTGCTCCAGGCGAGCGAGGAGTTCGCCAACGGGGTGTTCGACACCATGTACGCCGAACTCTGGGGCGGCTATGAACGCCAGCGCGCCATCGCGCGTGGCTTCGCCCTCGTCTCGCCGACGATCGCCGCGCAGAACGTCTCGATGGCGCTCGCGGGAACCGGCATCCACGCCTACCGGCACTTCGCGGACGAAGCCGAGGAGTTCCGGCGTGAGTTCGTCCTCCTGCTGAACCAGGAGATGATCGACCACGGCGGCGCGGACGGCTACGCCTACGTCTCCGGCAACGATTTCTGGCGCCAGAACCCCGACTTCGAGTACCCCGCGCCCGGCATCGGCGACGCCGTCCGCGGGGTGTGGGCCGACGTGATCATCCTGCTGCTCTGGCTCGCGATCGCGATCGCGGTGGCGGCGCTCGGAGTTCGCCGTGGGTTCCTCGGCGAGGTGGCGGCGTGACCATGCGGGCCATCCGGAAGCACGAACGCCGGGCGCTCCTCCAGGACCGCATCCAGGTCGTGCTCCTGGGGCTCTTCGCCCTGATCTGCCTCTTCGGCTCGATCCGGGGCGCCCAGTACCGCGAGGCGCTTGAAGAGGCGGCCGCGGCCTTCGAGACCGAGCACCTAGAGCGGGCGGCGGACTGGCGCGCACGGGTCGTTGCGGTCGAGTCGGGGGACGTGGCGCCCGAAGACGACCGTTTCGCGGGGTTGGCCATGGACGTCGCCCGGCCGGCCGTCGCCGCGCCGGGACCGCTGGCCGATTTCTCGCACGGAGTGACCGACGTGCATCCCTTCACCTCCAGGGTGTCGCTCTGGCGCAGCGTGGACCGCCTGTTCGGCAACTACCAGTTTCAGAGCCCGAACGAGATCCGCGCGGGCCGGATCGACGTGGCCTTCGCGGTGCTCTTCGTCATGCCCCTCCTGATGATCGCACTGACGTTCGGAGCGTTGTCCCGCGACCGGGACAGCGGCCGGCTCGGCCTGCTCCTGTCGCACCCGGTCTCGGTGCGCGCGGTGGTCCGGTCGAAGCTGCTCGTTCGCCTGGGCGCGGTGTTCGCCATTCTCGTCGCCGCCCTGCTCGCCGGGCTCTTCATCGGGGCGGGCGGCGTCCCCGGCGGCGAGCGGCTGGGGCGCTTCGGGTTCTGGTTCCTGGCGGCGTCCGGCTATTTCGCGTTCTGGACCGGAGCGATCTACTGGTTCGTCAGCCTCAACCGGAAGAGTGAGACCACCGCGATGATGATGATCGGGTTCTGGGTCCTGAACGGCCTGGTGGGACCCGCGGTGCTGGCCGCGGCCGCCCAGCTCATCCATCCCGCTCCGTCGCAACTGGCGTTCCTGTCAACCGCCCGCGAGGTCTCGAACGAGGCCTATCGATCACGGGCGGACGTCATGCAGGGCATGCTGCTGGACCACCCGGAACTCACCGTCGAGAACTACACCATCCCCGAGTACATCCGGGTCTCCTATCTGGTGAACGAGACCGTGGACCGCGCCGTGGAACCGGTGCTGGAGGAGTTCGAGGCGGTTCAGGACCGGCGGCAGTCGTTCCTGAGCCTCGTGCAGTACGCCGCCCCGGCGGCCCTCGCCATGCGGTCCATCAACGAGATCTCGGGCACGGATCTCGCGCGGCAGGTCCGCTTCGAGGGAGAGGTCCGGGACTACAAGCGGGCCATTGCCCGGCACGTGGAAGCCAGGGTTCTCGCCGGCGAACGGCTGACGGTCGCCGAAGTCGACGCGGTCCCGACCTATACCTTCCGCGAGAGCGGTCTCGGAGCGGTTGGCCGGAGCGTCGTGTTCCCGGTCGGCTACCTGTTCGGCCTGGGTCTGCTGGGGGCGGCCCTGGCGCGAAGGAACCTCGCGAGGCTTCAGACGCGATTCCGGGAAGCGTGAGCCAGAGGCGGCGCTGGTGCGTCCTCGCCCTCGGCGGGCCCGGATTGATTTTCCTCCCGTCCGCGGCCGGCGGACAAGAAGTTCCGGTCGCCCACGCGTCCCGAGCGAGGGGCGCGATCGAGGTGGACGGGCGGCTCGACGACAACGCGTGGGACGAGACCCGTGAGATCGGCGCCTTCGTCCAGGTCGATCCCCAGGCCGGTGAGCCGAGCCGCGCCCCGACCGACGTGCGCCTCCTCTGGGACGAGGCGGGGCTCTACGTCGGGGCCGAGATGACCGAGCCGGAGGCCCGCACCGCCACGCGGGTGGAAGGGCTGCGCCGCGACTTCACCTACGAGACCAGCGACGTGTTCGGCGTACTGCTCGACGGCTTCGGCGACGGCCGCTTCGCCATGGCGTTCATGACGACCCCCGACGGGGTGCAGCGCGACCTGCAGGTCTTTGACGGAAGGGACGCGGACGAGGCGTGGAACGGGATCTGGCGGGTGCGGGCGGCTCGCACCGAAAGAGGATGGACCGTGGAGATGTTCATCCCGTGGAAGACGCTCCGCTACGCCGGCAGCGACGGGTGGCGGGTGAACTTCATCCGGGAGGCGCGCGCCATCCAGGAGACGAGCGGCTGGTCTCCCTGGCATCGCGGCGTCGACCCGTGGGACATGGCCTTCGCCGGGCGCCTCGAAGGGGTCGCGCCGCCGCCTCCCGGCGTGAACGCGCAGATCCAGCCGTACGCGGCGGGACGCACGGCGTCCACCGGGAACACCCCGTTCGGCGACCCGGCGTCCACGGGCGACGCGGGGATCGACCTGAAGTGGGCGATGACGCCCAACACGGTGCTCGACCTGACCTACAACATGGATTTCGCCCAGGCCGAGGTGGACCGGCAGGTGGTCAATCTCGACCGCTTCTCGATCTTCTTTCCCGAACGGCGCACTTTCTTCCTCGAGAGCGCCGGCCTCTTCGACACGGGCCTTGACGTCATCTCACCGTTCTACAGCCGCCGCATCGGACTCGACGCCGATGGGATGCCGGTTCCGGTCACCGGCGGTGCACGCGTGACGCACCGGTCGACGAGGTCCAGCGGGGGCGCGCTGTTCGTGCGGCAGGAAGGCGTCGGGTCGATGGACGGCACCGTCTTCGGCGTAGGGCGCTACGTGCGGAACGTCGGCGCGAGGGGCCGCCTCGGGGGTCTGGTCGCCACCCGGCACGATCAGGGCCTGCCGGCGGGCGCCTCCGCCCTCAACACCGTCGGCGCCGTCGACTGGTTCTTCCGCCCGACGACGAACCTCTCCACACGCGGGATGGTCTCGCGCTCGTTCACCGAGGGGAGCGGCGGCGACGGTTGGGCCGGGCACGCGTGGGTGGGCAACAACGCGCCCTGGGGCTATATCGGCTGGCTGCAGGAGTACATCGGGCCGGAGTGGGAGCCCCGCTCCGGCTTCCGCTTCACGAACGACGTCATCGTGACGAGCCCGGCCGTCATCCTCGATCTCCGCCCGGATTGGCTGCCGGATTGGGCGCGGTCGTACAACCCGGGCGTGACCTTCTTTTTCTTCAACGAGGCGACTTCGGGCGACTTCTTCTCCGGGTTCGTGAACGTGCGGCCAGTCACCTTCCGCCTGGAGAACGGGGGCGAAGTGGCTGTCTGGTTTCGGCCGGAGTGGCAGCGCCTGGACGAGCCCTTCCGGCCCATCCCGGGGCTCTCCGTGCCCCCCGGCGACTACCGTTTCACCCGCTGGACCGCGATGGCGTCGCACGATCCTTCGGCTCCGGTGACCGGCAGCGCGCGCTTCACGACCGGCCCTTTCTACGACGGCTGGCTGGACAGGAGCGAGCTCTCGGCGAAGGTCATCCTCTCCTCGCATGTCGTCGGGCTCGCTTCCTGGGAGCGCAACCGGTTCCGGGGCATCGCCGGGTCGGACGGGACCACCCACCTGTTCATGCCCGAGCTTCGTCTGGCCCTGAACCCCCGCTTCGAGGTCTCCGGCATCTGGCAGTACAACACCGCGGTCGAGGCTTCCAGCCTGAACGTCCGGGTCTCGTGGGAGTTCCGGCCGCTGTCGTTCCTCTACGTCGTCTATGGCGACAACGCCTCACACGACGAGGCTCTTCATCCCTTCCCGACGCGGCGCCGACTCATCATCAAGGGGACGTGGTTGTGGCAGCCCTAGTTGGCTCGGCGAGGATGGGGCTCCGGTGACCGGCGCCCGCGTGCCGCCGGCCGGGCCGGTTCCAGGCCCCACACCGGCCGGTGAGCGGCTGCCGCTTCTCGACGCGGTGCGCGGCGCCGCGCTCGCGGGCATCCTGCTCGCCAACCTCATGAGCTTCTTCGCGGTGTTCATGCTGGACGCGGAGCAGCGGCAGGCGATGCCCTACGGATGGGCCGGGGAGCAGGTGCTCTTCGCGATCAACTGGTTCGTCGAGGGCAAGTTCTACTCGGTCTTCTCGATGCTGCTCGGCATCGGCTTCGCGCTCCAGGCCGGGCGTTCGGCTGGGCGGGGCGCCTCGCCAGCGGACTTTGCCCTCTTCTTCCGCAGGCGCATGTGGGTTCTCGTCGTCATCGGCCTCGTCCACATGGTCTTCATCTGGGCCGGCGACATCCTCACGCTGTACGGCGTCATGGGCCTGCTCCTGCCCAGTCTGGCGAGGCTCGGGGGAGGGGTCCGGGCCGCGCTCATCGGCGCGCTCTTCCTGGTGCCATTCGGCACGCACGCGCTCATCGTCGCGACCGAAGGACGCCTCGACCCGCGCAGGCCTTTCGCCGCCGCCGGAACCGCGCTTCGCGAACGCGCCGCGGGTCCGGAGCGAACGTCGCTCGACCTGTTCGCCCACGGCTCGGGGGCCGACTACTACGTCTCGAACGTCTCGACGGCGGTCGTCCGCCCGGGTGCGTACCTGCAGCAGGGTCGTCCCGCGAAGGTTCTGTTCCTCTTCGTCCTGGGCGCCTGGCTCGGCGCCAGCGTCCTGCCGAGGCTCGGGGACATGCGTCGCGCCCTCTGGCTGACCGTGGTGCTGGGCGGTGCCCTGGGGCTGGCCGGGAGCTTCGTCTACGCGACGATCAAGGCGGCCACCGACTCGACGTTTCTCATGTCCGGCGCCGGACTGCTGCAGACGACCGCATACACGCTGGGCACGGCGCCGTTGGCGCTGGCCTATCTGGCGGCGGCCGCGCTGGCCTGGCGCGCATCGTGGGGCCGTGGCGCCCTTGGTTGGTTCGTTCCCCTGGGACGCATGGCGCTCACCGTGTACCTGACCCAGTCGGTCGTTCAGGTGGCGATCTTCACGAGCCTCGGTCTCGGATTGGCCGGGCGCGTACCCGTGGTGTGGATCCCGGCGGTCGCGGCCCTCGTGCTCGTGGCGCAGCGCTATGGCTGCTCGTGGTGGCTCGGGCGCCACGAGAGGGGACCGGCCGAGTGGGTCTGGCGGCGTCTGACGTACGGTGGGGGCGGCTCACGCTCAAGGTGATCGTGACCTGGGGCGACGGGGCGCTGCGCTCCGGCAAAGGCGGGCGTCGGCGTAGCGATGAGCAAACTGCCGGCGCCTCCCGAAACGGAAGAAACTTGACGCTTCGGCCCGAACAGCCAAGAATGGGCGCCATGAGGCCGAAATGGCGCCGGATGCTTCCGTGGGCCGCCCTCGGGATGCTCGCGTTGCTGGCCTTCGGCGCCGGCCCGCATCTGCACGACGACGGCGAGGGACAGGGCGAGCGCTGCGTGCTCTGTCACGCCCAGGAAGCGCCCGTCACCGCGGCCGGCCTCCTGGCGAATCCGGACCCGGCCGTGCTCACGGCCGTCGTCCCGGTTGCCGTTCGGCACGCCCACGGGATCACGCCCATGGGGGGCGGCTCCCGGGCGCCTCCAGCCTGACTCCGCAGCAGCCGTAGCCGGCCCGCGGGCCGGCCGTCCTGTCCTGTTGTTGCGCCCGCGCCCACTTCGTGGCGCCGGCGCTCCCTCATCCGGGAGGAGAGTCAGATGTCGACCCAGGCAGTCCTGGAGACCCCCGCCACCAGCGAGGCCCCACCCATTCCCGTCCGCGAGGCCGAGTTCGAGGACCCCGTCCTCGAGGCCCGCTCCCTCGTCAAGCGCTATGGCGACCTCAAGGCCGTGGCCGGTCTCGACCTGTCCATTCAGCCAGGCGAGGTCTACTGTCTGCTGGGCCCGAACGGGGCCGGCAAGACCACCACCATCCACCTGTTCCTCGGGTTCATCGAACCGGATTCCGGCCGCGTCCGCGTCTCGGGGTTCGACGTGGCGCGGAACGCGCTCGACGCGAGGCGGCGTCTCGCCTACGTCCCCGAGCAGGTCATGCTCTACCGCAACCTCAGCGGCCTCGAGAACCTCGAGTACTTCGC
>JAPPGX010000020.1 GCA_028877265.1 Acidobacteriota bacterium
GGGGGGGGGGGGGGGGGCCCCCCCCCCCCGTGCCGGTCTGAAGACCGGCGCTCCCACCCCACACTCCCCGATAATCCCCGCCATGACCCGACTCGCCGTCCTGCTCCTCCTCGCCGCGTTCGCGGCCGAAGCTTCCGCCCAGCCGGAAGACGCCGCCACCCCGCGCGTCGAATGGCCCTCCTGGGGCGGCGACCCCGGTTCGATGCACTACTCCCCGCTCACCCAGGTGAACCGGGAGAACGTCGCCGGCCTGGAGCTGGCCTGGGAGTGGGACACCGGCGAGGGGCCGCTCCGCGGTCCGCGGCTTCCGGTGCCCGACAACCCGGTGCGGCCGGGCAGCTTCGAGAACACCCCGCTGGTCTACGACGGGGTGATGTACGTGAGCACCTCCTACAACAAGGTGGTGGCCCTGAACCCCGACACCGGCGAAGTGCTGTGGACCTACGACCCGCGGATCACCGAGTGGGGACAGGTTCCGAACGGCACCGGGTTCGTCCACCGCGGGGTCGCGCTCTGGGAGAACGAGACCGGTGACCGGCGGGTCTTCCTGAACAGCCGCTGGCGGCTGATCTCGATCGACACCGTCACCGGCGAACCCGACCCCTCCTTCGGGGACGGCGGCGAGATCGACCTCACCGCCCAACTCCTGTGGCCCATCAACCGGCTCCACTACACGCAGACCTCGCCGCCGGTGGTCTTCGAAGACCTGGTCATCATGGGGAACGGGGTCTGGGACCGGTTCGTCTACGAGCGCGACCCGCCGGGGAACGTGCAGGCGTTCAGCACCAAAACCGGCGAGCTGGTCTGGTCCTTCAACCTGATCCCACAGCCCGGCGAGTTCGGGAACGACACCTGGGAGGACGGCGCCTGGGACCGGGTGGGGCACACGAACGTCTGGGCGCCGATGTCCCTCGACGCCGAACGGGGGCTCGTCTACCTCCCCGTCGGCACGCCGAGCAACGACTACTACGGCGGACACCGCCTCGGCGACAACCTCTTCGCGGAGGCCATCGTATGCCTCGACGCGCGCACCGGCGAGCGGGTCTGGCACTTCCAGACCGTGAAGCACGGCCTCTGGGACTACGACCTGCCCGCCGCCCCGACCCTGCTGACCCTCAACGTGGACGGCCGGGAGATCGACGCGGTCGCGGCGCCGGCGAAGACCGGCTTCGTCTATGTCTTCGACCGGGTGACCGGCGAGCCGGTCTGGCCCATCGAGGACCGCGCGGTCCCGGCGAGCGACGTTCCCGGCGAGCGGGCCGCCGAGACCCAGCCCTTCCCCACGAAACCGGCGGCGTTCGCGAAGCAGCGCTTCACCGAGGACGACGTGATCGCTTTCACCCCCGAACTCCGGGAAGAGGCTCTCGAGATCGTCCGGCAGTACCGGATGGGAGGGCTCTACACGCCGCCGTCGCTCGGCGGGACGATCGCCAACCCGGGCATCCTCGGCGGCGCCAACTGGGGCGGCGCGGCCGCCGACCCCGAGACCGGGGTCATCTACATCAAGGCCAACGAGTTCCCGTCGCTCCTCGCCATCACGGAGGCCGACCCCGACGAGACCGAGGGCCGCTACTGGCTCGACCGGGACCGCCGTTCGCTGAACCTGCCGAACGGGCTGCCCATCAACAAGCCGCCCTACGGCACCCTCACCGCGATCGACCTGAACACCGGGGAGCACCTCTTCCAGGTCCCGGCGGGCAACAACCCGCTGGTCCGGGATCACCGGGCGCTCGAGGGCGTGGACCTCGGGGACGAGCGGCTTGGGATCGTGGGCGCGCCGGGCCCGATGGTCACCGCCGGCGGGCTCGTCTTCTTCAGCGGGGGCGCCGACCACCTCTTCGCCATCGACAAGACAACCGGCGAGGAACTCTGGGCCCATCCGCTCGGGGCGAGCTCCTACGCGAACCCGATGACCTACGAGTCCCCCGCGGGAGTGCAGTTCGTGGTGATCGCGGTGGGACGCGGCACCGGCAACAAACTGGTGGCGTTCTCGCTCGGCGACGCCGCCTCCGCCGGCAACTGAGCGGACGGTATCCTTCCGGAACACCCGTCCCAGGAGACTTCCACATGCCCCTTCCCCCGCTCTACGACCCCGACGCCGTCCGGCCCATGTGGGAGGAACTGGCCGACTGCCGGGTGGACCCGCTTCACCAACCCGAAGACGTGGACGACATGCTGGCGAAGCCCGGAACCGCCCTCGTGGTGGTCAACTCGGTCTGCGGCTGCGCGGCCGGCTCGGCGCGCCCGGGCGTCACCATGGCGCTCCAGCACACGAAGATCCCGGACCACCTGGGGACGGTCTTCGCGGGGGTTGACCGCGACGCCACCGACCGCGCCCGGGGCTACATGACCGACGTGCCCCCGTCGTCGCCGTCCATCGCGCTGTTCAAGGACGGCCAGTTGATCCACATGCTCGAGCGGCGGCACATCGAGCGGATGTCGCCGGACATGGTCGCGGGGAACCTGGCGGCGGCGTTCGACGCACACTGCGAGGCCGAGGGGCCGTCGGTGCCGCGCGACGTCTGGGAACGGTCGGCGCGCGAGCGGATGTGCGGCTCGAACGTCCCGATCTTCAACCCGACGTTCCGTTAGCGGTCCCGTTTCCAGCTTGACCGCGGGACCCGGGCTACCGGCTGCGGCGCTCTTCCTGAGCGTCGAGGGAGTCGAGGGCGGCGGCAAGTCCACGCTGGCCCAGCGACTCGCCGCGCGGCTGCGCCGGGAGGGCCGCCGGGTCACGCTGACCCGGGAACCGGGCGGCACCGCGGCCGGCAAGGTGATCCGCCAACTGCTGCTGCACGGCGAGGGTCCGCTCGTTCCCGAGACCGAGCTCGCCCTCTTCTTCGCGGCGCGGGCGCAGAACATCGCCGAGGTGATCCGCCCGGCGCTCCTCCGGGGGGAGGTGGTGATCACCGACCGCTTCACCGATTCGACGATCGCGTATCAGGGCGGCGGCCGGGGACTCCCGCTCGAACGGATCCTGGCGGTGGACCAGGCAGTCACCGGAGGCTTCCGCCCGCACCTGACGCTCGTGCTGGACCTTCCGGTCGCCACCGGTTTTTCGCGCCTCAAGGGGACCGACCGAATCGAGCAGGAGGCGGAACGGTTCCACCGGCGCGTCCGCGAGGGTTTCCTCCGGATCGCGCGCGAGGAACCAGGCCGGGTTGTGGTGATCCCCGCCGACCAGACGCCGGACAAGGTGTTCGAGGCGGCGTGGGCGGCGGTCTCCGCCCGGCTCGGCTGATGCCCGCATTCGGCATCGGTCCGCCGTTTCCGCGGCTCGCCGCCCTGGCGGCGGGCGGCCGGCTGCCGCAGAGCCTGCTGCTGACCGGGCCGTCCGGGGCGCCCACGGTGGAGGCGGCCATCGCGCTCTCGGCCATCGTGAACAGCGCCGACCAGGACCCGGAGTCCGAGGCCACCCGGGTCCTCCACCAGCGGATCCTCCACACCGATCTGGCGGCGCGGGCCGGCGGCGCGGCCGGCGAGTGGACGGGTCCTGCGGCCGGCCCCTACCCCGACGTGCGGGTCCTGCGGCCGGAGCGCGGCAAACCGATCCGGGTGGACGAGATCCGCGAAGCCATCGCCGGGACCCGCACCCATCCCTTCGAGGGACGCCGCCGCGTGCTGGTGATCGAGGCCGCGGACACCATGAACCCGCCGGCCGCCAACGCGCTGCTCAAGACGCTCGAGGAGCCGCACCCCTGGCTGGGCCTCATCCTCTGCGCCCAGTCGGAGGCGGCGCTCCTGCCGACCATCGTCTCCCGCTGCCAGCGCTGGCGCTTCGCCGCGCCGACGACCCCGGAGGTGGCCGCCCGCCTCCGGGACGAGCACGACTACGCGCCCGAGGAGGCGGCGGTGGCCGCGGCCGCCGCGCGCGGGGACCTCCAGCGGGCGCTCGCGCTGCCGCGGGACCGGCTCCTGCCGCTGGCGGAGGAGGCCGAGGGGATCGCGGCCGTGGTGGGGAAGGGCATCCCCCCGCAGACCCGGACGAAGCTCACCGAACGGTTCACCCGGGGCGCTCCTCGCGGCCGCAAGTCGGCCCAGCTCGACGAGCTGCAGACGGTGCTGGTGCTGCTCCGCGCCACGCTCCGGGACCTCGCCGCGCTGCGGTCGGGCGGCGCGGCGCTCTCCGGCGATGCCGCCCGGTTGCAGAAGCTCGCCGAGCTCGCCCCGGAGACGGCCTTCGCCGAGGCGCTGCTGCTCGTCGAGCAGGCCGACCGCGACATGTACCGCTCCTACGGCAACAAGCGGATGCAGTTCGACGCGCTGCTCCTCGCGTTCAACGAGATCGCCCGGCCCCTGGTGGTCGCGCGCCGCCGGGCCGAGCGGGCGCAGAAATAGTCACCAACGGCGGAACCAACCGACGGCCCGTTCGTTGTGGCCGATATGGCGCGAGTTCTGTTGTTCCGCTACGGCCTGGCGGCGTTCCTGATCGCAGCGCCGGCCGTCGTGTCGGCGCAGGACCAGGCGGCGCTCGAGGCGATCCTCGAGGAGACCCGGGCCGAATTGAAGATGCCCGGCCTGCGGGCGGCGGTCCGCTTCCCGGACGGGCGCATCGTGCGTGCGTCGGTGGGACTCGCGGACCGCGAGGCGGACCTCCCGCTCGACGACCGCGTGCGCATGCCCGGCGGCAGCACGGGCAAGACGTTTGTGGCGGCGCTGACGATGCTGCTCGTGGAGGAGGGCGTCCTCTCCCTCGACGACCCCGCATCGACGTGGCTCGGTGACCGGGAGTGGTACCGGCGGCTACCGAATGCGGATGAGATCCGCGTCCGTCACCTGCTTTCGCACTCCGCCGGGCTCGGCGACTACCCGGGCACGATGCGATTCCAGGTCCGGATGGTCTGGCGGGCGATCCGCCGCGGCGGCCGCTTCGAGCCCAAGGAACTGATCGGCTTCATCGGCCGGAAACCGCTCTATCCGGTGGGCAGCGGCTACGCCTACACCGATGCCGGCTATCTGGTGCTTGGGAAGGTGATCGAGGCGGCGACGGGGCGTCCCTACTACGACCTGCTCCGCGAACGCATCCTCGAGCCCCACGGCCTCGACGAGATCGGGCTCCAGGACCGGTCGGTGCTGCCGGACATCACGCCGGGCTACACGATGGGCGCCCGCAACCTGCGGGACGACGGCACCATGAAGTTCGATCCCTCCTCCGAGTGGACCGGCGGCGGACTCACCACGAACCCGACGATGCTCGTCACGTTCTACGGGGCGCTGGCGGAAGGGCGGATCGTGCGGCCGGAATCCCTCGACGAAATGCTCGCCGGCGGCTGGCGCGATCCGGCGAGGCCGGACTGGCACTACGGCTTCGGGCTCTTCGTGTACGACGGCGGGGCGTCGTTCGGCCACGGCGGCATGTGGCCGGGCTACCGCACCCACGTGCGGCACTACGCCGAATCGGGCGTCACGGTCGCGGTGCAGACCAACCGGGACGGGCGGCTCGACATGCAGGCGGTCGTGGACCGCATCGTGTCGTCGCTGGGTGGAGTCGAAACGACGGGGTTGCCCGCCCCCGGTGACATCATCCGGAACCCCCAACCCGGCTCGCCGTAACCCGCCAGGAGACCACCCATGATGACCGTCCTCTCCCTCTGGCTGCCGATCCTCCTCGCCGCCGTCGCCGTGTTCCTCGCCAGTTCGGTGATCCACATGATGCTGGGTTTCCACAAGAACGACGTTGGGGCGATTCCCGACGAGCGCAAGGTCGCCGACGCGCTGCGCCCCTTCGCGATCCCGCCCGGTGACTACGCGATGCCCCACGGCCATGCCAGGGAAATGCACACGCCGGAATTCATCCGGAAGATGAAGGACGGGCCGGTGGCGATCATCACGATCAGGCCGAACGAACCCGCGGGTATGGGCAAGAGCCTCGCGCTGTGGTTCGGCTACTCGCTGGTGGTCGGGGCGGTTGCCGCCTACGTGGCGGGCTCGACGCTGAGCATCGGAGCGGAGTACGGCGAGGTGTTCCGGGTGGTCGCCGCGGTCGCCTTCGCGGGCTACTCGCTCGCCATCCTCCAGGCCTCCATCTGGTGGGGACGGAGCTGGGGCTACACGTTCCGCACGATCGTGGACGGGGTGATCTACGGCCTGCTCACCGGGGGCGTCTTCGGCTGGCTCTGGCCGTAGGGTCCAAGACCGGATGCTCCGCCGACGAGGCCCCGCCCGGTCGCTGGCGGCCGCCGGCCTCGCCTTCGCGATGGTCGCCGGAAGCTGCTCGATCGCCCTGGTCGACGGTCCCCCGGGCATGGGCGAAGCCGACCACGACCCGACCGGCCGCTACGAGGGCGGCGTACCCTGCACGAGCAGCCGGACCTGGCCGATCGTCGACGCGGTGGTGCTACTCGCCACGCTCGTGAAGGTGGCGAACTACGGGGAGGACCAGCGGGACGAGACGCTGAGCGGCCTCCTCGGGGCGGCGGCGTTCGGGATCTCGGCGTGGATCGGACACCAGCGGACGAGCGCCTGCCGCGACGCGCGGGCGACGGCGGTCCGGTAAGCGATCGAGGATCGCTTCGGGAGCGCGGCCGCTCCGTCCTTATGATCCGCTAGGGAGATGAGGCAGCGCGCCTGCGAGGAAGGCCCTTGACGCGGTCCCGGGGTGCGTGGGCGGGGAGCGCGCTGGCGCTTCTCGTTGCCTGCGGAGGCGTCCCGGCCGATCCCGGTTCCGAACCGCGCGAAGGGCCGCGAAACCGGCATCTGCTCATCGTCATCGACGGGCTGCGGCCGGACTACGTCACCCCCGCAGCGATGCCGAACCTCCACGCGCTCGGAGAGCGCGGCGTGGTCTTCACCGACCACCATGCGGTATATCCGACCGTTACCCGCGTCAACGCCGCCTCCATCTCGACCGGCGCCTACCCCGAGACCCACGGCCTCATGGGGAACGCGGTGTTCTTCCCGAAAGTCGACCCGGCCGGGTTCCTGAACACCGCGGACCGGAGCGACCTGCTCAGGATCGAGCAGGCCGAAGCGGGGCGCCTGCTCACCGCGCAGACTCTCGGGGAGAGCCTCCAGGAGGCCGGGCGCCGGATGCTGGTGGTCAGCGCGGGCTCCGCTGGCTCGTCCTTTCTGCTCAACCACCGGGTCGCGGGCGGCGGCATCATCCACCACGAGTACGCCCTGCCGGAAGCGCTCGGTCACGCGGTACGGGAAAGGCTCGGGCCCCCACCGCCCGGGGCGATTCCCCGGCACGAGCGCAATCGCTATATCGTGGACTCGTTCCTCGAGGTAGGACTCGATGACGTCGATCCGGCGGTCACCGTCATCTGGCTGACCGAGCCCGATACCACCGCCCATTCCCTCGGCATTGGACACCCGACGTCGATGGAGGCGATCCGCGGGGTGGACGAAGAACTGGAACGGCTCCAACGCCGGCTGCGAGCCGCCGGCCGGCTGGACGAGTTCAACATCTGGGTCACCTCGGACCACGGCTTCTCGACCCATACCGGCGGCGTGGACATCGAAGCGCTGCTCGCTCCTTTCGCCGCCCGGCAGCCGGACGGTTCCCCGCGCATCGTGACCGGGGGCGGCGCGATCTACGTCCGCGACGGGGACCCGGCGACCATCGCCCGCGTCGTCGAGGCGCTCCAGGCCGCGGCTCGGGTCGGGGCGATCTTCACCCGGGACGGGTCGGTGCCCGGAACGCTCCCCCTGGACCTCGCCCGGCTGAACCACCCGCGGGCGGCCGACATCATCTACTCGCCGGCCTGGACCGATGCCGCGAACGAACACGGCTATCGCGGGACCTCGGCTTCCGGTGGCACCGCGGGCCACGGGAGCACGAGTCCGTATGACATTCATAACGTCCTGATTGCGGCCGGCCCCGATCTGCGCTCCGGGATCACGGTCGGGCTCCCATCGTCAAACGCCGACCTGGCCCCCACCTTTCTCGCCCTGCTCGGCCTGGAGGCTCCCGAAACCATGACCGGACGGGTCCTGACCGAGGCCTTGACAGGCCGATCGAGCGCCCCGGCCGAACGGCGGTCGGACGAGGTCACCGCCGAGACCTCCGACGGGCGTTACCGGGTGATCGCGCACCGTTCGGTCGTCGCGGGCCACCGCTATCTCGACGCCGCCACGGCCGAGCGCCGATAACAGCGGCGCCCGTCGGCTTCGGGCGCGGCGACCGGGTCGGCCGGCCGGAGCCGGCACGCGGCCGGCGCCCGCAGCGGGCCGGTCCAGCAGGCTCGTCCGTCTGTAACTTTCGCGGACGGCGCACGTAGAAGGAGAGAGACCAGCGCGATCGGCCTCACGGCCGGGCTGGTCGGATCAACCTCGAATGACCGGGATCACGGGTGCGCGGTTCCTTGCCGCGTTCGTCGTCAGCGCGCTGCTCCTCGCGGTCGGCAGCGACGCGACGGCGCAGCGCATCTACGTCGGCTTCGAAGAGGGTGGTCCCCGCGCCCGGACGGCGCATTCCTCCCAGACGTTCCTGAACCACCCGACGCGGTGCGACACGCTCCTCTATCCCGAGGGTCTGACGCCTCCGAGTGAGCCCGCCTGCGACGCCCGCGAGTCGGCCACGGCGATCACGAACTCCTTCGACATCGGTACCGGGTTCGGCTACGGCTCGACGGTCGGCCTCTCCTTCGGCGCGCTGCGCGTCGAGCTGGATTTCCGGATGCGCGGTCACGGACGGGACACCCGGCCCATCAAGGTGGCCGACGGCAGCGAGGCCCTGGACGGGAAGCGGGCCGAATGGGCGACGGCCCCGTTGGAGACGCTCTCCGATGTGCGTGCCGACGAGGGCTTTCTGAACCTCTACTACGACTACGAGAACCGCACGCGCTGGACGCCCTACGCGGGCGCCGGCATCGGGTTGGCCCAGATCGAGGCCCACTACGCGGCGACCTTCGTCCGCAAGCCGGAGCCGGAGTACCTGGCCATCGACTTCGTGCCCGACTGGCCGGAGGAAGCGAAGCGCGCGGCCGCCGGGACCGCCAACCTCCTGAACGCGGAGATCAGCGGCTGGTCCCCGGGGCTCCAGTTCATCGCCGGGCTCGACATGAACCTGGGAGAGCTCCTGGTGGGCGTCAAGGTCCGCTGGGGGCGCTTCCGGGACCTGACCACCACCGCGGAGTACGACCTGATCCGCAGCCACGCGCCGGTTCAGGCCGACGGGGTGACCCCGTTCTCCGTGGACATCGACCTCGGCGGCCTCGGATACCGCGAAGTCGCGCTGGTCATGAAGTACTACTTCTGAGGACCCTTCCACGGAGGAAACGCGATGAAGTACCTGTTGTCGCTGCTATTGATCCTGGGGCTGGGATGCGCGACCGCCGCGATGCGGGCCGAGCACACCACCGCCGAACTGGACCGCCTGCCGGGCCGCTCCGATCCGGTACGGGCAGCGTGCCGCGACCAGTCGGGAGGAGCGGTGGGCCGTCTGCCCATCCAGCTCCGCTCGGAAACCGGGCCGCGCGCCACGGAGGCGGCGTTCGTGGACTGCATGGACGTGATGAGCGTCTTTGTCTCGGTGGCGATGGACAGCGGGGACAGCACTGACGACGGGCTCGGTACCGTCCGGAACGGCCTGGCGGGCCTCGATGCCGAATCGCTCACGGATACCTGCGACGAGCACTACCCGGCTTGGCAGGCCCTGTGGGTTCAGGAAGGTAGCTTCCGCTCGCTGGACGCTGCCGTCGTCGACGACGAGAGCATCGCGCGGTACGACTTCTGGATGCGGCGCTGCCGCAGGGTCTTGCGGCCGGTCGCGGCAGCGGCCTCGTAGCAGGCTGGTTGGCGGGCTCCGGCGGCGCTTGCATACGATAGGCCCCATGCGAACCGCCATCCTCCCCGTCATCCTGTTCACACCGCTCGCCGCCGGCTGCGGCGGCGACCCGGCGCCCGAAGCGGGCGGCTCGGACCCCGCCGCCGCGGCGGACGCCGCTCCAGCGGCGAAGGAGGCGCTGTGCCTCGACATGGGGCCGCAGACGCCGCGGGACATCGCCGATCCGGCGGGGCTGAATACGGAGATGTTCGCGCTGGCGCCCGCGGCCGGCGAGCTGAACCTCTGCAACCTCCACACCCACACCAACGCGGAGCACAAGGGTCCGGGATTCAGCGTCTTCGTGAGCGACGCCGAGGACGGCGGCTACGCCTGCAACGAGACGGCGGATCTCACCCCCGCCGAGCTGGAGCCGGCCGAGGGGGCTTACGGCGGCGTGAGCCCGGGGGACACGATCGAGGTCCACTGGGTCCACACCTCGTGCGACGCGGCTCCGGGCGTGGGGCTCGGTTCGTGCGTCCCGGAAAGCTGCGAGAACCCACTCCTCCGCGTGGAGGCGCAGGTCTTCCTCGTCGTCAACGATCCGGAAGCGCTCGACTTCACGACGATGTCCTACGGCGGCAACATGACGGACGGCCTGCACCAGGCCATGATGATCCCGTCCACGACCGGTGAACCGGTGCTGTTCCGCGGCTCGACCACCGGCCCCTCCTACGACCAGAGCACCTGCTCTCCCGTCCGGGTCACCTGGAACGTGCGGCCGCAATGCGCCAAGCTGGACATAGGCTCCCTCCACCGCTGGGCCGCGTCCGGCAACGTCTTCGAGGAGACGAAGTCGCACGGCGTCCGGCAGCTCGTGACCGCGCCGGAACTGCTCGCGCCGATCGAGTAGGCCGACCGACGGCCGTCCGGGCCCCTCGGCGGGGGCCCGGACGCAGCGTCAGTCCGAGTCGGGTGGCCAACCGTCAGTGACGGCCCGGACCCGCTCCCGGCCCCGCGGGGATGATCGGCAGGATGACCTTCGAGGGCCGGTCAGCGTCGTGGTAGATCGTGTTCTCCGCGATGACCACCGGCATGTCCTCGTCCATCTCCCGGCCGGTGTTGCCGTTCGGCAGCCACTTCGGGAAGGAGCTGCTCGAGACCGTCATCCGGATGCGGTGGCCCGCCTTGAAGAGGTTCGAGATGGGATACATCTGGATCGTGAACTTGTAGACCTCGCCGGGGGTCATCAGGACCGGCGCCTCGTCGCCCTCGCGGTAGCGCGCGCGCAGGATGTTCTGGCGGAGGGTCTGCGAGTAGCCGTCCGGGTGCACGTCGGTGATCGTGACCGTCCAGTCGGTGTCGACCGCGCTGGATGAGGCCCACAGTTCCACGGTCGGCATTCCGGTGACCTCGGTGTCCTCTTCGAGTACCGGCGTCGTGAAGGTCAGGCTGCGGACGTCGGCGGGCCGGTTGTCGCGCGCGCCCATGGGCTGGATGAACAGGTCGCCCCCGATCGACAGCACCGGATTCCGCGGGTCGTACTCGTAGGTGTCGGGGGCCTCGTCCCCGGGCGCCTCGGTCGAGAGGGTCCCGTCGTTGAGCGAATCCACGGAACCGGACTTTTCAGCCCGGAAGTAGTAGTCGGTCAACTCCTCGCGGGCGATCGGATACTCGTTCTCCCGCCGCCAGGTGTTCGCGCCCATGATGAACAGGCTCACCTTCGGCTCGTCCATGATGCCGTTGTCGATGCCCTTCAGGTGGTAGTCGAACCACCGCAGGCGCAGCGCGTTGTAGTCGATGGCCGCCTCGGGCCCGAAGTCGAGATCGCCGATCACCCGGGCGTTGATGAGGCCGGACCCGTGCAGCCACGGTCCGATGAACAGCCGCTGGCTGTCCCTGGCGTTCGCCATGCCCTGGGCCTGGATCCCGTTGAAGTGCCCGACCTGCGAGTGCGGATAACGGTCGTACCAACTGGCGTAGTGCATGATCGGAGTGTCGATCTGGTCCCACTGCTCGTCCACCGCGTACTGCCGCCAGTAGTCGTTGTAGTACGGGTTCTCGATCATGTCGGTCATCATGCGGGTGAGCATGCTCCGGCCCATCGGCGCCTCGGTCTCCAGCCGCTGCTGGTGCCACTGCAGCCAGGCCTGGTCGGCGCCGACGTAGCCGGTCCGCCGTCCGGGATCGTCGAGCGGCACCGGCTGCACCATCTCGTTCTGCGACAGCAGCCAGGTCGGCATGATCATGTGGAGCGCGCCACCCGCCCAATAGAGGTCCTTGTAGGCGTTCGAAGCCGAGTGCGCGCAGAACATGGCGGCCAGGTGCGGCGGCCGGGTCGGCGCGGTCAGGTACTGGTTGAAGCAGGTGAACGAGAGCCCCTGCGTCCCCACCTTCCCGGTGGACCAGGGCTGGGTGCCCGCCCACTCGATCGTGTCGTAGCCGTCCTGGCGCTCGTGCCACGCCTGGTCGAGCAGCCAGTGGTAGGTGCCCTCCGAGTTGTAGCGGCCCCGCTCGTCCTGAACGATCGCGACGTAGCCGCGCTGGGCGAAGTAGGGCGCGTACCCGTGCGCACAGTCGCGCTTGTTGTACGGCGTCCGCTCCAGGATGACGGGCCACGGACCGTCGCCCTGGTTGTTGGGCATGTAGACGTCGGTGGCGAGCTGGGTGCCGTCGCGCATCGGCACCATCACCTCCTCGCAGGTGTAGGGCTGGGCGAGGGCGCTGCCGGCCGCCAGCAGCACGAGTGCGGCGCCAAACAGGATCCGGGTCGAACGGCTATTCAGGACCATGGGTTACCTCCAATCCGTCGAGTTGAGCAATCGAGCCTACGGGACAGCCTTCGAGACTGTCAACGGGGGGGTGGCGCTCGGAGCGCCGGCTGGACGGCGCCGCCGGCTGGGACCGCCGGTCTTCAGACCGGCACAGCCCGCCGCAGGCGGGCGGCGGGACGGACCCCACCCGCCCGCATGGCGCTCCGGCCGGGACGGCCGGCTTTCAGGCCGGCACCGCGGCCCTCCGCACCGCGCACGTCGTGCCGTTGCTCCCGCCCGATGGCGCCCCCGGCTGGAACACCAGCCTCCAGACCGACAGGATGACGCGCCGGCCGGGAACGCCGGCTTCAGCCGGCACAGCCCGCCGCAGGCGGGCGGCGGGACGGACCTCACCCGCCCGCATGGCGCGCAGGCCGGGACGGCCGGCCTTCAGGCCGGCACCGCGGCCCTCCGCACCGCGCACGTCGTGAACCTGGTCCGGCCTGACGACGACGCCGACCCCCGATATCGACCGGAGCTCGCCGTTATCGACCGGAGCTTCCATCCGCCGACCCCCGATATCGACCGGAGCTCCCGCCCGCCGGCCCGGATATCGACCGGAGCTCCCGTTATCGACCTAAGCCTCCAGCCCACCGACCCCCGATATCGACCGGAGCTCGCCGTTATCGACCTAAGCCTCCAGCCCGCCGGCCCTCGATATCGACCGGAGCTCGGCGCTATCGACCTAAGCCTCCGTCCGCCGACCTCGGATATCGACCGGAGCTTGGCGTTATCGACCTAAGCCTCCAGTCCGCCGGTCCCCGATACCGACCGGAGCTCGGCGTTATCGACCTAAGCCTCCGCCCGCCGGCCCCGATATCGATCGGAGCTCGGCGCTATC
The DNA here is from genome assembly GCA_028877265.1 of Acidobacteriota bacterium. Classification (GTDB taxonomy): domain Bacteria; phylum Acidobacteriota; class Vicinamibacteria; order Marinacidobacterales; family Marinacidobacteraceae; genus Marinacidobacterium. The sequence goes on from JAPPGX010000020.1 coordinate 13,361, forward strand.
GACCTAAGCCTCCAGCCCGCCGGCCCCGGATATCGACCGGAGCTCGGCGTTATCGACCTAAGCCTCCAGCCCGCCGGCCCTCGATATCGACCGGAGCTTCGCGTTATCGACCTAAGCCTCCGTCCGCCGACCTCGGATATCGACCGGAGCTCCACGTTATCGACCGGAGCCTCCATCCCGCCGACCTCGGATATCGACCGGAGCTCCGCGTTATCGACCGGAGCTGTCAGGAGACACGACCTCCTACGCAGTTGGGAGACACCAACTCTTGCGCACGGGTGTTCCCAGATAGGAGGGCTGCTTCCGATCTGGGAGCCGCGATGTCGACCGGAGCTCCCGCCACCGATCGGCAACCCGAAAAGCCCCGATTCGCAGCCGGGGGTGCGCAAAAGTTGATGTCTCCCAACTGCGGATAAGTGGTGTCTCTGACTCCCTCCGGCACCGCGGCCCGCGAGGACCGCGGGCGATTCAGCGTCGTCCTCCCGGACCTCACCTCCGGCTGGGAACGCTGCCCCGCGAGATCGCGTGACGGCTTGGAACGCCGACCTCCGGTCCGCACTTCTGCCGTTCCAGTTGATTCCAACAGGTGCCTCTGAATACTTCTATTGCTGCTTCTTATCAACGAGTTATCGTGCTACAATGTTCCATTCGGGGACGACCACAGCCCGGTTGTTCTCGACATTTTTCTGATATCCAATCGGTAGCCTCAGGAACCGGGAACCCCTTTCAGGAACCAAAAACACATGATGGAACGACCTTACCGACTCTCCGCCCGCTTCGTCGCCACCATCGACCGGCCCGGACGCTACGGCGACGGGCGCGGCTCCGGTGGCCTTTCTCTCCTCGTCAAGCATACGATCCGAGGCCACCTCGCCAAGTCCTGGGCGCAGCGCCTCCACGTGGACGGACGCCAGCGCAATCTCGGACTCGGATCCTGGCCCCACGTCAGCCTCGCCGAGGCCCGCGTGAAGTGCGCCCTCAACCTCGCGGCGCGGCAGCGCGGGGAACTCGTGACCGGCCGGAAGCGGACGGTCCCCACCTTCGAGGAGGCCGCCGAGAAGGTGATTGCGGTGCACCGGGCCGGCTGGAAGGCCGGCAGCCGGTCCGAGGAGGACTGGCGCAGAGCGCTGAGGGACTACGCGATTCCGAAGCTCGGCGGGAGGCCGGTGGACGGGATCACCACGTCGGACGTGATGGACGTGCTGCTTCCGATCTGGAACGAGAAGCGGGTGACGGCGCGTCGGGTGCGGCACCGGATCTCGGCGGTGATGCGCTGGGCGGTGGCGCGGGGCTACCGGGAGGACAACCCGGCTGGTGAGGCCATCGGCGCGGCGCTCCCCAAGAATGGTGTCCGCGCGCAGCATCTCGCGGCGCTCCCGTATGCGGAGGTAGGCAAGGCCATCGAGACGGTGCGCGGCTCGGGTGCGTATCCCGGGACCGTGTTGGCGTTCGAGTTCCTGGTGCTGACGGCGAGTCGGAGCGGGGAGGTGCGCGGCGCGCAGTGGGAGGAGGTCGACCTTGACGCGCGGGAGTGGCGCATTCCGCCCGAGAGGATGAAGACGGGCCGGGAGCACCGGGTTCCGCTCTCCGCGGGAGCACTTGCGGTGCTCCGCGCGGCCCGTGGTCTGGCGGACGGTTCGGGGCCGGTGTTCCCCTCGGCGCGGGGCGGGCCGCTCTCCAAGCTGGCGATCGCGAAGCTGGTCCGCGATCTCGGGATCGCGGCGGTGCCCCACGGGTTCCGTTCGAGCTTCCGGGACTGGGCGGCGGAGTGTTCGGACGCTCCGCGGGAGGTGTGCGAACTGGCGCTGGCGCACGTGAACACGAACGCCATCGAGGCCGCCTACCGGCGCACCGACCTGTTCGAGCGGCGGCGGGCGCTCATGGAGCAGTGGGCCGCGTTCCTGGCCGGGAGCGGGGACGCTCGCGGCGGCGGAGTCGGTCTCCCATCCTGATCGGGATCGGGTGCCACTGGCGGCGGCAACCGCCGCCGGAGCCGCCAGCAGCTGGGGATGGTCAAGGTCACGGGGAGTCCGGCTCTCCCGCGCGCGACGCCGGAGAGACTATGCGATTGCGTGCGACGCTTGGGAGACCGGGCCGCCGTCCGGCACCGACGGGTTCGGCACGTGAACCGGGTGTTTGCGTGTCGCCTATGATGGGCTCAGCATGGTGAAAGTCGACCTCGTCCGCCGGGTGATGCAGGTGACGATCCTGGAGTCTCCCGACGTGCGGGATGCGGTGGATGTGCTGTTCGAAAGCGTCGGCTCCGCGCTGGAGCGCGGCGACCGTGTGGTGCTCCGGCGGTTCGGTACGTTCCACGCTGCGGCCCGCAGGATGGCTCCGGCCCGGAATCCCCGGACCAACGAACCCGTGCCCATGCCCCGGGGCCGGGTGGTGCGCTTCCGCCCTGCGGCGGATCTACGCCACTGACGACGATCCTCACCAAAACGAACGTAGGGGAACCAAGAGCAGTGTTTGATGACAACGCCCGGTCTCCGCGATGCGGGCCGGACTGCGGCTTCTGTGGGGTGTGTACGTGATTCTCCGTACCGAGTTCCCGGAGACATTCCTTGACCGGGTGATTGACATCCTGGCCTGGCTCCTGACCCACGCGCCCTGGCTCACCGTCCTCGGCGTGCTGGTGGTGCTGCTGGTCCTCACGCAGCCCGCCGCGTTCTGGGCGGCGCTCCGCCGCCCGAAGGTGCCGCGCGTGCCGTGTTCCGAATGCGGATGGAAGCAACCGCTCCCGCCCACGAAGGGCCGGAAATGCCGGGGCTGCGGAGTCCTCCTATACCCCGTGGACAAGCACGGGAAAACCGTCAAATGGTGAATCGCTCGCATCGTGGGTCTGCTTGGTCAGCGATGTAAGTCCCCTCGGATAGGCGGTCGGACGACCGTCCATTTGTAGCCTATCCGCCGATAGGCTGCTAACGCTGCTGATGCGGCTGGCCCAGGCTTCGTGCCCTCGCGATGAGCACTAAGGCACGGGGGCCAGCCTACACAGTGTTAAACACTGTGCTCTGGCGAGGGGATCCTGCGCCCCCCCTTCGAACCCCCCACCTTCCGCGCCGCTGCGGTAGCAACGGACGGACGGGGGACGCCGTCCCCCGAACCCCCTGGCCGGTGCGTCCATGGCTGAGCCCCGCGTCGTTGTGGTCGCCGACCGCGCCACGCAGGCGTAGTGCGCCGACTAGCATGCGAACGAGGAGGCAGGACCGTGACACGACCGTTCGAGCCGCGGATCCCCGGCCCGTGGCCCATGCCCCACCTCGAACACCGCACGGCCGCCGTGCAGGCCCTCGGATGGGCGCCGGACGATGCCCACTGGCTCACTCTGGTCTGCCTTCACTCCGGAGTCTTCACCCGCCGCCAACACCGCGATTGGCATCATCGGGACAAGTACGCCGCAAGACGCTTCGTGCAGCGCCTCACCGCTGCTGGCGTCGCCCGCGAACATCCACTCCCGAAGCGACGCACGCCGCAGCGCTTCTGCCATGTCTTCGGGCGAACCCTCTACCGCGCCCTCGGCATCGAGGACGCCAATCAGCGCCGCCTCGGATCGCCGGCCCTGCTCTGGCGCCGCCTGCTCACCCTCGATTGCCTGCTCGCCCATCCCGACGCGAACTGGCTCGCCACCGGCGAGGACAAGCTGC
>JAPPGX010000043.1:0-15737 GCA_028877265.1 Acidobacteriota bacterium
GTGAGGGGCGTGAGACGTCCCTGGTGGGTTCGACTCCCACTCTTTTCCGCCACCCCTCACGACGCGCCGTAGCGCTCTTCCCAGGCCGCGACCGCCGCCTCGAAGCACTCGATGGGCGCCCTTACGATCCCGGCGCCGATCTGCCCGCCGTCCCGCCCGGCGATGCCGATATCCATCACCGGCAGCACGCCGGTCTCGACCACGCGGTGGATGTCGATGCCGGTCGGCGTGCCGCGATAGCCGAGATAGGGGATCCGGTAGTCCGGGTTCTCGCCCACGGCGATCGCGTAGAGCTGGAGATTGCGCTCCACCATCGCGGCGGCCGAGCCGCCCTGCGAGCCGCCCTGGTACTGCTGCAGCGGGAACGCGGCGGCCTGCGCGAAGCCGCCGAGGCCGATCGTCTCGGCGATGACGCTCTCGCCGCCCATCCAGGCGATCTCGTCCTCCGTGTGCCCGTCGAACAGCCTGGCGTCGACCGAGGCGTGCGGGCCGAGGAACCAGCGGTCGCCCAGCCCGCCGACCCGGATGGCGAAGTTGCTGCAGTTGAACGCCATCGCGGTGACGACGCCGGAGCCGTCGATCCCGGCGGCGGCGTCGGCGGTGCACTTCGCCGCCGCCATCGACAGCCTGAGAAAGAAGTAATGGTCCTCGGTGAGCGCGGCGACGGTCCGATCCACCGCGTCGCGCATCCCTGCGTCGAGCCGCAAGAGGTGGGGGAACAGTTCCCGGGTGAACAGGAGCGAAGCCGCCGTGTTGCGGCTGTGCAGCTCGTCGCCCATGTGCAGCGCGCGCCGCATGATCGGCTTGAGCGGGATGCCGCCCGCCGCCCGCACGGCCTCGGCGAGGACGGGGGCGATCGTGTCCTGGACGAACAGCAGCCGCTCCCGCACCCCCTCGTCGTAGACGCCGTAGTTGAGGCGCCTCGGGTCGGTTCCCTCGTACATGTTGCAGAAGCCGTTGATGCCCGCGTGCCGGTTCTCGACGACGAAGACCGGCATCGAGGCGGTGTAGATGCCGGCGAGCGAGCCGACGGCGCCGTAATCGTGGCAGCCGTCGACCGTGATCTCGCCCCGTTCCAGCTTTCGCGCCGCGTCTTCGGCATCGGAGGCCAGCCCCTCGAACAGGGCGCCGCCGATCACCGCGTCGCGCTGGCCGCCGACATAACGCTCCCACGGCATCGGCGGGCCCGAGGTGAGGACGGTCGCGGGCGTCATTCCGGGCAGGACCTCGATCGCCGGGCGGATGTCCACCAGCACGGGCTCGGCCGCGCAGAGGCGCTCGAAGGCGAGCCGGTTCGCGTCGGTCCTGTTCATGCCCCTCCCCCGCCTCCTCCGGTTGCGATCAGGATGGCCCGGGGCTAGTCTCCGCCGCAAGGGCGGGAACCGGCCCGGCCCGGGAATAACATCGTGGAGCGGACGTCATGGCTGCGGATACCACCAACCTGCCCTTCGTGAGAAACGCCTGGTATATCGGCGCGTGGTCGGAGGAACTGGCGGACGGCATGCTGGGCCGTACGATCATGAACCAGCCGCTGGTGTTCTTCCGCGATTCCGACGGCAAGGTGGGCGCGCTCGAGGACCGCTGCTGCCACCGCGGCGCGCCGCTGACCCACGGCACGGTGATCGAGAGCGGGCTCCAGTGCGGCTATCACGGCCTGGTCTACGACACGACCGGCGCCTGCGTGACCGTCCCGGGACAGGACCGGATCCCGCCGGAGGCCAGGGTCGTCAGCTATCCGGTGGTCGAGCGCAACCAGATCGTCTGGATCTGGATGGGCGATCCGGCGCGGGCCGACGAGAGCCGGATCGTCGACTACCCCTATCACGACCAGCCCGAGAAATGGCCGCATCGCAAGGCGATGTTCCAGATCAAGGCCAACTACATGCTGATGATCGACAATCTGATGGACCTCACCCATCTGGGCTATGTCCACGGCCGGACCATCGGCGGCGATCCCAACGCCCATGTCGAAGCCGACATGGAGACGAGGCCGACCGATAACGGCGCCTATTTCATCCGCTGGCTGCCGGATTGCCAGCCGCCGCCGACCTATGTGAAGGGCGGGCAGTTCACCGGCCGGGTCGACCGCTGGCAGGAGTTCGAGTACGTCGCGCCGGGGATCGTGCTGCAATGGTCGGGCGCCCTGGAAGTGGGACGCGGCGCCCGGGAAAACCGCGACCAGAAGGGCTTCCACCTGCGCCTCCTGCACGGCGCGACGCCGGAGACCGGGACGACCTTCCACTATTTCTGGTCGACCTCCAACGGCTATCGCCAGGACGAGCCGCAGGCGACCCAGGACATGTACGACGAGATCTACCCGACCTTCATCGAGGACAAGACGATCATGGAGGCGCAGCAGGAGCGCCTCGACCTCGATCCCGACCGCAGCCTGGTGCCGATCGCCGCCGACGGCGCGCTGGCGCTCGCCCGGATCGCCATCGACAGGATGATCGACGGCGAGCGGGCGGGTATCGCCCAGGCGGCCGAATAACGCCGGGCGTCCCCTTTCGGCACCCTTTGCGCCGGCGGCCGGCCCGGCCGGCCCGGCCGGCCCGGCCGGCGCTCGCCCCCTTGGAGACGGTTGAATGAGCGATCCGGAGTTCGATGTCGTCGTGGTCGGCGCCGGCAACGCGGCGCTCTGCGCCGCGCTGGCGGCGGAGGAGAACGGCGCGAAGGTGCTGGTGCTCGAACGCGCCAGCGAGGACGAATCCGGCGGCAATTCGCGCTTTACCGCGGGCGCGATGCGGGTGGTCTATGACGGGGTCGACGACCTCAAGGCGCTGATGCCCGACCTCACCAACGAGGAGATCGCCAACACCGATTTCGGCACCTACACCCAGGACCAGTTCTACGACGACATGGCGCGCGTGACCCAGTACCGCGCCGATCCCGACATGGTCGAGCTCCTGGTCACGCGGTCGCGCGACACGCTCTTGTGGATGCGCGAAAAGGGGGTGCGCTTCGCGCCGATCTGGGGCCGCCAGGCGTTCAAGGTGGACGGCAGGTTCAAGTTCTGGGGCGGGCTCACCGTCGAGGCCTGGGGCGGCGGTCCCGGGCTGGTCGATTCGCTGCACGAGATCGCGGCGAAGCGCGGCATCGAGATCCGCTACGGCCACCGCGCCACCGAGCTGATCTTCGACGGCGTGACGGTCAGCGGCGTCAAGGTCAAGACCGGGGCCCGGATCGAGGAGATCCCGGCGAAATCGGTCGTGCTGGCCGCGGGCGGCTTCCAGGGCAACTACGAATGGCGCACGCGCTATCTCGGACCGGGATGGGAGCTCGCCAAGGTGCGCGGCACCCGGTTCAACACCGGCGACGGCATCCGCATGGCGCTCGACATCGGCGCGATGCCCTACGGCAACTGGTCGGGCTGCCACGCGGTCGGCTGGGAGCGCAACGCGCCCGAGTTCGGCGACCTCGCGGTGGGCGATCAGTTCCAGAAGCACAGCTACCCGTTCGCCGTCATGGTGAACGCGACCGGGCGGCGCTTCGTCGACGAGGGCGCCGATTTCCGCAACTACACCTATGCCAAGTACGGAAGGGTGATCCTGGAGCAGCCGGGGCAGTTCGCCTGGCAGATCTTCGACGCCAAGGTCCTTCATCTGAAGCGCGACGAATACAACATCCGCCAGATCACCAAGGCGACCGCGAACACGCTGGAGGAGCTCGCCCCGCAGCTCGACGGGGTCGACCCGGACGCCTTCCTGGACGAGATCGCGGCCTACAACGCCGCCGTCCGCACCGACATCCCGTTCAACCCGAACGTCAAGGACGGGCGGTGCACGGAGGGACTCGCGATCCCCAAGTCCAACTGGGCCAACACCATCGACGAGCCGCCGTTCGAGGCCTATGCGGTGACCTGCGGCATCACGTTCACCTTCGGGGGCCTGCGCATCGACACCGAGGGGCAGGTGCTCGACACCGAGTCCGAACCGATCCCGGGTCTCTACGCGGCGGGCGAGCTGGTGGGCGGCATCTTCTACTTCAACTATCCGGGCGGCAGCGGGCTGACCTCTGGCTCGGTGTTCGGCCGCATCGCCGGCACCTCGGCGGCCACGGCGTAGAAGCGCGCGAGGAGGCGCCAATGCCCGTCATCGTCGCCGAGAACGACCCGATCATCCGCAACATCCAGGTCGTCCTCGACCCGGACACGCCGTCCGACCGGCAGGCCGCCATAGCGGACTATTTCTCGGTCGACCTGCCGGATTTCGACACGTGGCGGAACGAATTGCGCGCCCGCGCGGCCTCGATTTTCCCGGCCGAGTTCCGCATGGCGGACGATGCCGACGCGTTCCGGGCGGCGCTTCCGGACGCCGAGGGCGCGATCGTCGAGGGCATGGCCTTCGGCGCGGCGGAGCTCGACTGCGCGCCCAGACTCAAGATCGTCCAGAAATTCGGCGCCGATCTCCGCAATATCGACCTGGACGCCTGCGCGGCGCGCGGGGTGCCGGTCAAGCCGCTCAGGCGGCGGGTCAACGGCGCGGTCGCCGAGCACGTCTTCGCCCTGATGCTCGCGCTCGCCAAGAAGATCTGCGAGATCGGCGGGCGGATCGACCCCGCCAGCCTGGAAGCGATCGGCTACGCGCCGAAGCTCTACGACAGCCGCCATTGCGGGCGCTCCAACTGGGGCCGGATCGGCGGGATCGGGACGCTCGAAGGGGCGACGCTGGGCGCCGTCGGGCTGGGCGAGATCGGGCGCGAGCTCGCCAGGCGCGCGTCCGCGTTCGGAATGGAGGTGCTCTACTACCAGAGGCGGCAGCTCCCGCCCGAAGTGGAACGGGCGCACGGCGCCAGCTATTGCGGCTTCGAGGAGCTGCTGGAGCGATCCGATTTCATCTCGGTCCAGCTTCCCTCGAACGCCGAGACGAAAAACATGATCGACGCCGCCGCGTTCCGCCGGATGAAACCGGGCGCGGTGCTGATCAACGTTTCGCGAGCCGAGATCGTGGATCGGGCGGCCTTGATCGAGGCGCTGGAAAGCGGCCGTCTCGGCGGGGCGGGGCTCGACGTGTTCTGGGAGGAGCCCGCCGCGCCGAACGATCCCCTCACCGCGTTCCCCAACGTCGTGATCACGCCGCACACCGCGGTCGCCGCCCGCTGGAACGGGGCGCGCGACGTCGAGGAGGCGGTGCTCAACTTCGCGGAGGCGATCGGCTGAACCCGGACGCGACCCGGCGGATCGCGGAATTCGCCGGGAACCTGACATTCGAGGACCTGCCGGAGCCCGTCCTGGAACGCGGGCGGGTCCACGTTCTCGACTGCCTCGGACTCGCCATCGCCGGCGCCCGCACGGACGCGGCACGGATCGCGCGGGACCATGTCGACGCGCTCGGCATCGCGGACGGCGGCGCCACCGTGATGGGCACCAGCCGCCGGACCGCGCCGCGCTTCGCGGCGTTCCTCAACGCCGCCGCCATGCACGCCGACAATTTCGACGACACCAACCCGCAGGCCATGGCCGAACGGAACGGCGGGATTCACGCCACCGCACCCGTCCTCGCAGTCGCGCTCGCCGTCGCGGAAGGACGGAAGGCGAGCGGGCGCGACCTCGCGACGGCGCTCCATGCCGGCATCGAGATCGCCTGCCGGATCAACCACGCGATCGACGCGCGCCACTACCAAGGCGGGTTTCACGCGACCGGCACGCTCTCCACATTCGGCGCGGCCGCGGCGGCGGGGATGCTGACCGGTCTGGACCGGGAGAAGATCGGGCACGCGCTTGCCTTCGCCGCGAGCGCGGCCGGCGGCGTGCGACAGAATTTCGGCTCGATGGTGGAGATCCTTCACCCGGGCCTCGCGGCGGAGGCGGGAGTCGCCGCCGCCGACCTGGCGTCGCGGGGCCTCGTCGGCGGCGCCGATGCGCTGGGCGGCAGGGTGGGGTATTTCGAGGCTGCCGGCGGCGGCTGCGACCCGGACTGGCTCGGGCGGCTGGGCGATCCCTGGGCCATCGTCGACCCCGGCATGTGGATCAAGCCGTTCCCCAACGGCGCGCTGACCCACCCGGCGATGACCGGGCTGATGGCGCTCAGACGCGAGCACGGGTTCGGCGCCGGAGAGATCGCGTCCCTGTCGGTCAGGACCAACCGGCGCGTCCTCGAAACGCTGATCCATCACGACCCGAAGACCGTCGGGGAAGCGCGGTTCTCGATGCAGTTCGCGCTCGCCCTGATCGCGGTGGAAGGCCGCGCCGGCCTCGCGGAGTTCACCGAGGCGACGCTCGCGCGCTCCGATATACGCCGGGCGATGGAACGGGTCCGGTTTACCGCCTACGAGGAGCCGGAAGCCGACTACACCAACATGACCACCGTGCTCGAAGTCGCGCTCGTCGACGGGACCCGTCTGCCGCGCCGCTGCGACTGGGCGCAGGGATCGACGCAATCGCCGATGAGCTTCGACGAGGCGTGCGGCAAGTTCCGGCAATGCACTTCGTTCGCGGGCTTCCCTGCCGACTCCGCCGATGCGCTGATCGACACGGTCCGGGATCTGGAATCGGTCGACGACGCGGGCCGGATAGCCCGGATTTGCCAGCGGGACGGGGAGCGGCAATAGTCGTTCGCCGCAATCGGGAGGGGAGAGCGATGCACGACATCCGGCGCGTGGTCACGGGCCACGACGAGAACGGCAAGGCGGTGGTCGTCATGGACGGCGCCGCGCCCAACGTCCGCACCCGGGCGGTCGGCGACCTGGTGGCGACCCAGCTCTGGCGGACCTTCGCGACCCCGGCCGACAATAGCGGCCACGAAGATCCCGCCACCGGCGAGATCAAGACGCCGCCGCCGCCCGGCGGCACGGTGTTCCGCATCACCGAGTTTCCGCCGGTGACGCCGGAGGTGGAGGCGCTCGAGCACAGCGCGGTCGCCGCGGCGCTCGGGGCGATCCCGGCCGGCGACATCGTCAACAAGCACCCCTTCATGCACCGCACCAACTCGGTCGATTACGCGATCGTGCTGTCGGGCGAGATCGACATGCTGCTCGACGACACGGAGGTGCACGTGAAGGCGGGCGACGTGATCGTCCAGAAGGGCACCAACCACGCCTGGGTCAACCGCGGCACCGAGCCGTGCCGCATGGCCTTCATCCTGATCGACGCGGAGCCGGTGCCGAACGCGGTGTAAGGGCGCCCTACGCGAACGGCAGCAGCACGGTCGCTCCCGTCGTCTGCCGGGCCTCGATCATGCGGTGCGCCTCGGCCGCCTCGCTGAGCGGGTAGAGGTGGTTGACGGCGGGCTCGACCGCGCCGTTCAGGACGACGTCGAACAGCGCCGCCGCGCCGGCCACGAGATCCTCGCGCCTGGCCATGTAGTGCATGATCGCCGGCCGCGTGAGGAACAGCGAGCCGCGCGCGCCGAGCTCGATCACGTCGACCGGGTCGGGCGCGCCGGACGCATGGCCGTAGCTCGCCATCATGCCGAGCGGACGCAGGCAGTCCATGGACCGGCGGAAGGTGTCCTTGCCGATCGATTCGTAGACGACCGCGCAACCCTCGCCGTCGGTGACGTCCTTCACCGTCGCGACGAAATCGCCCGCGCCGTGAACCACCGCGTGGTCGCAGCCCGCCGCGCGCGCCTGCTCCGCCTTTTCCTCCGTGCTGACGGTGCCGATCACCGTGGCCCCGAGATGCCTGCCCCACTGGCACAGGATCAGGCCCATGCCGCCCGCGGCCGCGTGCACCAGGATGACGTCGCCCCGCTGGACCCTGTAGGTCCGCCGGAGGAGGTACTGCGCGGTCAGTCCCTTGAGCATCGTGGCGGCGACGGCGCGCGCGTCGATTCCGTCGGGCAGCTTGACCGCTTTCTCGGCCGGGTAGATGCGCTCCTGGCTGTAGGCGCCGTGCGGCGGCATGGCATAGCCGACCCGGTCGCCCGGCGAGAGCCCCTCGACCCCCGCGCCGATCTCGGTGACGATTCCGGCGCCTTCGAAGCCGAGCACAAGGGGGAGCGGCGGCACCGGCCAGGGGTGCGGCATGCCGCGCCGGTGATAGGTGTGACCTTCTAACGCGCACATTCCGAGTATCATATTTCTGATGAAGGGTCGCGTTCTCTCCCAGTTCGATAGTTATATTACAATGGCTTAGTGAACCCGGCAAGCGCCGTCGAGGCAAACACATCCTGCATTCCTGCGTCCGCAATAAGTTGCATACAGGGAAGTACACGAGTACGATATATTTGTGACCCGACCACGGACCGATTGCAATCGCAGCCGGTGTCGTATAAGGAACATGGTTCCAACATAGATACCGGTCTTTCGGGATTTCGAATGAATATAGACGATTATGAAGCAACCGTCGAGGCCCCTGTGTCGGCCGGATACGCCCGCCGCCAACGCGCCGTGATGGCGAGCGATGCGGAGTGGGAGCGGATCGGCCGGGCGGCCGCGGCCGCCGGCATGGACCGCTCGCGCTACGTGGTGCACCGCGCGCTGATGGCCGAGCCGCTGCCGGCGGAGGTGCTGCGCCGGGCGGTGCGCGAGACGCTGGTGCTGTCGGCTCTGGAGGAGAGGAGGCTGCGCGAGGCCGGCCTGGGCGCCGTGTGGGAGGATGCCTGCGACGCGGTCGACGGGTGGATCGAGGAGGAGGGTGCGATCGGGCGTCTGACCGATCCGGGCGCGGCGAACCGCTGGAAGGCGCTCGGTAGCGACCCGGACGGGGAGGACCCCGGAACGGGTCCGGGGCAGGCCGCAGGATGACGGACGGCGCGCCACGACCGGACCGGCGTCAGCGGAGCCTTCACTGCGGCCGGGACGAGCAGGCGATGATCCGCGCGGCGGCGGCGGAATCGGGCAAGACGATCTCGCGCTTCGTGCTTGACCTTGCGCTGGCCGACGACGTGGACCGCCACCCGGTGGCGCTGACGGAGGACGAGCAGGCGGAGCTGCGCGACGGGATAAGGGAGCTGCGAGGGTTTGTCCGGGCGGTGCGAGATGCGCTGCCTGAGGGCGGTCCGGGCCTTGCGGAGGCGGTCGCGATCCTTGCCCGGGAGCGGAACGGATGAGACGGCCGCGACGCGCTGCGGGGACAGGCAGCCGGCATCTGTCGCTGTCCGCGACCGACGCGGAATGGGATGTGGTGCGCCGCAACGCGCAGGCGCGCGGCCTGTCGATCGCGCGCTATCTGATGGGTCTGGTGGAGCGGGGCGGGACGGAGCAGGGTGCGACCGTTTCGCTGACGCGCGACGAGCAGCGCGAGCTTCTCCGTTCGGTGCGCGAGGTCCGCGCGCTGATGCTGGGCCAGGAGGTTCCCGAGGAAGCGGAGTCGGGTGAAGCGGAGCCGGCCCATCCTCCACCGCTGGAGGCCGCGCCGGAGAGAACCGGGCCGGAGGGGTCCGGCGGCGACGGCGAGGCGGAGCGGCTGCGCCGGGAGATCCGGGACTGGCCCGGGCGGGCGGAGGCGCTGATCGCCGACACCCCCGCCCCGGTTGCGCCGCTCGCCGATCTGACGGAGCGGCGGCAACGGATGGAGGCGCTGCTCGCCGAGGCGGAGGCGATGCGGGCCGCGGGCAGCCCCCACACGCCGCACCTCGAGGCGATGCCGGAAGAGAGCGCGGCGCTCGCGAAAGCCGAGACTCTCCTTGCCGACATGCGAACCGCGGTCGAGCTGTCGGAGATGGCGCTGCTGACCAGGAAGGCGCTGCAGCTCGCCGATGAGGCCGGCGGCATCGAGTATGACACACCCGCCTATTCCGACCTGATGGAGCGGATTCGCTCGCTTGAAGTCTCGCGCGGGCTGCCGGAGGAGGCCCGTGAGCCGATCCGGGCGTTGATCGCCAGGGACGCGCGCTGGCGGCGCGACCGGAAGCGGGTGGCCGACTTCCTCGGCCGCGCCCGCGGCGCCGCACGCGCGCGGGGCGATCTCGAGGAGGAGATCCGGGCGCTGCACGAGCCGGCCGGTGCCGCGTCCCCGGAACGGGGTCCGGGGCAGGCCCCGGAACGAGGTCCGGGGCAAGCCCCGGACTGGCGAGCGGCGGCGGAGGGGGTGCTGCGCGACTCGACGGCGCTGGTGGAGGCGATGCCGGCACGGGAGCTCGGCGCTCACCTGGTCGCCGCCGGCGCGACGCTGGAGGAGCTTGGGGAGCTGACGGCGCGGCTCCGCGCCATGCTGGGACGCGGGTAGGCCCGGGCCGATGGTCGCGACGGTCTTCGAGCTCAAGTCCTCCGCCGTCGCGGTGTCCTATTACGAGCGCGACGGGTATTACGCGAAGAACGATCCCGAGCACCGCCAGGCGAGCTTCTGGCACGGAAGAGCCGCGAAGGACCTGGGTCTGAGAGCCCATGTCCGGCCGCGGCGCTTCGAGCAAGTCCTGTCGGGATACGTGCCGGGGACGGAGATCCGCCTCGGGCGGATGCGCGAGGGGGAGCACGAGCACCGGCCGGGCTGGGACATCACCTTCTCGGCGCCGAAGTCGGTGTCGCTGGAGGCGCTGGTGGTGGGCGACCGCCGGGTCATCCGGGCGCATGACGAGGCGGTGCGGGCAACCCTCGATTGGCTGGAGGCGGAGCTTCTGGAGACCAGGGGCTGGGACCCGGCGAGGCGGCGCCGTCCCCGGGTGAAGGCGGACGGGATGGTGGTGGCGGGGTTCCGGCACCTGACCAGCCGGGACCAGGACCCGCAGCTCCACACCCACTGCGTGCTCGCCAACATGACGCGGAATGCCGCCGGCGAATGGCGCAGCGTGGAGCCGACGAAGATACGCCGGAGCGCCAAGCTGATCGGGGCGTATTACCGCAACGAGCTGGCGCGGCGTCTCCAGGCGCTGGGGATGGCGGTGACGCCGCGGCTGGTGGGACGGGTGCCCGGGTTCGAGCTGGCCGGCTACGACCGGTCGTTCCTGGACGCGTTCTCGGGAAGGCGGCGGGAGATCCTGGCCTATATCGAGGAGCACGGCCTGGCCTACACGGCGGAGCATGCGCAGACGGCGGCGCTGCGCACGCGCCGACGCAAGCGGGACGTCGGCGTGGCCCAGCTGGTTCCGGCGTGGCGCGCGCGGGCGCGGGCGCTCGGGCTCAGCCGCGAGAAGGCGGTTCTCACCCCGCACCGGCGGGTCGACCCGGCGACCGGGGAGAGGATGGCGGTTCCCGGCGTTCGCCCGCCCGACCTCCCGGCCAATACGATCCGGAGCATGAAGCGCGCGCCGACGTTGCCGAAGCTGCCGCGCGGCGGGATCGCGTCCTGGGGCGGGCGCATGCCCCCGGCCGGCCCGCCCGTGGAGCTGTCGCCGGAGCCGGAGGTGGGCGTGCTGGAGGCGGTGGGCCGCGCGGTGGCGCATGTGGCGGAGCGGCGGACCTCGATCCCGGAGGCCGAGATCCGGGCCGTTGCGCTGGGTCACGCGCCTGGGCGCTACACGCTCGGCGAGATCGACGCGGCGATCGACCGGCTGGTGAAGGGCGGCGAGCTGATCGAGGTGGAGCGCAGGGGGATGGACCGCGCCTTCGTCACCGACCGCGCGGTGAAGGCCGAGCGCCGCGTGCTGGCCTCGATGCGGGCCGGGCGCGGCAAAGGCATGGCGCTCGCCGGGGAAGAAACCGTCGAAGAACGCCTTGCGGAGACCGGTCTGACCGATGGGCAGAAGGAAGCGGTCCGCACGGTCTTGCTCTCGGATGACCTGGTGATCGGCGTTCAGGGCCATGCCGGCAGCGGCAAGACGACCATGCTGCGCCAGGCGAAGGCGCTGCTGGGGAACGCGCCGATCTACGGCCTCGCGCCGTCGGCCGCCGCCGCGCGGGTGCTGGAGCGCGAGGCCGGGATGCCAGCGAAGACCCTGCAGTACTTCCTCACCCGCTTCGGCGACCTGTCGGACCCCGAGGCTCTCGCTCGTGCGCGCGAGGACTACGCCGGCTCGGTGCTGGCCGTCGACGAGGCCTCGATGATCGACACCGCCCGGATGGACGCGCTGCTCGGGACCGCCGCGCGTCTCGGGGTGGCGCGGGTGGCGCTGGTGGGCGACACGGCGCAGCTGCGGGCGGTCGACGCGGGCCAGCCCTTCCGGCTGCTGCAGAAGGCGGGGATGAAGACCGCCGCCATGACCGAGGTGCTGCGCCAGCGCGACCCCGAGCTGCACGAGGCGGTCCTCCGGTCGCGCGAGGGCGAGCCCGCGGCCGCGATCGAGGGCCTCGGCGAACGGGTGCGGGAAGCGCCCCGCGAGGCGCTCGGCTTCGAGGCGGCGCGGCGCTGGCTCGCGCTGCCGCCGGAGGATAGGGAAGACACGCTGCTGCTCGCCCCCACCCACGCGATCCGCCGCCAGGCCAACGAGGCGGTGCGCGAGGGGCTGGCGCTGGAGGGAACCCTGCACGGAAGGGTGCTTACCATCGACCGGCTGGTCGACCGCCGCCTCACCCGCGCGCAGGCCGCGGAGATAAGCAGCTACGAGCCGGGCGATCTCGCCGTGTTCCACCGCGACCATTACGGCTGCCGCAGGGACGATGTCTGCACCGTCACCGGGATCGAGGACGGGATGGTGGTGCTGGCGCATCCGGACGGCAAGGAGCGCCGCTTTCGCCCGTCGGGCAACGCGGCATGGTATCTGCGGATCTGCGACACCGAGCGGATCGAGTTGCGGGCCGGCGACCGCATCCGCTGGACCCGTAACCGCCGGGCGCCCCGCTCCAATGCGCCCGACCTGGTCAATGGCGGCGAGGCGGAGATCGTCCGGATCGGCCAGGGGCGGGTCCGGTTCCGCGACGCGGAGGGCCGCGAGTTCGGCCTCGTGCTCGCCGATCCGCAACTCCGCCATCTCGATCACGCCTATTGTTCCACCGTCCATTCCGCCCAGGGCCGCACCGCGCGGGCCGCGATCGCGGTGCTGGAGGCGGGCGGGGCGGCGGACCGGGAGCTGTTCCACGTCGAGCTCAGCCGGGCGAGCGATGCGTTCCTGCTGCTGACCGACGACCGCGAGGCGCTGGCCGAGCTGCTGGAGGCGCGGGAGGGAAGCGAGGAAGGCGCGCTGGAGGCGCTTGGCGTCGATCCGGCGGCGACCCCGGCCGTGGACCCCGAGGTGTTCGCAACCCTGGCCCAGGACTGGCGGGCATTGCAACGCCGGGCCGGGGAAGCGAACACCCTCCCCTTCTTCCTTCCCGGCTACCGCGGGGTGATGGCGCGGGCGGCGGCGCTGTCCATGATCGAGGACCTGCCGCCCGACATGCGGCGCTTGGTCGACGGGATGCTGTCGGAGCACGAGGGGCATCTCGCGCGCGACCGGCAGGTGCGGGCGCTCATCGAGCGGATCCGGGAGAGCTGGCGGCGCTGGCCGGAGCTCGGCTGGATAGCCCGGACGCGGGGATGCGCCGTGGAAGAGCTACCCGGCTACGCTAGATGGCGCGAGGAGGGCGAGACTCTTATGGAGGAGGCCCGGGAGACGCTCGGGGAGGCCCGCCCCGGCGCCCCGGCCGGGGACAACGAAACACGAAGCCATCTCCGCGCCATGCCGGACGGCGGCGTCGGGCTTGCCGGCGCGGTCGAGACGCTGAAACGGACACGCGTCATGGACGACGCCGACCGCTTCGGGCGCCTGTGGGGTGGGCTGCGCGAACGCGCCGCCCGCGACGGCGTTCCCGAAAGCCTCCTTCCCGGCTACACGGAGGCGGCGGCGCTGGGCGAACGACTTGCCGCCGCCGCTGGGCTTGACGACGCTCGGCAGGCCGTAGTGCGGGGCTGGCAGGAGGTTCACGAAGCGCAGAAGGCGCTGGCGGAAGCCGTCCGCACCCTGCCCGACCGGGTGGCCGCGTGGAGGGAGCGCCGCGGGGACCTGCCGCTCGACGGGCACGGCGGGGCCGATCCGGCGCACGGCGCCTGCCGCGCATGGCGCGAGGAAGGGGCCGGGCTCGGGATCGCCGGCGTCTCCATGCTCCGCCCCGGGAACCCCCATGCGCCGTATCTCGACCGCGTGCCCGGCGCGGCGGAGTCCGTCGAGCGGGCGGCCGAGGCGGTGCGCGACGCGCTGGCGGAGGACCGCTACGCGGGGTTCGCCTGGCTGACCCGGGAGCTCGAGCGGCAGTCTCGCGAGACCGGGACGGAATCCTATCACCTGACGCGCTACGGCGAGGCCGTCGCGGAGGCGCGGCCGCTAGCGAGCCAGGCAGGCCCCGGCTCGGTCCTGTCGGAGCGAAGCCGGGCGACCCTCGAATCCTGGCTGCGCTACGACGAAGAGAGCGCGCGGCTGTGCACGGAGATACGCGGCTGGCCGGGGCGGGCCGACGCGCTGAGGGCCGAATGCCCCGAACAACCCCCGGATCGGGGTCCGGGGCAGGCCGCACAACTCGACGCACTCGCCGGATGGCGAGACCGGGCCGAAGCCCTGGTGTCCGAGGGCCGCGCCATGCGGGCGGAGGACGGAGCCCACGCCTCCCACCTCGCGGCCATGGCGGGCGAACGCAAGGCGTTGGAGGAGGCGCTTCGCGGTCTCGATCGCGTGACGGTCGCTGCCGAGACGCGGGAGATGGACCTGCTCGCGACGCTCTCGCGGCGTTGGGCGGAGGAGGCGGGCGGGATCGCGTATGACGCGCCCCGCTATTCCGCGCTGATGGAGCGGGCCCGCGCGCTGGCCGCCCGGCCCGGCCTGCCGCAAGACCTGCGGGCCGAGGTCGACGCGCATCTCGCCCGGGACGAGCGCTGGGCCGGCAACCGGAAACGGGTCGGTGCGTTCGTCGAACGGGCCGGAAACGTGTTGCGCACGCGCAATCGCCTGGAAGAGCGGGATGTTCGGGAGTCGACGCCGGAATGGGAGGGCTGGCTGAAGGCGGCGCGGGAAGTGCGGCAGGAGGCGGATGCGATCGGGCGGGACATTCCGGAAGCGGAGGTCGCGGCCCATCTCGCCGCCCTCGGCGCCGCGCCGGACGGGGTCGCGGAACCGGCGGGCGGGATCCGGAGCGCGATCGCAGAAGACGAAAGGGCGCGGGCCGCCGCCGAAGCGGAGCGCCGGGAACGGGCGCGGATCGCCGAGGAGAGCGCCCGCCTCGCCGAGGAGGTCCGTATCGCCGAGGCGATCCGCATCGCCGAGGAGACGCGGATCGCGGCGGAGGAAGAACGCCGCGCGCGGGACCGGGACGAAGCACCCGCCGAGCCCGTCGAACTCTTGCGCGAGACCCTGAACCGCGCCCGCGCCGCCGAAGGCTCCCGGGTCGCCGTCAGCGGGCTCGTCCCGGACGCCGACCGCGATTCCGTGTACCGCCGCCTGGACGGGCTCCGCACCGCGATATCGAATGCCTGCCTGCTGCTCGGTGACGCGCCCGGCTTCGAGAGGATTGCCGCCGAGTGGGCCCGCGACAGGGGCGTCGAGGCGTTCGTGTTTCGCCCCGACGACGGGGCGGGGCCGGACGCCGCGCGCGAGCGCGACCGCGCGATCGTCGAGTCCGGCCCGAACCTCGTGATCGTCTACTCGGACGAAGAGGAGCCCGGCTTCCTCGCCCGGCACGCGGAGGAACGGGGCATCCCCGTCAGCGTCCGGCCCACCGCGCAGCTGGTCCGCACGGCCGATCTATCCCTGGACCGGGACGCCGGCGAGACACAGCGCCAGAGCATCCGCAAGGGCCCCTCGATCGGCTTCTGATCGACAGGACCGCCGGCAGACGCCTGGCGGAGCGCGATGACTCCGCCCGGCCGCACGAGAAAGGGCGCTCCCCCCGCGATGCGGGGGGGCGCCCGCGCTGAGGGAGGGGGGGCGTCAGCCGGGGGTCCGGTGGGGGGCGCTCCAGCGGTCGCCGGTGTCGCGGGGGGCGAGATTGTGTCCGACTCGTTCGGGAGAAGGATG
>JAPPGX010000043.1:15747-16828 GCA_028877265.1 Acidobacteriota bacterium
CCCCCGGGGTTTCTCCCCCCCCCCCCCGCCGGCCCCCGGGGGGGGGCGCGCCCCCCCCCCCCCCGCCCCCCCTCTAACGGGCGCCCCCCGGGCTTGGGGGGGCCCCCCCCTCGATGAGGAAGGGGGGACGTCAGCCGTGGTACCGGTGGGTGGCGATCCAGCGGTCGACGGTGTCGCGGAGGACGCGCCGGTTGGCGACTTTCTTCCAGCCGCGGTGATCTTCCGCCAGCCAGATCAGGTAGTAGTGCCGGCCGCTGTCGAAGACATCCTCGTGGCGGTAGATGTGGCCGATGAGGTCGCCGTCCCGATATATCGAGACCTCGTCCTCGCCGGTCCGGTGGAACGCGATGCGCGGCCTGGGGTAGCCCATTGCGATGCTCCTGCCCGGGACGGGCTGCTACCGGACCGGGTGCGGGTCGAGGGTCCAGCGGGCGGTCTCGAGGAGGCTTTCGCGGACGTAGACGCGCTTCGGCCCGCGCGGGTCCTCGGTGAGGTCGACGACGTAAAACGGCGGCTCCTCCTCGAACCCGGCTTCGTCGCGGAACAGCTCGCCCACCAGCTCGCCGTCCTCGGACAGGCGCGGCATGGGCGGCACGGCGCGGTCGATGTCGATCGCTGACATTGCTTCCTCCATGTCGGAATGGCGGCGCGGAGAGACCTCCCGTCCCTGCCGTCCGACCTCCCCGAAAGCTTTTCTCCACTCCATCGCGGAACTCCGGCCGTCCGGCAAAAAAAGGGCCGGCGCCGCGTCGGGGGAGACGCGGGCCGGCCCTGGCCGAGGTGGGAGGAGAGGCTGGGAGGGGGTCCTAGAAGGGGATCTCGGACCCGTTCCCGGGCGTGGTGGCGGGCTGCTCGGCCGGCTTCTGCGCGGCCGACGCCGGGGCGCCGTTCGGCTTGTCGAGGAACTGGATCACGCTGCCCGGGACCAGCAGGATCTCGGTCGAGAAGCGGTCGCTCTCCTCGCCGTCCTTCTTCCACCGGCGGGTCTGCAGCTTGCCGGCGACGTAGACCAGCCGGCCCTTCGCGGCGTGCTTCTCAAACTTGCCGCTAGAAGGACATATGGGACATAATAGACTGTTAA
>JAPPGX010000125.1 GCA_028877265.1 Acidobacteriota bacterium
CGAGGGGCCGCGCCAGCCAGTCGCCGAGGCAGTAGCGCATCTGGCCCTCGTAGAGCGCCTCGGTGCTGGCCTTCCGGTTGGGGTTCACGGTCAGGTACTCGGCGAACGCCTCCCGGAGGGTGGGCATGCCCCGGCTGTCGGCCCGCTCCTGCGCTGGGTCCTGGCCGCGGGCGACGCGCCCGAGCAGCTCCTGGGCGAGGCGGCGGGCGTCCTCGGGGACCATGCGGCCGCAGCGTCCGATGGCGATGCGGCGGTTCCGAGCCTTCCGGCCCCCGCTCCCGATGCGGTAGTTCAGGATGAACGACTTCGCGCCCGAGGGCTGGACGCGGACCCCGAAGCCGATGAGCCGGTCGTCCCAGGCGATCCAGGGCTTGTCGGCCGGCTGGAGGCCCTCCACCGTGCGTTTGGTGAGGGAGAGCTTGACCTTGGCGGTCCGTTTTCCGTTGGTGGTGTGCGTCATGCGGCGAGTGTTGGCCCGGGGCCGGAAGGGCCGGTGCAACCCGGTGTCAACACTTGGCGCCGAAACGCTCGGCGGAGGGTCACGCGGGAGAACCGGTGTCCGTGAGAACCGCCTTACCCCAACGCTAAGTTGATGCCCCGCCCCGCTTTACTACCTGCCGCAGAAATCCCTGTATCACTTTCCATATCACTCGTGTGATCCGAGGTTCGCCACGGCCAGGGGGAGGGGGGCGAATTTCCGCCGGTTTTCTGGATCCCGCTCCGGCCCAGGGCCACCGGCTCGTCCGCAGGCCGCGAAATGGGGGGCCATCTTCGTCACGCCCGGCTGCGCGGAGCCGGTTTCTGGCCAGTTTTCGCCGAATTCGACCGGTTTTGCCGCCAGAATCGGGCAAAAACGCCCGCTGCGGGCAGTGACCAAAGGACCACAACCGGGTGCGCGCGACCCTCCTCGACCTCCAAGGAGTCGCCAGAGCCTGAGATCCAGTTGATTCCGTGTTGAACCGTAGAGTCCCGCACGGTCCCACAACGGCCCGAGACTGACCGTTTGGGCCGCCCGTCCTGCCGCAAGGTCAGGGCGGCGGTACTCCGGTCGTCTGACATCTCGACCGTTACGCGTACAGAGGAAAACCCCGGGGCCGGATGGCCCCGGGGTTCCCGTTCGTTTCCGAAGAATCAGATTAGAGACGAACTCCTACTTGATGGTGCACTTGGCGAAGGCACCGATCCAGCCGGGTGTCCGGTTGCCGCCCGTCTCCGCCTGAACGAGATTGAGACTGGCACTTGGCCCGGCCGTGGTAGCCGCTGCCACCCAGGTCGTGTGATCGTCCTCCCGGTAGCGGCCCAGCTCGCCGTTGGCGTCCCATTCGCAACTGATCGTCACCATGCGCTTGGCCATGCAGCCGAAGAGGCCGTCCGCGAACAGAACCTCGTAGTCCTCGGACCACTTGGCGTCGCATCCGTCCCCGCCGTCGGCGTCGGTGCAGGCGTTGGCGTCGTCGGCTGCGATGTAGTTGTCGGCCTTACCGTCCGAGTTGCCCGGGACAATTCGTTCGTCTACGGTCGTGGTGGCCGTATTGTCGGTGCTGCGCACCAAGTCAACCTTGCCGAAGTCGCCCATGATGGGGTCATTGTCCTTGTCACGGAGCAGCTTCCAGATGACATCCAGGTTGTTGTTCGCTCCATCGTCTTGGAAGGCGGAGTCGACCGTGGCGACCTCGGCCAGGTCGTAGAGGTCGTTCGGCCCGCCCATCCCGGGTGTGGTGTCGGTAGCCGTCTTGCGAATCTTGCCGTCCAGGTCGTCGTCGAACCAGAGCGTCTTGAACCGGTCCGAGCTGGCGCCGCGGACGCTAGCCCGCCACATCTCGGGGTTCCCCTGGTTGGCCGCGTTGGTGGTAGAGGTGGCGATCACGACCTGCGCCTGCCCTCGCTCGGAACTCGAGACGGAGCCGTTCCCATCAATGTCCTCGTTGCCCCAGCCGCCTGCCAGAGCCTGGTCCACCTCGTCCTGGAACATGTCGCAGACACTCATGTCCATCGAGTCAGTGGCCATGAAGCTCATGGAGTCGCAGGTGAGATCCTCGAACGGGTCGTCAATCTCGTCCCACTCCACACTGCCCCACTTGACCTCGGAGTCCTTGGCCGCGACCGTGATGCTGTAACCGCCGAGGTAGTTGGCGCCGTCGGCGACGATGCGGAAGCAGTTGGCCGGCCGGTGGTTCTGGCCGATCGTCTCACCGTATTCGGCATCCGCGTAGCAGGCGCTCGGGTTGGCGTCGTTGCCGATCGGGTTCGTCCCGTCTGCGGCAACGTTGTCGTCCAGACGGATCTGGATGCCAGCGCCATAGCCTTCGTTGTCGTTCCAGGTCGAAGCTGTGCCACTCTTGACCTTGTCCAGATTGAGAGCCTTGTCGGAACCCTTGGCGGCATCCGGACCCGAGACATCGTAGTTCGTCCCCTTCGCGACGCCGGAGAACACATGCTTCACTGTCATCGCGGCAGTGGAATCGGTCACCCAGCCGGCGTCAATGCCGTCGGTCGTCGTGGGATCAGTAGTGTCCGAGCCGTCGAGATCAAACACGTCGTTGTCTACGAGGCCCACGTTCAGCATGGCTTCCGGCATCCAAGCCGCGCAGACCGGCGAATCGTCGAGCGTGATGTCAGGGGCTTCCATGCCGTCGGCGCACGCGAACGGGCCGCAGGTCACGTAGGCGACATCACCCATCGGCTCGTGCTCGTGGTTTGCCCCCACCACGGTCCGCTGGATCATGAAGGTCGCTCCGTCGGTGACCACGTCGGCTTGGAGAGTTCCCCAGTCCACATGAGCGAACGGCATGTTGTCGCCAGCTGACACGCTAACACCGTTGGCGTCTTCCACGAACATCGGCGTGACGATGGCCGTGGTGTTCGAGGAAACCGTCATCTTGGTGTTCACGTGCGCCATCGCGGTCGCTTCGTCGTCGTCCTCATCCGGAACCATCGGGTACCCACCGTCCGGTGCCGTGAACGTCACCGAAACCGGGTCCGGCGTCGGCTCGGGCTCCGGCGGCGGCTGGTTCGACATGCCCGTCACGTGGGTGGACCAGGCGCTCAGGAGCGGAGCCTCGAGCGTCCCGGCCGCGGCGGCCACCCGGAGATACACGGAGGTGTCCGGCTCAAGGTCCGAAACCGTGTAGTGGTTCTCCGTCGTGTGGTCGATCGCGTCGGTGTCGTCGAACATCTCGTCCATGCTGACTTGGACCGCGTAAGCCAGAGCACCTTCGACCGCGTTCCAGTGCCACTCGATGGACGTCTCGGTCGTCTCGTCGACATGGAGACCGGTAGGCGTGGCAGGGGCCATCGGCTCCGGCTCGGGTTCCGGTTCGGGTTCCGGCTCGGGAGCTGGGGCCGGTGGCGGTGGCGGCGCCGGTGCCGGCGTGGTCGCCGTGTCGTCGTCGCCACAGCCCGAGAGCACGAGACCGGCACTCAGGAAAATGGCAAGAAGGAGAAGGAATCCGTGTCACACGTGACATATACTCATCCGCCCGCATGGCCGTTCCCCCCTTCTCGTTTCGCGCCGCCGATCGGAAGGGCTTGTTCTACCGGGTGTTGATCACGGGTTGATCGCGGCGCGCCATTCCCTGAAAGCGGTTCCGCCATGACACAAGCGTCGCGAAAGCGCATCGCGAAGGTCAAGCTGACCCTCACCAAGCGAACCGTCGAGGCCCTGGAACCCGCCGGCAGCCCCTGGATCGCCTGGGACGACCGGCTGACCGGCTTCGGCGTGCGGGTCCAGCCCAGCGGAACCAAGGCGTTCGTCGTCAACTACCGGTCGGGAGGCGGCGGGCGGCGGGCGCCCAACCGGCGCGTGGTGATCGGGCGCTACGGCGCGATGACGCCTGACAAGGCGCGGCGGGTCGCGCAGGAGGTCCTGGGCCGGGCCGCGGTGGGAGACGACCCCGCGGCGGAGCGCAACGCAGCGCGCCGGATGCCGCTGCTGCGGGAGGCGTTCGCGGAGTTCCTGGCGGCCAACCCGAACCGCAAGCCGAACACCCTCAGGCTCTACCGCGGCCAGATCCGCTACTGCTTCGGCGACTGGATGGCGCGGCCGCTCGACGCCATCACCCGCCGGGACGTGGAAGCGCGGTTCCACGTCCTCACCGAGCGGCACGGTTGGGCCATCGCCAACCACGCGACGTCGCTGCTGCGTTCGGCGTACCGGCGGCCCTGCGTGGACCACCAGGGCCTCCGGAACCCCGTGGACCTGTGGCTCGACGGGGGCGGGCGCTACCACCGCAGCGTGCGGCGGCGCATCTCGGCGCCCGCGGAGGTCCTGCCGCGGTGGCGGGTGGGCATCGAGACCGAGGTCATCGTCCCCACGACCCGGGACATCTTCTGGTTCGGGTTCTATACCGGGATGCGGGTGGGCGAGGTCTTCGGACTGCGCTGGGACCACGTGGATCTCCAACGCGGGACCTTTCGGATCGAGGAGACCAAGAGCGGCGTTCCGTTAGAGCTACCCATCACGCGCCAGCTCGCCGCGATCCTCGACCGCCGACGGGCGGAGAACGGCAACGGAACCGGCCCGCCCGGCCCCTGGGTCTTCCCGTCTTCGACCAGCGCTTCGGGACACGCCGAGGAGCTGCAACATCTGTATGCACGCATCGGACGCGCCGCCGGAACGAAGTTCTGGTTCCACGGCCTCCGCAACGCCTTCATCACGGTGGCCGAACGGGAGCTCATGCTGCCCCGCTCGCTCACGAAACGCCTCGTGAACCACGCGCGCCGGGACGACGTGACGGAGGGTTACGCGGCCGACTGGTCCATCGAGCAGCTCCGCGAGCCCGCCCAGCGCATCGCGGACCGCATCGAGACGCTGGCGCGGGCGGTCCCGGACGACCTCCGGCGCGACGGGCAGACGCCCCCGGCCGGCTGACGTTCGTGAGGTCCGGCGGCCGGCCCCCGGACCCGCGTGCGGGGCCCAACGAGAGCCACGCCGACGACGACGCGGCGCCCATTCGATTTCCTGGTGTTGTCACGGTGTTGACATCTCGCGTCACGTGATGTTTTCGACACGAATTCTTCTTTAGGGTGCTATATATCGCCTAATATCAATGATGTATATATAGTATAGATAGACAACAGAGTGACTTGGGGTGATGGCAAGAGCCGCCCCAGACCATACCCTCAAAGCCCACCGGCGCATTCCGTGAAGGGCCCCGGTGGGGGGTTGCGCGACGCCGACGAAGCGCTTCGCTGGTCAGGTGGCCGCTTTCTGTTCACAGCGATCAGCCGAACAGGCCACGCCCTGCGGATCACATCCTTCCCCGCGGAAGGCCATCAGAAGATCAGGATCCCCGGACGCCTCACGCCGAATCTGGATACGCGCGGTATGACGGATGGTCCCGCCGTCGGCGTTCATTTCCCAGGCGGCGATATTGGCGGCAAAGTTCGCGTTCCGCGCGGGCAGACCGCCACCCTCTCCCCCAATCGTCGGGGTGTACGGTCCAAGGAACTCCATCGCGACGGGGGGCCCCGCTTCGCTCACTCCGAACGTGAAGGATCGCTCGACGAAGACCATGGCCGGCCCGCCAGGCTCCGGCGGAGTAGCCACGATACTGGCGCCGGGACACGGGGAAACACCGGCATCGTGGATGACGACCTCGATGTCGCCTCCAAGCCTTGCGTTCACGCCGCCACCCGGCACGAAACGGATTGCCACCGTCTCGTCTCCTTCGTCAAACAGCCCGTCGGGGGCCGCCGCCAGCTCGAGGGAGGCCTCCCCGGACACTCCCTGTCCGGCCGGTATCTCGATTTCGGTGGCGGAGACCGCGAAATCGTCGGCCGAAGCGGACACCCCGAGTGGAGAAATGGCGAGCTGCCAGGGTGCAGTGAGACTTCGCACCTGATACCGGATCCGAATCTCCGCCGTCTCCCCCTCGGGGACCTCCAACCGGCTTCGCTCGAAGGACACGGTGACGTCGGGCGGAGGTGGCGCCTGGGGCCCCGCCGGCGAACCTCCGCCACAGGAGGCCAGCACGAAGCAGGTCGCGGCCAGAACAGGCAGTTCGAGAGACTTCGGGACCGGAATGGCTCCGAGGCCGTCCCCCAGGCACCCGTTCCGGGGTCTCATGTCACTGTGTGACGTTCGAGCCGCGCCGCGCGGGGCTCAGAACGATCTCGATTCCGTCGGTGGTTCCGCCCGGGCGCACGATCACCGGACGCATGAGCGCCCACTCGCTCACGTCCAGGGCGGGCCCCCGGGCGAAGAGATCGCCGTGCGCATAGACAACGTTCAACGGACCCGCCCACAGCAGGTATCGGCCCGGCTCCAGCCCCGCCAGCAGGAACGCGCCTTCCTCGTTGGTGAAGCTTCCGACGGCGCCTCGGCCGATGCCATCCGAGAGACGAATGGCAAACACCTGAACGAACGGAGCCGGGTCGTCCTGAACCGTTACGACACCGGCGATCGCACCGACAGTGCTGCTCCAGCCCGGCGCTGGACGAAGCAGGGAAGCTCCGGTTTGATCGTCAGGCGCGAGGTGCACCAGGTCTCCATAGAAGCTGCCGTACGACATCAGCGGATCGATTCCGAACGCGCCGCGGAGGTCCTGGCCGCGACCCTCGTCGATGCGCGGATAGGCGCCCGCATGGAGAAGCCCCAGACAGTGGCCGAATTCGTGGATCAGCACGAACGTCCACCAGGGTTCAGTTGCCACTGCCGCAGCTGCGAACGGTGCAAGCGGGACATCACAGTCGACCACTTTCCACGTCTCCCCCACTCTTTCCATCCTTATCCCGGCGTACGAACCACGCTCCGCCTCCGGGTCCACGAAGATCGTGGGCTGCCCGTCTCCCCGTTCGGCGTGATCCAGATCGGCGTCCACGCCGGAGACCTCCCAGCGGATGTCCGCGCTCTCGATGGCGGACCACGCCTCGAGCGCCTGGGCAACATACGGAACCACCTGATCCGGACTTGCGAGGGGCGGTTGGCGCTCCGCTCCGGTCTCGTCGGTCCAGGGGGCGGTCCACCCGGGATCAGCGGCCACGACCCAGGTGAGCGTCGTTCCGGGCGCCCAGACCGACTCGTCCCAGCGCACCGCGTCCGCCGGCGCCGCCGGCGGCAAATCCGTATTGCTGTTGAAGAACCGATAGCCGCTCACATCGGATCCCGGCAGCGCGATGACGGCGCCCGCCAGCATCGCGGCCCGAAGCCACTTCCTGCGCATCGTCTGGTCCCGCCGCCGGAAGCAGCCGAGTCATCCTGGAAGGACGCCGTTCCGACTGTCCGGCACCGGAGCAGGATTGCCGGAAACCGCCGCCCGGCACCCTACCGACGTTGGTAGTTCTGGCCCCCTGAACCATGCGGAGCCGCACGGTGGCGTAGCGGCTTGGAACGCCGGCTTCAGCCGGCACGCGGGCCGCAGGCCCGCAACGCGCGTAGGGCTTCTTGCCCCGATGGCGGAACGGCCTGAAACGCCGACTTTTTCCCGGCAAAGTGCCGCTTCGCATCGACTTTTCCACAATTGGCCGCAGGGTGGGACAAAACCGCGCTGGTTTACGTCTGAACATGGTGGAGGACTTCCCCGTGAACGAACGAACCACCGATGCGGCGCAGACCGGCATCCCGTTGCCGGAGCAGCCGGGCCGCTCCTATACTCCGGGAGCGAGTGAACAGGATAGAGCGATGACGAGCACGGAAGCGGGGCGCCTCGCCGGACGCCCGGCAACTTCCCGCGAGCCGCTCAGTCGCGCGGAACGGCTCCACCTCACGGTGCTGGCCGGGGCGTTCGCCCTGGTGGCGGCGATGTTTGGCGCCGGCGCCATCGCGCTCAACAACCTCAGCGGCCAGATCCTTGGCCTCCGCGCGGAGATGCGCCAGGAGATCGGGGGCCTCCGCGCGGAGATGCGCGAAGAGATCGGCCAGCTCTCTGATCGGATGGATCAGCTCTCCGACCGGATGGACCAGTTCTCCGACCGCCTGACGCGCGTCGAAACGCTGGTCGAGACGCATTTGGTTCCGGTTTCGAACGTTCGAGATCCGGTAGGTCCCTGAGCCACGGGCGCGGCCCGGTGGCGGTCTCGGCTGTGTGCGTCACCGGCTGCGGCCGGCGTGCCAAGCCGCTCCGCCATCAGGACAAGCGGCCCAACGCGCTCTGCGGGCCTGCGGCGCGCGTGCCGGTCTGAAGACCGGCGGTCCCAGGCCGTTCCGTTGCTCTAGTGCAGCGGGCAGTGGACCGGCTCGGCCAGCGGGAGGTCCCCGAGCGATCGCGTCCCGGGGGCGGAGTCCTGATGCGGCCGGGCGAGCATCCACGCGCGACGCATCCGGGCGCCGGCCTCACCGCCTCGGCGGAAAGCCGGGCGGCATCCATGCAGGCAGGTTCGCGATCGAGTCCCGAGCCGCCTGGGAAGTGGGCACGCCCCAGGCCTCGTAAAACGGACCGAGGTTCCGGCCTACGGTCCGCGAGAAGCGGACGAGCCATTGGTCGCGTTTCTCGTCGTCGGTCCTCGGGCGCTCGGCGTCCGGCAGAGCGAGGTAGGTCGCGAATACCCGCCGGTAGGCGTCCCAGCCGAACGCCTCCTGCATCTGCGCGTACATGATCAGAGCCAGAAAGGGCTCGCGTTTCCACTGGTCGAAGTCGGGGTTGTTGAAGTCGTAGCGGGCCAGCAGCTCCGCATGAGACCTCGAGGAGCCGCGGAAGTGGCCGTTCGCCCGGACCCCCAGCAACCGTTCATAGACAAAGAGGGTGAACAGGTTGACGGTCACCTCGACGGTCCCCTCGAAGGTCCAGTCGTAGTTCTGGTGGTTGTGGCCGACTTCGTGGAAGAAACCCCAGTTGCCCTCACGGAGCAGGTGCCCGGCGTCGACCAGGTTGGCCTGCTGGTCGAGGTGCGCCATCAACGGATAGCCGGCATGCATGTAGCCGTTGGAAATCTGGCGATCGACGACGAACCGTTGCGGGATCGACGGCGTCCGTGGATCCCAGGCCGCCAGCTCCCGGGTCAGATCGACCACCCGGTCCCACGCATTCGCCACCGCAGTGGGATCGTCGAGCCTTCGCACTTCGCGCGAATCGGTCGTGACGATCATGTTGCGGCCGGCAATCTCGGCCCAGGGCGCCGGGGCGTGTCGAATCTCGTTGCGCCAGACGGCGAGATCCGTCTCCCCCAGCACGAACAGGGGCGCGGCCACGGCGCCGTCGATCCGGACATCGATGCGGCCCAGTCCGGCGCGCTCGGGGACCTCGATATAGATCAGGCCGCCGAACGCGTTGGCCACCGGCGTGGTTGCCGCGGAGACGGGAAAGCTACGGGTGATCTCAGGCATCCGGGTCCAATCGGACCGCAGCCAGATGCCGTCGGTGTGGGCCCCGACGCGCACCTGGAAGCCGCCCACCGCAGCCGCCGACGCCGGCATCGTGACGGTCACGACCTCGCCGGGAGCGGCGTAGAGGCCGGTGGAATGCCAGCGCGGCGTACCCGTGTCAACGGCTACGGTGCGGCTGACCCGTGGGGCCCCGGCCGGGACCGAGCCGGGGAAGTCCGCC
Source organism: Acidobacteriota bacterium (assembly GCA_028877265.1). Lineage (GTDB taxonomy): Bacteria > Acidobacteriota > Vicinamibacteria > Marinacidobacterales > Marinacidobacteraceae > Marinacidobacterium. Next base: position 9,483 of record JAPPGX010000125.1, read on the forward strand.
GCCGCCGGGTGCGCCCGCACCTCCGCGGCCGGCGTGTGGCGCTGTCCGAGAACGTACACAGCGGCCCCGAGTTGTTCGGCGCCATCGACCCTGCCGACCGGTCGGGCGGCCGTGGGCCAGCGGCCCTGGCGACCGACGCGGTCGGCCAGTGTGTCCAGGCTGGCCGCAAGCGACGTGTCGTCCGGAGGCATGCACGCGGCGGTGAGGATCACGGTTGCGAAGGACTGGCCCAGCTCGGGGTCGCTCAGCAGGTCAAAGTCGCCCTCCAGGTTCGCCGCGACCACGTCCAGGGCCTCCCGGGCGTGCGTTACCCCGGGGGGTGGCCCGGTTGCGGAGAAACCGCTCCGGGATGTGGGGACCAGCACCCCGTAGGCCCACTGGATTCCGACCGGCTCCAGGAGGCGGTTCCCGGCGTAGCCACCGACCAGGTTCTGGTACGGATTCAGGTAGTCCCAGGCCCACGGGGTGGCCGAGGCAACGAGACCGCCGCCGCCGCGCACAAACGCCCGCAGCGCTTCGATTTCCCGCTCGCCCTGATTCCACATGACGACGGCTACGACATCCACCGTTGCGAGCGATTGTGGCGTGAGGGTTGTTTCAACGGCCGCAAGACCGTTGCGCACGAGCCAGTTGCGCAGTTCGGGCGCACCCGCGACCCCGATCCGGGGATTCGCCTGACCAGACTCTCCCGCGACCCAGTAAAACGCGTTCGTCATCAAGCGTCCCGTGCCTCCGGTCTCGAGGGTTGCGCGGCGGAAATAACCGTCGTGACCGAAGACGGCGACCCGTCCCGACTCCCACCGGCCGGCGGCGACGACCGGAGCCGACACGGAAGGCGCGTCGTGGAAGGCGCCGACGACGACAGAGAAGGCGTCGGGGCCATAGACGCACAGGCGGCCGGGAATCCCCGGAGCGGCGATCTCGGAAACCTCGTCGAGCAGGAATTGGACGCCGTCCAATCCAGACGGCGGAGCCGACGGCGGCGGAACCGGGGGCGGCGCCGGAGTGGGAGCTGGCGCGGGGGCTGGCGCGGGCGCGGACGCCGTTGACGGGCCGCCCCCGCATCCGGCGTGCAGGCTCAGCGCGGCGGCGAAGACAGCACCGGCAGCGAGAACGCGAGTCTCGGGACGGTGTGACATCGGCGCGCTCCTACTAGAACTGGCAGGAATCGCAATGAATGGTACGTGCGTTGAGGGCGGTGTGGGGTTACGACATGCGCGGTGCCGAGCATCGCGCGTGCCGGTCTGGAGACCGGCGTTCCAAGCCGTTGCGCGATCAGGACGTTACGGCCCTGCGCGCTTTGAGGGCCTGCGGCCCGCCTGCCGGCTGAAGCCGGCGCTCCAGGCCGTTGCGCTGCTCTAGTGCAGCGGGCAGTGGACCAGTTCGTCCAGGGGGAGGTCCTTGAGCGTTCGCCTCCCGGAGGCGGAGTCCGTGGTCAGGACGCTTGAGGAAGACGCCTTCCGGGGGTCCGGGGTATAGGGAACACCGCGTCCCAGCTCCCAGGCGAGCTGGGCGTGAAACTGCTCCGTCTCGCTGAACACCGCGGGAATCTCGGTCAGGATGGGGGACATGATGAAGTCGCCCAGGTTCAGCACGTGGAAGAAGCCGAGGACGTGCCCGACCTCGTGCATCGTGACGGCGAAGAGATCGCAACTGTCCGAGCCTTCCACGTTGACGACCATCAGGCCTTCCGTCTGACCCACGTTGGCGCCGCCACACGTGGTGCGTCCACCGAGGATTTCGCTCCCCACGGGGACCACGTCAACCCATCCGTACTCATCCCGTAGGCCTCTTCCGCTCGTGATCTGGCCAGTGAACGTCTCTCCGGTGATCTGTTCGACGGAATCGCGGATCGCATTCCCGATCGTTCGCGTGTCGGACGAAGTGAATCGCCACTCCCTGAACGAACTCACCACATGGAAGTTGGGCTGGAACGGAAGGACGGCCGTGATCCGGTCCTCGACGTTCCTCTCTCCCCAGAAGTTCCGGCAGGACTCGTCGGTGAACCCGTTGGGGCAGTCGAAGGCGTCGAAGACCAGTTCCCGCCACAGGGCCTGATCGAATGGGTCCTCCACGATGACGTCGAGCGAGTCCGTAGCGGTGACGTAGCCGATATGGGAAGCCGTGACGGTGATCTCCGCCTCCCCGGCCTCGACTCCGGTCACGGATCCCTGGAACACGCCGGCTCGCAGCGCCTCGCCCGAAACCTCGATGGCCTCCGAGTTGGCGGAGATGCTGTAGGTGGCGTCCACGGCCGCGGTGAGGGTTGCCGTGAAGATCGCCGTCTCCGCCACCTCAACGGTGATCTCGCCGGGGAGGTCGCTCCAGCCGAGCGGCTGGGGCGGGGGAGGGGCCGGAGGAGCGGCGGGTGCGCCGCCGTCGCCCCCGCATCCGGCGTGCAGCAGGCCCAGCGCGGCGGTGAAGACAGCACCGGCAGCGCGCACCCCTATCCTCTCTGCGGGGCGGTGGGACATCGGCTCGCTCCTTCCGGAACCGGCAGGAATCACAGGGAATGGTACGCGCGCAAATTACAGGTGTAAGGCGGCGCCGTGAGAACAGATGAGCGTCACGCGCTCTGCGGACCTGCGGCCCGCGTGCCGACCCGAGGTCGGCGTTCCAGGCCGGGAGGCGAACCTCAGCCTTCCTGGCAGAGCTGTTCCGGGGTTGCCCGAAGCCGCAATTCGATGTCGGTGATGCCGGCCGGGGCGACTTCGAAGCGCCGCGCGAGTTCGAAGGCCCAGTTCGGTGACTCGGAGGATCCGTCCACGGTGAAGAAGATCTCCTTGTCGCACTGCGGCAGCGTGATCGACAGCGGCCGGTGCAGGTGGTGCGACCACCATCCCTCGAAAAGGCGGCGTGTCCAGCTTCCGTCCCGAGCCGTAGAGATGCCGAGCCGATGAAACCAGACCCTGACTCCCTCTACCGGCCGGTCTCCGGGGCCCACCACGACTCCGCTGAGCGTTCGGTCCAGGTTGCACAGTTCGCCGGGCGCCATTGGAAGCGTCACTTCGATCGGTTCGGGGTCCCCGGCCGCCACGCTCACCAGGGTGGCGTCCCGGCGCAATGCGAGCAGACCGCCGGGACCGTGGTAACCGAGCCAGTTGCAGTCCGCTGCCGTGTCGCCGGCATGCACCGAAACCAGGAACGGGCCGGATTCCCTGTCAGGGAATCCGATCGAGAAGGCTCCGGTGACGCCTGTCTCCTCCCAGTTCCAGTAGGTGTCCGACATGATGGAAACCCGGATCCTGGGCAGGGGGGCGCCCGACGCGTCCCGGACCACCCCCCGGATCGCCACCTCCCGGGGGCCGGCGCCGCGCGGACCGGTTCTCCTCAGGAAACGGGAGCGCATCAGGAACTCCTTCTCGCCGGGCCGCAGATAGGTGTCGGGGTACTCGAGGTACCCGAGGGACATGAGGGCATCGAGGTCGCAGTGCGCAAGCTTGTCGTCGCATCCCGGCGGGTGAGGCAGACCAAAGTTGTGGGCAAGTTCATGCGCGAAACCCGCCGCAATGCTCGGACGGCTGCGGGTGACCGGTCCTTTGCAGCCCTGGATGGGGTTGGACCCCGCCAGCACCTCCAGATCGTGCCTGGGGACGATCGCCGCACCGTTGCCGCCCATCCCCAGTTCGTGGGGTTCTCCGCAACGTTCCTGAACGTCAGCGAACACGTACCAGGAGATACCCGGCGTATCGAGAGCCACCGGAGCGCAGTCCTGCACGCCCTTGACGACCTTGTCCCACGCGTCGCCGGTAGCGTAGTGATCGGAGTCTTCGGGCATCTGGCAAAACTCGGGCGAGCCGTCGTGGAGCTCGAAGGTCAGTCCTCTGAGTTGGCTGCGGAACCAGGTCTGCGCCTCCGTCATGGCCCAGGAGATGCCACTGCTGTAGTCGGGCCGGAACGGCCGGTCCGCCGGTGCGGCGTAGAGGACGCGAACCTTGCCCCGCGCGGTCGGCGAAATCCGTACCGGCACGGGAAGCTCGACGGACGCCCCTTGGTACCCGGCGGCGATCTCCGTGTTCCCCGGTTCTACCGCGGTCGCCACTCCCGCCGATACGGTAGCGGCCACCTCGTTGGACGAACTCCATGCGGCCAGCGCGCCGTCCACCGGAACTCGTGAGTTGTCGGACCGGACCGCGGTGAGCTGGAGTTCCGCCGTCTGGCCCAGGAAGATCGGGAACTCCTGGCCGGAGGTCAACTCGAGCGAGGTGATCGACGGGGGCGGAGGCCCGGACGGCGCGGCCGGAGTCGTCTCGCCGCACCCGGCTAGCAGGCCCAGCGGCAGGCAGAGGGCGAGGATTCCGATCCGGTTCGGCAAGGCGCGGCGGGCCGTGCGGCCTTGCTGCCGTCAGGTTGTCCGGCAGCGGAACGAACATGCCGGGAACCGCCGCCTGACGCCCTACCGATGTTGGTAGTTCTGGAGGAGAGTGGCGGGTATCGGGATCAATGATCGAGGGCTCGCCGCCCTGTTCCTAAAGGTGCACCACGTGCCAGCCGAGGAGAATCGCTTTGTCGATCTGCTGGATCCGGAGGAACTGACACTTTGGCCCGGCGATTGGCTTCGGGCGACCACCCATTCCCCAAGCGGGGATCGGACAGGATGACGCGCTGGCCCGCAAGCCGGCTCGGTACATCGACCGGACCTCCTCCGTTATCGACCGGACCTCCCGGCGCCGACCCTGGATATCGACCGGACCCTCCTCGCTATCGACCGGACCCTCCGCCAGCCGACCCTGGATATGGACCGCACCTCCTCCGTTATCGACCGGATCCTCGGCCAACCGGCCCTCGCTATCGACCGGACCTCCTCCGTTATCGACCGGATCCCCTGTCGCTGATCCCGGAGTTCGACCGGACCCCCTGTTGCCGACCCCGGAGTTCGACCGGACCCCGCGCCGCCGACCCACGTCATCGATCGGACCCCCCTCCGACGACTGGCGTTATTGATCGGAGCTGCCCCCGCCGGCTCGTGGCCCTGCGTTGTGATTCGTCGTGGGGAACGCCGGCCTGGTGTGCGGTGACGGTAGTGCGCCTCGGTCAGGCGCTCGGGCGCGGCGGCGGCGGTCAGTTCCTTCACGCAGTCTTCCGTACCCAGGCGCCGCCCGCGCAGCTCGTTGACGGTGCGACGCATTGCGTCCAGGTTCAGCCTTGCGCCCTGGAGCGGCAGGTTGGCGATCAGGGCCCACTTGAAGGGCCGGTGCCAGCGGTCGGCTTCCCGTGCGGTCGCGCCGGCCGCCCGCAGGAGGTCCCGCGCCAGCGCGGCGGCGCCGGCGCCCCCGTAGCCCCATTCGTACCCGGCGGGCGCGGCGTCGGTTCGCGGTCGGCGCAGGCCCGTCGCGTGCGCGCGGCCGGCCGTGTCGCGGTAGAGCGTGACGCGCCTGTCGGTCACCGGTCGGCTCACGGAATCGGGGCGTGGCGGACGGTCTCCACGGGACCGGACGGGGCGTCCGAGGGGACCGGAGTCCGCGTCGGTGCTGATGGCGGCGTGGTGGGCGTTCGGTCCGTGCCTCCGCCGCACCCGGCGAGGAGGCCCGCCGGCAAGGAGAGGGCGAAGGTTCCGATCCTGTTCGGCAAGGCGCAGCGGGCCGTGCGGCCTTGCGGCCGTCGGGCCGCGTTGGCAGCAGCACGAACATGCCGGGAATCGCCGCCTGGCGCCCTACCGACGTTGGTAGCAACGGCCTGGAACGCCGGGTTCCCGACCGGCACGAGCGGTGCTGCGCACGGCGTACGTCGTAACCCCACCCACCCCCGGATGGCGCCGCCGGCTTGGAACGCCGGCTTCAGCCGGCACAGCGGCCCGCAGGGCCGCGGGCGGTTCGTCGGTAGCCCGGGCGCATTGGCGCGCTGCCACGCCATCCCGGCCAAAGAAGTCCGTCTCGCCGCCCGCCTGCGGCGGGCTGTGCCGGCTGAAGCCGGCGTTCCAAGCGGTCCCCGCGACCTCGGGCCGCAGCGTACCGGCCCGGCCCTATACTCCGGGAGCGAGCTAACAGGACAGAGCGATGACGAGCACGGAAGCGGGACGGAACGCTGGACGTTCGCAGAACCCGCTCACCCGACCCGAACGACTCCTCGTCACGGTGTTCGTGACCATGTTCGGGACGATGCTCGCGGCGGGCGCGCTCGGGTTCACCACGCTGAGCGGCCAGCTCCTCGACATGCAGGAGCAGATCGGCGCCCTGCAGAAGGAGACCAGCGCTCAACTCCTGGACATGCAGCGACAGATCGGCGGCCTGCGCGCAGAAATGCACGAGGAGATCGGTGAGCTCTCCGAGCGGATGACGCGCATCGAAACGCTGATCGAGACGCACCTGGTTCCGGCTTCGGACGCCCGGGATCCGGCCGGCCCCTGAGCCACCGGGGGCCGCCCGGTGGCGGTCCCGGCCGTGTGCGTCGCCGTGAGGCAGATCAGCGTCACGCGCGCTGCGGGCCTGCGGCCCGCGTGCCGGTCTGAAGACCGGCGGTCCCAGCGGTTCGCTAACCGTCTTCCGGTCTCGGCATGCGGTATCCGACGCCGCGCTCGTTGCGAATGTAGGTCGGGTCCGTTGCGTCGTCGCCCAGCTTGCGGCGCAGCCGCTTCACCACGGCGCGCACCAGCTTCGGGTCGCCTGCGCTCTTCCGTCCCCGCCACGCCTGGCGGAGCAGCGAGTCGAACGTCAGGACCCGTCCCGCGTTCGTGGAGAGCACCCGCAGCAACTGGTACTCGGTCGCCGTCAGCTCCACGGGACGCCCGCCCACGGCGACGCGACGCGCGTCGTAGTCGATGGCCAACTCGCCGATCAGGAAGGGCTCCGGCTCGGCCCGCACGCGCAGGGCGGCCCGCACCCGCGCGGTCAGCTCCGAGGGCGAGAAGGGCTTGACGATGTAGTCGGCGGCTCCCGCGTCCAGCGCCC
>JAPPGX010000054.1 GCA_028877265.1 Acidobacteriota bacterium
CTCCCCGCTACTCCAATACCGCCGGCGCCCCGGCAGTATGAGAAGTCCGGGCTAGAAGCGGAAGAGGCGCGTGAACTTGACGACCAGCGCCCGGTCGGTCAGCCCGCTGAGCCCGTCATCCCCGTCCCGGTTCGTGCTGAAGACGACGAACAGGTCGCTGCCCGGCGAGTACTCCCAGCGGAAACGCACGTTGGCGGAGAAGAGTTGCGCCGCCGAGTTGTACTGGACCAGCGCCCCGACGAAGCTGCGGGGGGAGACGGTGTAGGTGGCGCGCAGGCGGCTGACCTGCGCCTGCACTTCGCCGCCGGGCACGTCGATCCAGTTGAGGCTGATGTTCGGCTCCATGGAAAACCGCTGGTTCACCTCGGCGCGCCCCCAGTAGCTCACCTCCCGCCGGGTCCCGCCGAAGAAGTCGCCGAACTCGTAGCGGACGTATCCCGAGACCGCGCGGTGGGTCCCCAGCCAGAAGCGGAGTCCGCTGCGTGCGAACCGGTAGCTGCCCGCGGGGACATCGACTTCGCTGGAGAGGGGGAAGCCGTCGAGGAGGTGCTCCTCGGTGACCGTATGGGTCACCACGAGGCGGTCGCTGCTCTCGAAGATGGCCCGTCCCTCGAAGTTGTATTCCCGCGTCTCCATTTCCCCGTCGGGACGGTCGTACTGGTTCGCGTCCACCTTGAACTCGAACTGGCGGATCCGGTCGATGCCGCGCGGACGCGGCGCGAACGTGAGGGAGCCTCCGTTCTTGGTGAAGTCCCGCCGGCGGACGAAGCCCATGCCCGGATTGAAGTCCTCGCCGAGGTAGAGACGCTCGGCCGAGACATCGATCAGGTCGGTGTCGTAGCGGAACTGGCCCATGTAGCTGGCCGCCTGGTGCCCGGTCTCCAGTCCGGCCTCGCTCGTCGCCATGTAGAAGGTGTTGATCCGGACGTTCTCGCTGGGGGCGAAGTTCCCGTCCACTCCGTAGAGCGAGTTGGCCCCCGAGCCGTCGGCGCTGATGTTCCGGTGGGTGGCGATGACGCCGACGTTGGAACGCGAAAAAATGTCGCGCTTCATCCGGAAGGCGCTGAAGTTCGTGCTCGCCACGTCGAGACCGGGGACGTCGCTGGTCTGGATGTTCATGAGGCCCATCTGGTAGGCGCCGGCCCGGCCGTGGAGGCGGGCGCCCCCGAGAATGGGCACCGCGCTGCCGCCGGAGATCCCGATGGACCGGCTGAAGAACGGAATGGGAGCGTCGGAAGGCCCCTGGCCACCGAAGGCCCGGGTTTGCCGGCCGCCGAAGTCGAAGACCCCCTGCCCCTCGAGGAAGAACTCACGCTTCTCCGGATAGAAGAGGCTGAAGCGGCTGAGGTTGACCTGGGTCTCGTCGTCCTCCACCTGCGCGAAGTCGGTGTTCCAGGTGACGTCGGCGGTGAGCCCGTCGGTGACGCCGAACTTGAAGTCGGCGCCGACGTCGCCGGACCACTCGTTCAGCGTGTCCTGGAGGGGGGCGTGCGCCTGGGAGCCGATGGCATAGGGCTTGAACTCCATCCGCCGGGACCCGGGGGGCGCCTCAAGCCCCACCAGTGTCGCCGCGTTGGACAGGCGGATCAGCGCCTCGCGGTTGTACGCCTGCGGCGTGGGGGTGAAGAACACCTTCTCGTTCCGGTGCTTGATGTTCCGCTGGAAGTTGATGCCCCAGAGCTGGGCGCCGCCGGCCGGGTAACGGAGCGACCGAAAGGGGATCCGGAGTTCGGTGGTCCAGCCGCCCTCGACCGCGCGGCTCTTCACCCACCAGACGGTGTTCCAGTCGCTGTTCGTGTTCCGCTCGTCGGTCACCTGGGCGTCGTAGAAGGCGCCGAGCGGATTGGTCTGGAACAGGAACCCGTTCCGGCGGTCGTAGAAAGTGTCGAGGACGATCTGGAAGCTGTCGTTCCAACCGATTCTCATGTTGTCCCGGCGCATTTCGCCCGCCATCAACGGACCCGGGTGCTCCAGGTCGGCGGCGATGTAGAGGTTCTCCGCGTCGTAGAACACCCAGACGCGGGTGGATTCCGACGCTGGGGCGCCCTCGTTCGGCTCCTGCTGCAGGAAGCCGCCCGCGGCCGGCACCTGTTCGTAGACGGGGTCGTCGAGCACGCCGTCCACGGTGAGGGGCTCCGAGAGGCGGAAGGCCCGGAGAGTGACCCGGCCGTCGGCGTCCCGGCTGACGGCTTCTCCGGCGTTCGGCGCGGGCGGGCCCAGGATGCGGCTCGCCATCGACGAGCTGACGCCCTGCTGGTCGGCGGCGAGCCGGCCGACGCCCCGGAGGGGAATCGCCAGGTCGCCTGAATCGTCCTGCATCTGCCGGTCGCGCGGCGGCGGAACGGGTCCGTCGGCGCCCGCGGAAACCCCGCCCAGCAGGAGGGCAAGCCCGAGGGCGGCGACGCCCAGGGCACTCTGAAGAGTCGCGGAAGGACGGTACACGGCAGCCGGCTCTCGGCGGTAGAAAATCTCGAAAACCAGCGGGAATTCTAGCGGAACCGTCCGGCACCGCCCAGCTTCTCCGCGGCCGGAGAAGAGCCCGTCAGAACCGGAACAGACGGGTGAACTTGACGACCAGCGCGCGGTCGCTGAGCCCGGAGAGGCCGTCGTCTCCGTCGCGGTTCGTGCTGAACACCACGAACAGGTCGCTGCCGGGGGAGTACTCCCAGCGGTAGCGGACGTTGGCCGAGAACAGTTGGGCCGCCGAGTTGTACTGGACGAGCGCTCCGAGGAAGCTGCGGGGGGACACGGTGTAGGTCGCGCGCAGCCGGCTGACCTGCGCCCGCACGTTGCCCTCGGGCACTTCGATCCAGTTGAGACTGATGTTCGGCTCCAGGGAAAAGCGGGTGTTGAACTCGGCGCGTCCCCGGTAGCTCACCTGCCGCCGGGTGCCGCCGAAGAAGTCGCCGAACTCGTAGCGCAGGAACCCGGAGAACGGGCGGTGCGATCCCATGCGGACACGGACGCCGGTGCGGGAAAAACGATAGTCCCCGGCGGGAACGCCGACCTCGCTGGAAAGGCTGAACCCTTCCAGGAGGTGCTCTTCGGTCACCGTGTGGTCCACGAAGAGGCGGTCGCTGCTCTCGAAGATGGTCTGGACCTGGAACATGTACTCCCGGGTCTCGGTCTCGCCGTCGGGACGGTCGTACTGGTTTGCGTCCACCTGGAACTCGACCTGCCGGATCGCTTCGATCCCGCGGGGACGCGGCGCGAAGGTGACGCTGCCCCCGTTCTTCGTGAAGTCCCGGCGGCGGACAAAACCCATCCCCGGATTGAAGTCCTCACCCAGGTAGAGGCGCTCGGCGGAAATGTCGAGCAGGTCGGTGTCGTAGCGGAACTGGCCCAGGTAGCTCGCGGCCTGGTGTCCGGTCTCGACGCCCGGCTCGCTCGTCGCCATGTAGAACGTGTTGATGCGGAGGTGCTCGGTCGGGTTGAAGTTCCCGTCCACGCCGTAAAGGGAGTTGGATCCGGAACCGTCGGCGCTGACGTTCCGGTGGGTCGCGATCACCCCGATGTTCGACCGCGCGAAGAGGTCGCGCTTCACGCGGAAGGCGCCGAAGTTCGTGCTCTCCGCGTCGACCCCTTGCGCCTCGCCGGTCTGGATGTTCAGGAGCCCCATCTGGTAGGCGCCGGCGCGACCGTGCAGGCGGGCGCCCCCGAGGATCGGGATCGCGCTGCCCCCCGAGATCCCGATCGAGCGGCTGAAGAACGGGATGGGGATGTCGCTGCCACCGCCGCCGCCGAACCCCCGGGCCTGCCGGCCGCCGAAGCCGAAGACGCCCTGCCCCTCGAGGAAGAACTCGCGCTTTTCGGGGTAGAAGAGGCTGAAGCGGCTCAGGTTGACCTGGGTCTCGTCGTCCTCCACCTGCGCGAAGTCGGTGTTCCAGGTGACGTCGGCGGTGAGCCCGTCGGTGACGCCGAACTTGAAGTCGGCGCCGACGTCGCCGGACCACTCGTTCAGCCGGTCGTTCAGCGGGACGTGCGCCTGGGAGCCGATGGCGTACGGCTTCAGCTCCATCCGCCGCGAACCGGCGGGCGCTTCGAGGCCCACGAGCGTCGCCGCGTTGGAGAGCCGTTCCAGACTGCGGTAGCCGTACGCCTGGGGTGTCGGGGTCAGGAACGCCTGCTCGTTCTTGTGCTTGATGCGGCGGCGGAAGTTGATTCCCCAGAGCTGGGGTCCGCCGGCGGCGTAACGGAGCGAGCGGAACGGGATCCGGATCTCCAGGGTGTAGCCGTCCTCCACGAGCCGGCTCTTCACCCACCAGACGGTGTTCCAGTCGCTGTTGGTGTTCCGCTCGTCGGTCACCTGCGCGTCGAAGAGCGCCCCCAGCGCGTTCGTGTGGAACAGGAAGCCGTTCCGCCGGTCGTAGAAGGTGTCGAGGATGACCGAGAAGCTGTCGCCCCAGTCGATGTTCCGCTGGTCGCGGCGCATCTCGTTGGCCATCAGCAGCTCCGGGTCTCCGGTCAGCTCGGCGCCGATGTAGAGGCTGTCGGCGTCGTAGAGAACCCAGACGCGGGTGGATTCGGAAACGGCGGCTCCCTCCTCGGGTTCCTGCTGCACGAACCCGTCGGCCGCCGGCACCTGGTCGTACACCGGGTCGTCGAGCACCCCGTCCACGGTGAGCGGCTCGGCCAGCCGGAAGGCGCGGAGGGTTACCCGGCCGTCGGGCCCGCGGCTGACCGCCTCACCGAGCGCGGGAGCGGGCGGACCGAGGATGCGGCTCTCCATCGAAGAACCGAGGTCCTGCTGGCCCTCGGCGAGCCGGCCGGCGCCGCGGCTCGGGATTCCGAGATCATCCTGGCTGTCGTGGAGGCGGCGGTCGGCAGACGGTGGAACCGGCCCGTCCGGTGCGGTGCGGGCGAACGACACGCCGGCGGCCAGCGGCAGCAGGCTGACCGCGGCAATTCCCCTTACGAAAACGGCGGTCCGCAAGCGGCGGGACGCGGACACTTCCTTCGGAACCAGTGGTGACAACCGGCGCGGACTATAGCCTTCGGGAACCACGGGTGCGAACGCGGCGCGGGCGCCCGGGGGGAGCGGCGGCGGACGGGATCCGAGACTCCGTCAGAACCGGAAGAGACGGGTGAATTTCACGACGACCGCCCGGTCGCTGAGCCCGGAGAGACCGTCGTCGCCGTCGCGGTTCGAGCTGAAGACCACGAAGAGGTCGCTGCCGGGCGAGTACTCCCAGCGGAACCGGACGTTGGCGGAAAACAGTTGGGCGGCCGAGTTGTACTGGACGAGCGCGCCCAGGAAGCTGCGGGGCGAGACGGTGTAGGTCGCCCGGAGGCGGCTCACCTGCGCCGTCACGTCGCCACCGGGCACCGTGATCCAGTTGAGGCTGATGTTCGGCTCCAGAGAGAAGCGCTGGTTCAGTTCGGCGCGTCCCCAGTAGCTGACCTCCTGGCGGGTGCCCCCGAAGAAATCCCCGAACTCGTAGCGGAACATGCCCGAGACCTTGCGGTGGGACCCCATCCGGACCCGCACCCCGGTCCGCGAGAACCTGTAGTTGCCGGCGGGCACGCCGACCTCGTCCGAGAGGTCGAAGCCCTCGAGGAGGCGCTCCTCGGTCACGGTGTGGTCGAACATGAGGCGGTCGCTGCTCTCGAAGATGATGCTCGTGTCGAACGTGTACTCCCGCGTCTCCATCTCACCGTCGGGCCGGTCGTACTGGTTTGCCTCGACCTCGAATTCGACCTGGCGGACCGCTTCGATGCTGCGGGGGCGCGGCCCGAACAGGAACGAGCCGCCGTTCTTGGTGAAGTCGCGCCGGCGGATGAAGCCCATGCCGGGATTGAAGTCCCCGCCGAGGTAGAGGCGCTGGACCTCGAAGTCGATCAGGTCGCTGTCGTAGCGGAACTGGCCCATGTAGCTGGCGGCCTGGTGCCCGGTCTCCATTCCAGGCTCGCTGGTCGCCATGTAGAAGGTGTTGAACCGGATGTTGTCCGTCGGGGCGAAGTTGCCGTCCACACCGTAGAGAGAGTTGGATCCGGAACCGTCCGCAGTGATGTTCCGGTGGGTGGCGATGACGCCGATGTTGGAGCGCGCGAAGAGGTCGCGCTTCACCCGGAAGGCGCTGAAGTTCGTGCTCTCCACGTCGAGGCCGCCAACCTCGCCGGTCTGGATGTTCATGAGGCCCATCTGGTAGGCGCCGGCGCGGCCGTGGAGGCGGGCACCCCCGATGATCGGCACGGCGCTGCCACCCGAGATGCCGATGGAACGGCTGAAGAACGGAATCGGCACGTCGGTGGGACCGCCGAAGAACCGGGTCTCCCGGCCGCCGAAGTCGAAGACCCCCTGACCCTCGAGGAAGAACTCGCGCTTTTCGGGGTAGAAGAGGCTGAAGCGGCTCAGGTTGACCTGGGTCTCGTCGTCCTCCACCTGCGCGAAGTCGGTGTTCCAGGTGACGTCGGCGGTGAGCCCGTCCGTGACGCCGAACTTGAAGTCGGCGCCCACGTCGCCTGACCACTCTTCGCTGATGTCTCGCAGGGGAGCGTTCGTCTGCGAGCCGATGGCATACGGCTTGAGCTCCATCCGGCGCGATCCCGGGGGCGCCTCGAGACCGACCAGGGTCGCCGCATTCGAGAGCCGCAGCAGCCCCCACCGGTCGTACGCCTGGGGCGTCGGGGTGAGGAAGGACCGCTCGTTGGTGTGCTTGATGAGGCGGCGGAAGTTGATCCCCCAGAGTTGGGCGCCGCCCCCCGCGTAGCGGAGCGAACGGAAGGGAATCCGCATCTCCACCGTCCAGCCGTCGTCCATGCGCCGGGTCCGCACCCACCACACCGTGTTCCAGTCGGCGTTGGTGTTCCGCTCGTCGGTGACCTGGGCGTCGTAGAGGGCGCCCGCCGCGTTCGTGTGGAAGAGGACGCCGTTCCGCCGGTCGTAGAAGGTGTCGAGGATGACCGAGAAGCTGTCGCCCCAGCCGATGTTCCGGTTGTCGCGGCGCATCTCGTTGGTCATGAACTCTTCCGGATGATGCTCTTCCAGATCGGCGGCGACGTAGAGGCTGTCGGCGTCGTAGAGCACCCAGACGCGCGTCGATTCGGAGACCGGGGCGCCCTCGTCGGGTTCCTGCTGGGTGAAGCCCTCCGCCGGCGGGACCTGGTCGTACACCGGGTCGTCGAGGACACCGTCCACGGTGAGCGGCTCCGCGAGCCGGAAGGCGCGGAGCGTCACCCGGCCGTCGGCATCGCGGCTGACGGCCTCTCCCGCCGCCGGGGCCGGCGGTCCGAGGATGCGGTCCGCGATGGACGAACTGAGGTCCTGCTGGCGCTCGGCGAGCTGTCCCGAACCGCGGGAGGAGAGGTCGAGGTCGCCCTGATCGTCCTGGGCGCGGCGGTCCGGGGGCAGAGCCGCCCCGTCCTGGGCGGTGGCGCCGGTGGCGGCCAGGAAAGCGGCGGCCGTTACGAAAACGCCGGACGCGACGATCCTCCGCGCGCGCCTTCCGATCAGCGATTGACGATTCAAGACCCCAGCGTCCCGTTCCTCAGAATGGAGGATGAACGAGCAGTGTACCGGGAATGTTCCGTCCATTCCGAACGCGTTCCGGGGGGTGTGCGAACCGCAGGACGGCGGCTCGTTCCTACGGCGGTACGGTTGGAGCGCTGGCCTCCGGCCGGCATCGCGCGGGAGCGCGAAACCCGCGCCGACAGCGCCGAAGCGTCGCAAGCCGCGCGGTACATTCGTTGCCGCTCAGCGTCCCGGGGCGTGAGGTGATCCGGTAGGCGCACCGCCGGGGGAAGCCAAGCCGGCGCGCCGTCCGGATTCACACCGATGGGTGCTTCCGCGGCCCGGGGGCGGCGGTTGCCGGTCTGAAGACCAGCGGTCCCCGCCGGGTGAGTCTTCTATCGCGGTTGGAGCGGGTTGCGTTTCGCCTCCCTGCGGTCGGCGATGCCGGCCGGAGGCCGGCGCTCCGAGCCGTTCCTGCTGTGCGGGTTCGCCACCGGAGAAGGGGGGAAAGTGTGAAAGGGGGGAAACCCTTCCCCCCTTTCACAAAGAAACAGCCAGGCCGAATCGCAACTCTCCGCCGCGCGCCGCCTGCGGCGCGCAAGGGATTTGCGATTCCCGCGCGAAGCGCCGGGCCGCGTGGTGGCGGGGGCGAACAACCTGATCCACCTTGCGGCGCACCCCTGGTCGTTCGCCCCCGCCACCACGCGGCCCGGCCTGTGCGCGGTGCGGGATTCGAACCTGCGACCCCCTGCGTGTAAGGCAGGTGCTCTTCCGCTGAGCTAACCGCGCAATCTCGGCCGGGATTCTCGCAGCAACCCGGGACACGGGCGGTCCCCATCCCGTGGGAGTTGCAATACATTGTAGTGCAATGCATACTGACACTAGGTATCAAATGTCGTGGAATCCGGCCCGCGGTCACCGATGAAGAGTCCGGCGTCCCACTGCGTAGTTCTCAGGCAGATTCACCGGAACTCCGGAGGATGCACATCCGTTAGGAGAGAGCATGAAGCGAAAGTCCCTGCTCCTGTTGCTGGCCGCCGCGACCCTCGGCATCGCGGCGGCCGGCCTGTTCGTGGTCCCGAACCTGACCGGGGTCAGCGAAGCTCGCGAGATCACCGACGAGCCCGAAGAGGCGGCGCCGACCCCGGTGAGCGTCGCCGAAGCGCGGGTCGGCCCGGTCGCCCTCCACCTCACCACCACCTCCGCGGTGGAGGCCGAGCGCACCGCCCAGGTGCTGTCCGAGACGTCGGGCGTGCTGACCGAGATCAGCGTCCGCGAAGGTGATTCGGTGGCCGCCGGCCATGTGCTGGCGCGGGTGGACGCCCGCGAGCGGCGGCTCGCCTTCGAGCAGGCCGAACTGCGGCTCTCGCGCGCCGAGTCGGAACTCTCGCGCCAGCAGCGGGCGTTCGAACAGGACCTGGTGGCCGAGTACGAATACGAGAAGGCGCGCTTCGACCGGGACCTCGCCGCCTCCGAACTGGAGACGGCCCGGCTGGAACTGGAACGGACCGAGATCCGGGCTCCCTTCGCGGGCAAGGTGACGGAACTCATGCTGGTCGAGGGCGGCCGGCTCGAGCCCGCCCAGCACCTGCTGACGCTCGCCGACTTCAACACCCTGGTCGCCCGGCTCTACGTGCCGGAACGGGACGTGGCGGGGCTCGCGCCAGGCCAGCCCGCCGTGGTCCGTCCGGAGTCCGACGCGAGCGGCGCCGGAATCACCGGGCGCATCCGGGAAGTCAGCCCGATCGTGGATCCGGGCACCGGCACCGTGAAGGTGACGGTGGCGCTGCCGGCGCCGGCGGGAACGGTCGTCCGGCCCGGTTCCTTCGCCCGGGTCGTCATCGAGACCGGCCGGCGCGAGAACGCGGTGCTGGCCCCGAAGCGGGCCGTTGTCCAGGGCGAGACCGGCTCCCATGTCTTCGTGGTCGAGGGTGGCAAGGCCGTCCGCCGCGAGGTGACCGTGGGGGTGGAGATGGAGAGTCCCGAAGGCGCGCTCATCGAGCTTGCGGACGGGCTCGCACCCGGGACGCGGATCGTGGTCGCCGGCCACGGAGCGCTCAGTCCGGGGGCCGCGGTCGAAATCCTGAACAACTGATCGATCGGCTCCCCGTCCGGAGAATCGCCCCGTGAAGTCCCTGATCGCCGGCTGCATCCGCCGGCCGGTGAGCGTCGGCATGTTCACCGTGGCCGCCTGCGTCTTCGGGTTCGTGGCGCTCGGCCGGCTGCCGGTCAACCTGCTCCCGGAGATCTCGTATCCCACGCTGACCGTCGAGACCCGGATGCCGGGCGCGGCCCCCATCGAGGTGGAGACCCTGGTGACCCGGCCGATCGAGGAGGCCGCCTCGGTCGTTCCGGGACTACGGCGCGTGACCTCCCGGTCCCGCGCCGGCACCTCCGAAGTGACCCTCGAGTTCGTCTGGGACACCAACATGGACTTCGCCGGACTGGACGTCCGGGAGAAACTCGACAGCGTCCAGCTCCCCGAAGACGCCGAACGGCCCCGGCTCCTCCGGTTTGACCCAGCCTCGGACGCGATCTTCCGGATCGGCGTCTCCGGGGACCAGCCGCTCTCCTCCGTCCGGCAGTGGACCGAGGAGGACCTCAAGAAGGACCTCGACGCGGTGGACGGCGTCGCCGCGGTCCGCATCGAGGGGGGGCTGGTCCGGGAGATCCAGGTGGACGTGGACGAGGGCCGCCTCGCCGCCTACGGCATCACCGTCGCGGAGGTCCGGGACGCGCTCGCGGCCAACAACGTGAACCTCGCCGGCGGCAGCGTCTACGAGGACGAGGCCCGCTACCTGGTCCGCACCCTGAACGAGCTGGACACCCTCGACCGCATCCGCGCGGTGATCGTGAAGGACACGGAGGGGCGGCTGGTGCGGCTCCGCGACGTGGCCGAGGTCCGCTCCGGTTTCAAGGACCAGGAAGTGATCCTGCGCCAGGGCGGCGCCGAGGGCGTCGAGGTCCGTATCTTCAAGGAGGGCGACGCGAACACCGTCCAGGTCGCCGAGGGCATTCGCGCCCGGCTGGAGGCGGTGGAGGACTCGGTTCCCGAGGGCCTCGCGCTGGCCACCCTCTTCGACCAGTCCCAGTTCATCGAGGGGGCCATCTCGGAGGTGGTGCGGAACGCCTGGGAGGGCGGCCTGCTCGCCATCCTGGTGATCGCGCTCTTCCTCCGGAACCGCCGCTCGACCGCCGTGGTCGCGATGGCCATCCCGGTCTCGGTGATCGCCACCTTCTTCGTGATGCAGCAGATGGGGCTCTCGCTGAACATCATGTCGCTCGGCGGGCTGGCGCTCGGGGTGGGCATGCTGCTCGACGACTCGATCGTGGTGCTCGAGGCGATCCACCGCCGGCACGCCGGCGGCGAGGGAGCGCGCGAAGCCGCGGTCGGCGGCACCGTCGAGGTCGCCGGGCCGGTGATCGCCTCCACCCTGACCACCGTCGCCGTCTTCCTGCCGATCGTCTTCGTGGAAGGGGTCGCCGGCCAGCTCTTCCGCGACCAGGCGCTGACGGTCTCCATCTCCATCCTCGCCTCCCTCGGCTTCTCGCTGGCGCTGATCCCGGTGCTCTCGAGCCGTGGGATGACCGCGGCCGCGAGCGCCGGCGAGCAGCGGGCGACCGCCGCCGTGCGCGCGCTCCGCGGGCTGCGCGCCGTGCTGCGCAAGGCCGGACGGGGGCTGATGTTCCCGTTCCGTCCGGTGGCGTCGGGGTTCACCGCGGCGGAAGGCGCCGTGGCGCGCGCCTACCCGCCGGTCCTGCGCGCCGCCCTGCGCCACCCGGCCATCGTCTTCGTGCTGGCGGCCGGGCTCTTCGCCGGTTCCCTCGCCGTGGGCCGGGCCGCCATCGGGGTGGAGCTCATCCCGGCGCTCTCCCAGGGAGAGTTCCACTTCGACGTCCACCTTCCCGAGGGGTCCGCGGTGACCGCGACCGATACCGTCGTGGACGCCGTCGGGGAGTCGGTCCTCGAGGACCCGGCGGTGCTCCGGGTGACCACCGAGGCAGGCGCCGCCGCCGGAGGCGGCTTCGCTGGCGGCTCCGGACGCGCGGAGCACCAGGGACGGGTCCAGGTGGTGATGGCGGACCCGGGCGACAAACAAGCAGAGGCGGCCGCCATCGAACGGGTCCGGGCGGACCTTGCGGCGCTTCCCGGGGTCCGCTACGAGTTCGGGCGGCCGTCCTACTTCAGCTTCCGCCAGCCGGTCGAGGTCGAGGTCTATTCGGAGGATCGGTCGCTGCTCGTCCCGAGCGCCCGCCGGGTGCAGGCCGCCGTCGCCGACGTTCCCGGGCTCGCCGACGTCCGCTCCACCGCCGAGGCAGGCAGCCCCGAGATCCGGGTGCGCTTCGCCGCCGACCGGTTGGCGAGCCTCGGGCTCACCGTGGACCAGGCCTCGGAGGGGCTGCGCTCCAAGCTGCGCGGCGAGGTCGCCACCCGGCTCGACGAGGGGGACCGGCGCATCGACGTGGTCGTGCGCGGAGGCGAGGGTCTCCGGTCCCGCACCGCCGCGGTGCCGGAGTTGATCGTCCACGCCGAGGAGGCGCGGCCGGTCCCGCTGCGGGCGCTCGGCGAGGCCGAGGTCGGCGAGGGACCCGCCGAACTCCGCCGGGTCGGGCAGCGGCCGGCGGTGGTGATCTCGGGGAACCTCGACGGCGCCGACCTGGAGGGGGCCACCGAAGCGATCGATTCCCGGATCGCCGGGCTCGGGCTCGGTCCCGGCGTCTCCACGCGGTTCGGCGGGCAACGCGAGGAGATGGAGCGGTCCTTCGCCAGCCTGGCGCTCGCCATCGGCCTCGCCATCTTCCTCGTCTACTTCGTGATGGCGAGCCAGTTCGAGTCGCTCCTCCACCCGTTCCTGATCCTCTTCACGATCCCGCTGGCGGCGATCGGGGTGGTCTGGGCGCTCCTGCTCTCCGGGTCCACGCTGAGCGTCATCGTGCTCATCGGGGTGGTGATGCTCGCCGGGATCGTGGTGAAGAACGCCATCGTGCTGGTGGACTGCATCAACCGGTTGCGCCGCGAGGGCATGGAGAAGGCCGAGGCGATCGTGGCGGCCGGACAGATCCGCCTCCGGCCGATCCTGATGACCACGCTGACCACCATCCTGGGGCTCACCCCGATGGCGCTCGGGCTCGGCGAGGGCGCCGAGATCCGCGGCCCGATGGCCATCACCGTCATCGGCGGGCTGCTGGTCTCCACGGCGCTCACCCTGGTGGTGATCCCGACGGCGTACTCGGTGTTCGACCGCAAGAGGTTTGCGGCGTGAGGACCCGGGGCGTTTCGCGTTTCGCCTCGCTCCGCTCGGCGATGCCGGCCAGAGGCCGGCGCTCCGGGCCGGCGCCCCAGGCCGACGCTCCGATGAGGGCTGCATGAGTCTTCCCAAGCTGGCGGTGACCCGCCCGGTCACCACCGCGATGGTGCTGCTCAGCCTGCTGGTGCTGGGCGGCATCTCGTTCACGCGGATACCGCTGGCCTTCCTGCCCGACGTGGACTTTCCGGGCGTCTTCGTGACGGTCCCCTACCCGAACGCGAGCCCCCGCCAGATCGAGCGCGAGATCGTCCAGCCGCTCGAGGAAGCGCTCGCGACGATCCCCGGCGCCCGCCGGATCCGGTCGAACGCCACCGCCGACAGCGCCGACCTCCAGCTCGAGTTCACCTGGGGCGAGACCGTGGACGTGGCACGGGCCAAGGTGTTTGAGGCCGTGGAGGACGCCCGCGGCGACCTTCCCTCCGACGTGAGGGAGATCTACGTCAACACCTTCTCGACGACGCAGATCCCCATCGTCGAGGCGCGGATCTCGGCCCCCGGGATGGATCTGTCGGCGGGCTACGACCGGCTCGAACGGCGGATCGCCGACCCCATCCGGCGCGTCCCGGGGGTCGCCCGGGTGGACCTCAACGGAGTGGAGCCCCGCGAGGTGCGGATCAACCTGCGCCTCGACCGGCTCGCGGCGCACCGCATGGACCTCGGCGAGATCTCGGACCGCGTCACCAACATGAACCGCAACGTGTCGCTCGGGCGCATCCGGGCGGACGGCGCGGTGACCCCGGTGCGCGGGTTCGGGGCGCTCGCGGAGATCGACGAGATCGGCAGCCTGCCATTGAACGACCGGGGGATCCGGGTCGAGGACGTGGCCGACGTGACCTACCGGGAGCCGCCGATCCCCTTCGGGCGGCACCTGAACGACGAAACGGCGGTCGCGCTGACGGTCTACAAGAGCGCCGAAGCGAACACCGTCGAGGTGGCGACCGCGGTCACCGAACTCATCGAGACGGAGATCGCCGCCGACCCGGCGCTCGCCGGGATCAACCTGTTCGTCTGGGACGACCAGGCGGCCCAGATCACCTCGGGCCTCGCCGGCATCCGCACCGAGGGCCTGCTGGGGGCCCTCTTCGCGGTCATCCTGCTGTTCCTGTTCCTGCGGCGGGTGGACACCACGTCGATCGTCAGCCTGACGATCCCCATGTCCATCATCGCGACCGGGATCGTCCTCTACTTCGCCGGCCGTTCGCTCAACGTCCTGTCGATGATGGGGATGATGCTCGGCATCGGCCTGCTGGTGGACGACGCCATCGTGGTGCTCGAGTCCATCGTCAAGGAGCACGGCCGGGGAATCCCGGCGAAGACCGCGGCCGTTTCCGGCGCCCGTGCCGTCTCGGGCGCGGTGATCGCCTCGACGGTCACCACCGCGGTGGTGTTCCTGCCGACGGTGCTCGGCGCGAAGAACGAGATGTCCATCTGGCTCGGGGAGATCGGCCTCGCCATCTCCCTGACCATCTTCTGTTCGCTCTTCATTTCGCTGACCCTGATCCCGCTGGTGAGTTCGCGCATCCTCGCCCGGAAGCCGTCGGTCGCGCCCCGCTGGACCGAGCGCCTCGGCGCGATCTACCAGGGAGCGCTGCGGTTCACCCTGCGCCGCCGCTGGGTCACGGCGGGCATCGCGGCCGCCTTCCTGGTCACGGCGATCCTCCCCTTCTTCCTCGGGCTCTCGACCGCGGTCTTCGCCGGGCTCAACCGGAACATGGTCTTCCTCGCCTACGAGTTCTCGGACTTCCACTACAAGGAGGACGCACGGGTCGCGGTGCTGGCGGTCGAAAGCCGGCTCGCCGACCTCCGCGAGGACCTCGGGTTCGAGTCGGTGTACAGCTACTTCGCCGAGAACGAGGCGCAGACGGTGATCTCGTTCGGCGAGCAGCACATCTCCGACGCCGAAGGCAGGGAGATGCGCGAGCGGATCCGGGAGGTGCTACCGGTGCTCCCCGGCGCCCGGATCGTCTTCGGGGACGACGACCAGGACACCGGCGGCGACAGCATGTTCTTCCGGGTCCGGCTCTACGGCGAGGACTCCGAACGGCTCGCCGCGTTCGCCCGCGAGGCCGAAAGCCGTCTCGCGGCGGTCGAGGGGGTTGCCGAACTCCGCAGCGCCGGGGACAACCCGCGCCGGGAAGTGCTGGTGCGGCCGCGAACGGAGGAGGCCGCGCGGCTCGGAATCACGCCGCGGGACCTCGCGGAGATCTTCGGCTTCTCGCTCGGCGGGCGGCCGCTCCGCCGCTTCCAGACCGAGGACCGGGAAGCCGAGGTGCTGCTCATGATGTCCCAGCAGGACATCTCGCGGGTCGAGGACCTGCGGAACTTCACGCTGATCGCGGACGGCGGCGTCCCGGTCGCGCTCGGCGACCTCGCCGATTTCGAGATCGTCGAGCGGAGCCGGACGATCCAGCGATCGGACCGGAAGGCGGTCGCGACGCTCCGCGCCGCCTACGAGGGCGAAACCTGGGACGAGACCCGCGGCGCGATCGAGGAGGAGCTGGACGCGATGGCGTTGCCCGCCGGGTATTCATGGTCCTTCGGGGACCGGATCAACCGGCAGGACACCGACCTCCAGAACATGGCGATCAACTACCTGCTGGCGCTGCTGCTGATCTACATCGTGATGGCCGCCCAGTTCGAATCGCTCATCCACCCGCTCGCCATCCTGATCTCGATCCCCTACGCGCTCTGGGGAGCGAGCTGGACCCTGCTGCTCACCGACAGCCCCTTCAATCTCATGGCCCAGATCGGGATGCTCATCCTGATGGGCATCGTGGTGAAGAACGGGATCGTGCTGATCGACCACGTGAACAAGCTGCGCCGGTCGGGCATGGAACGCACCGAGGCGCTGCTGGAAGGCGGCCGGGACCGGCTGCGGCCCATCCTGATGACCGCGGGCGCCACGATGCTGGCGCTCCTGCCGATGGCGATCGGGCGGACCGGACTCGACGGGCTCTACTACTTCCCCCTCGCCCGGACAGTCATCGGGGGGCTCGCGGCTTCGACGGTCCTGACGCTGGTCATCTTGCCGTTCTTCTACACGCTGCTGGACGACCTGGCGGTGAAGGCGCGGCGGGTGTGGCGCGCGAGCGCTCCGGCGGCGGTTCCGATCCCCGCTGGTGAACCCGGACCGATCACGGCGTCCTGACCATTAGGGACCGCCGGTCTTCAGACCGGCACCGCGGCCCACAGGGCCGCGGACCGCGGGCCGCTATGCCCCTTGGTTGACGCAGGTCCGGGGTGCCGAGCGTGGCTTCGATGAGTTTCGGAGAGGGTGTCGCAATGTCCTTCTACCCGGAGATCTCGATGTGTCACGCTGGATTTTCCGGGTTAAGTTCGACGCGACACCTCCACCCGTAACCTCCACGCCGAGGCGGGGGCCGCCTTGTCCGGGTGGCGTCGGGACGTGGGGGGGGGGGGGGGGGGGGGGGGGGGGGGGGGGGGGGGGGGGGGGCGGGGG
>JAPPGX010000130.1 GCA_028877265.1 Acidobacteriota bacterium
GGGGGGGGGGCCCCCCCCCCCCCCGTGCCGGTCTGGAGACCGGCGTTCCAGGCCGTCAGGTGGGATTCGGCGGTTCGGGGACCGTCGCCCGCGCCCGTTTGGGGGGCAGCGCGCTCCAGAGCAGCTTCTTGCGCAGCACCCGGAAGTAGTTGGTTTCCGGAAGGCTGAGGAGCTGGACCCGGATGTCCGACTTCCGGACCTTCAGCACGTCCCCGGGAAGCAGCGGATGGCTCGCCTGGCCGTCGAAGGTCACGTGCACCTGGCGGCGCCGGCCCCGGAGCGTCAGAGTCAGGTCCTCGGTGTCCGGGAAGACGACCGGCCGCTGGGTCAGCGTCAGCGGCACGATGGGGGCGAGGACGATCGCCTCGACCGCGGGATGGACCACGGGCCCGCCGGCGCCGACGTTGTAGGCGGTGGAGCCGGTGGGGGTGGCCACGATGACGCCGTCGCCCAGCACCGTGGCGACGAAGCCGTGGGCGGTGGTGATCCGCACCTCGATCACCCGGGCGATCGAGCTGCCGGTGATCACCACGTCGTTCACCGACATCTCCTCGACGAGCGTCTCGCCGTCGCGGAGGAGCGCGGTCCGGAGCGTGGTCCGCTCGTCGATGACCCCTTCGCCGTCCAGGATCTTCTCGAGTTCGGGGTAGAGATGGTCGAGGGGGGCGTTGGTGAGGAAGCCGAGGCTCCCGAGGTTCACTCCGAAGATGGGGACCTGCCGCTCACCCATCGCCCGCGCGACCGACAGCAGCGTTCCGTCACCCCCGAGGACCAGCACGAGGTCCCGGTCCCGCCCGATCGCCTCGAAGGGCGCCGAGGCCCCGCTCCAGTCGGTCGCCTCGGCGAGTTTTTCCTCGAGGGCGACGATGGCGCCCCGGCCCTCGAGCCAGCCGGCCAGCCCGCGGGTGGTCGCCGGCGCCTCGGGCGCCGCGATCTTGGCCGCGATCCCGACCCGGAAACCTCCCCCTTCGGGAGGGACGAAACGCCTGGCGTTTGACATCGGCGCCCCGCGGCGGGAGCGGGCGTTCTTGCGCGGAGGGCCGTTTCGGGGCATCAGGCAGTACGACGAAGGATGCGGTCGGTGAGGGCGTCCAGGAGACGCGTCCCGGTGGAATTTACGGGCGGACCGGGTTCCTTGCCTAGTCCGTCCAGGAGTTCCCGGGCCAGCTCCGCCCGCCGGGAGGCCTCGGCGCGGGCGCCCTCGATCCCGTGAATCGCGGGATAGGTGGCCTTCCCCGCGGCGCGGTCCTTCCCGGCGGACTTGCCGAGCCGGGCGCTCGTCTGCTCCTCGTCGAGCAGGTCGTCCACGATCTGGAACACGAGCCCCAGTTCACGGCCGAAGGCGGCGAGCGCATCCGCCTGCCGGACGCTGCCCCCTCCGGCAAGCGCGCCCAGCGCGAGCGAGGCGGAGATGAGCGCCCCGGTCTTCCCGCGGTGGATCGCCTCCAGACCCCGGGCGTCGGGAGTCCGGGTCTCGGCTTCCATGTCGAGCACCTGTCCGCCCACCATGCCCGCGGGGCCGGCTGCCGCCGCGAGGCGTTCCATGCAGCCGAGCCGCACCTCCGGCGGCGCCTCGCTGCCGGCGATGGTCTCGAACGCCAGGGTGTGGAGGGCGTCGCCCGCGAGGACGGCGATCGCCTCCCCGTAGCGGACGTGCACCGTTGGCTGCCCCCGCCGCAGGTCGTCGTCGTCCATGCATGGCAGGTCGTCGTGGATCAGCGAGTAGGTGTGGATCATCTCGAGCGCGGCGGCCGCGGGCAGGGCGTCCCGACGGCCCCCGCCGACCGCGATCGCCGAGGCCATCGCCAGCGCCGGCCGGATCCGCTTCCCGCCGCCGAGAACGGCGTAGCGCATTGCGCTCGCGAGCGTCGCCGCCGGGCCCGTCTCGGGGGGGAGCGCGCGGTCGAGGAACGCGTTCACCTCCCGCGCGCAGCCGGAGAGGAACTCGCCGGCGTCCGTTTCCGGCGCCGCCGCCGGAGCGGCGGTCTCAGGCGGGGACATCCGCATCGGAATCCGCGTCGCCGGCGCCCGCCGCACCCGCGGCCTGCTGGACCGCTTCCTGGGCCCCGTCGAGGATCGCCTCGCAGCGGGCCGCGAGGCGCTGCGCCTCCCGGTGCAGCTCCACGACGCGGGCCAGCGGGAGATCGTTCGCTTCCAGCGCGTTCACGACCGCGCCCAGACGGTCCCGCACCTTCTCGTAAGGTTCGGCGGCGTCCTCGTCCTCGGGGGCCGCGTCCTTGCCGGGTTCGGCGGTGGCCTTCCGCGCCGCCTCCACGATGGCTTCGAGCCGCCGGTGCATGGCCGCGGCGCGGGCGTGGAGCTGCAGGCGCTCCTCCAGCGGGACGGACGGGTCCTCGAGCCTGCGGGTCGCCCGCTCCAGTTCGGCTTCCAGCGACTCGAAGGTCGCCTCGGGTGGCGGGGCGGGGTCGCCGGCTTCGCTCATGACTCGTTTCCTTCGGAATTCTGTCCCGCGGGCGGCGGAGCCGCCGCGTCCGGCGGTAACCGCACCTCCTCGACCGCCGCGCCGAGTTCACCCTCGCCGAGCAGCAGCCGCAGGCGGTCCCCGACGCGCACCTCGCGGCTGGAAGCGAGCGCGCGCCCCGCGGAATCGAGCGCCAGACTGTAGCCGCGCCGCAGGACGACCCGCGGATCGAGGTCTCCGAGCTTCCGGTCCACCGCTCTCGTGACGAAGGCATGGCGCTCCAGCGACCTCCGGAGCGCCGCGTCCGCCTGGGCGCGGCGGGCGGCCAGCGCGGCCCGCTCCGCTGCGATGAGCCGGTGGAGCGGCTCCGGCGAAACCCGGCGCCGGGCCGTCTCGAGCCGGGCCTCCGGACCGCGAAGCAGGGGCAGACCGGCAAGGCGCTCCCGGAGACGGTGCAACTGGGCGGCCTGCTCGGCGAGCCGCCGGGCCGGATGGTTCCGGTCGAGCCGTTTCCGGGTCGCGTCGAGGCGGATCTCCCGGGTCCGGAGTGCGGTTCGGGCCGCTTCGAGCGCCGCCGACCGGTCCCGCCCGCGGCCCCGCCACTCCGCTTCGAGCCACGCGGGCAGCGCCGCGGTCGCCCGGTGGGTCCGGAAGGTCGCCACCCGGCCTTCCGCCGCCCTGAGGGCGCGCCGCACGGTGGCCTCCGACGCTCCCCGGCGCGCCTCGATCTCCCGGACCAGGTCCTCACGCAGGGGGAGGATGTCGCGGGCGGCCGCCGAGGGGGTGCTGGCGCGGAGGTCCGCCGCGCGGTCGAGGAGTGGCCGGTTCGCCTCGTGGCCGATCGCGCTGACGAGCGGCACCGGACAGGCGGCGGCGGCGCGCACCACGAGCTCGTCGCTGAAAGGGAGGAGGTCCTCCACCGAACCGCCGCCCCGGGCCACCACGATGACGTCGAGATCCAGGCGGCCCAGCGCCCGAATCCCCGCGGCCAGCGCTCCCGGCGCCCCGGGCCCCTGCACCGGTGCGTGCTGTTCGCGGATCCCCACGCCGGGGAACCGCCTGCGGGCCGTTCGCGTGAAATCGACCGACGCGTCGCTGCCGGCCGCGGTCAGGAGGCCGATCCGGAGCGGGAGGAAGGGGAGCGCGCGCTTCCGCGCCGGATCGAACAGCCCCTCGCGTTCGAGTCGCGCCTCCCGTTCCTGGAGCTCCTGCAGCAGCGCGCCGATCCCGGCCTTCTCGAGGCGCTGGACCTGGAACTGGTAGACGCTCTTGCCCTCGTAGGTGCGCAGCCGGCCGAGGGCGCGGATCCGGTCCCCCGGCTCGGGAACGAAGGCGAAGCCCCGGGCGTCGCTGGCCCAGGCCATGGCCTCGAGGACCACCCTCTCCTCGCGGAAGGTCAGGTAGAGGTGGCCGCTCTGCGGCCGGCCTACCTGGGAGAGTTCCCCCTCGATCCAGAAGCTCCGTGGGAAGCCGTCCTCCAGCACCTCCCGGATGCGGGTACTGATCTCCCGGATCGAGAACGGGGACGCGGCCGACCCCGGACGGGCGGCGGAAGCCGTCTCGATCCGGGGTTCCGTCGCCGGCGGCGGGACCGGCGGCGCCGGTGAGGGAGGGCGTCCGAAGAGGGAACGGCGGGTCATCGTCCTACCGGATGCTATTCCGGCGGAAGGGCTGCGCCGCCGGAAACGGCCTAACTTCGGCCCCGGCGGCGTGCTTTTCGCTCCGCTTCGGCGGCCTTCCGCTCCGCGCGTTGCTGCTTGCGGAGTTCGCGGGCGGCTTCCTTCTCGCGCTCGCGGACCGCGTTCATCGTCCGGGAGAGCAGGCGGGTGATCGCCGACTGCGCCTGGCCGCTCGTTCCCTCCTTCTCCGTCATGTATTCCACCACCAGCCACTTGCGGATGCGGGAACGGCGCTTCTCTTCCTCCCGGCTGATGGTCTTCATCTCGTGCCGGAGGTGGAGCCGCTTGAGCGCGTGGGCGAGGCTGAACACCGTCCCCTCGCGTTCCTGGGCGGTGATCAGGTCCAGGCGCTCGGAGGCGTCGTCGATGGTCGGCTCGAAGTCCGAACCGAGGACCTCCTCGATCACTCCCGGGGAGTCCCCGGCGTGGCGGATCCCCCGGCTGGCAGCCTGCCCGGCCGGCACCAGAATCCGGTTCCCGGTCGAGGA
Source organism: Acidobacteriota bacterium (assembly GCA_028877265.1). Lineage (GTDB taxonomy): Bacteria > Acidobacteriota > Vicinamibacteria > Marinacidobacterales > Marinacidobacteraceae > Marinacidobacterium. The sequence goes on from JAPPGX010000130.1 coordinate 4,590, forward strand.
ATCCTGCGGGTTCAGCTCGAGGAGATCGAGGCCGGTCTGGGCGTCGTGGACCACTTCCCCGACGTCGCAATGACCGATCTGGGGATAGAAGACGAAGTCCCCCAGTTCGAAGACGCCCGGCACCGGGGCCGGGGGGACGCCGCCGTCATCCGGGTTTTCGCCGGACAGTTCTTCGTCGGACAGCTCTTCCGCTGACAGTTCTTCCTCGGACGGGGGTTCCATGAGGTCGGCTCCCCCTTCCTGCGCAGCCGTCAATTTCGTGGGGGAGACTGGTTTCTCAGGTCGGGAAGCGCCGGAAGATGCAACGAATTCGCGACTTTATCACGCAACAGTCGTCCGGAATTCTCCCGCGGCTACGCGGGAACGAGGCAAGCGCAGCCTCAGCTACAGGCGGCGAGAGCCGCGTCGTAGTCCGGTTCTTCCTTGATCTCCGGAACGAGCTGGGAGTAGCGGACCTGGCCGTCGCCGTCCACGACGACCACCGCGCGCGCCAGCAGGCCCCCCAGGGGCCCCTCGGTGATCCGGAGGCCGTAGGCGTCGCCGAACGAGCCGTCGCGCATTTCCGAGGCGCAGCTCACCGCCTCGATGTTCTCGGCGGCGCAGAAGCGTCCGTGCGCGAAGGGCAGGTCGCGCGAGACGCACAGGACCGACACGCCGTCGAGCGCCGCGGCTTCCTCGTTGAAGCGGCGGACCGACGCGGCGCACACCGGCGTGTCCACGCTCGGGAAAATGTTCAGGATCAGTCGCTGCCCGGCGTAGTTGCCGAGCGAGATGTCACCGAGGTCGCCGCCGGTCAGGGTGAAATCGGGAGCGGCGTCTCCGGCCGCGGGCAGGTCGCCCGAGATGGCGAACGGGGTGCCGCCGAGCGTGACGGTAGCCATGAAACGTCTCCTCCTTGGGAATACGCAAGCCCCCGAAATCACGGGGAGAACATCCCTGGATTCCGGGGGCCATCCGGTAACGGTGTGGAAGCGGAACGGGCCGCTTTCGACCGGGTAGGATAGCCCGTCCCCGCGGAGCGCCTTTCCATGAAGATCACCGTTTCCCGTCCCGTTGCCGGCCGCCTGTTCGTGCTGGGCCTCGCCTGGAGTCTCGCTGCCTGCTCCTCCCCGCCGGCCGGCGAGGAGATGCCGGCGGAAGAAGAGGCCGCCGAGCCCGAGCCGGCCGGGAACGGAGGCCCGTCGTGGAACCGGGTCGCCTCGCTGCTCGCCGACGGTCAGGTGGTCTTCGGGATCTTCTCGGGCGAGCGAACCCCGGAAACGGCGATGGAGATGGCGCAGGAGGAGCTGGCCGACTTCATCTTCTACTCGCTCGAGCGGGGGCCTTTCGACCTCCCCACGATGTCCGCCTATCAGGAAGCCCTGTCGCCACCCGACGCGCGCGGGTCCGCCAACCCGCACCCGGTCCTGCTCCGGATTCCTCCGATCCGGGACGGGATGGACGAGGCGGCGGAGCGGACGGCGGCCGGGCTCGACGCCGGTACCTACGGCATCGTCTTCCCGCACGTGGAGACCGCTGACGAAGCCCGGCACGCGGTGGCCTCGATGACCCCGGCGGGGGCGGGCGGGCTCCGCGGGGACGCGGACCCCGAAGCGGCGCGGGTCTTCGGGGTCTCGCCCGAGGACTACGCGGCGCGCGCCGGGGTCTGGCCGCTCGATCCGGCGGGCGAGCTGGTCAGCTTCCTGCTCATCGAGGACGTCATCGGCATCGAGAACGCGCTCGAGATCACGAGCGTCCCCGGGATCAGCATCGTCTCGCCGGGTCCCGGCGACCTGCGGCGCGCCTACGAGGGCGACATGGACGCGGTGGAGGCTGCGATCCAGACCGTGCTGGCCGCCTGCCTCGAGGCCGGCGTTCCCTGCGGGATCACCGCGGGCCCGGATGACATCGCCATGCGGATCGAGCAGGGATTCCGCGTTTTCATCGTGACCTCCCCCGAGGCGCTCGCCGTCGGCCACCAGGCCGCCGGCCGCTGAGGCCTCGACGCGGAGAGGACCGCAAGAAAGGACCGAAGGGAAAGCCAATGTCCGAAACCAGCAAGTCGGCGCTCCTCGAGCGGGACGCCGAACACCTGATCCACCCGGTCCACTCGGGCGCGGCGACGGCCGCCGGCCACGTCTGGGTCCGCGGCGAGGGCGCCCGGCTCTTCGACGCCGACGGCCGGGACTACGTGGACGCGCTCTCGGGACTCTGGAACGTCTTCATCGGGCACGGCCGCCCGGAGCTCGCCGAAGCGGCGGCGAGGCAGATGCGGCAACTGGCCTATGCCTCCGGGTACGCGGGAAGCTCCAACGCCCAGGCCATCGCGCTCGCCGAAACCCTGGCCGAGCTCGCCTACCCGAGCATCAACCGGTTCTTCCTGACCTCGGGTGGCGGCGAGTCCACCGACTCGAGCATCAAGACCGCGCGCTACTTCTGGAAGGTCCGCGGCAAGCCGGAGAAGACCAAGGTCATCTCGCGCATCTGGGGCTACCACGGGGTGACGCTCGCGGCCATGTGCGCCACCGGAATGAGCGTCTACTGGCCCATGTTCGAGCCCCGGATGCCGGGCTTCCGGCACATCAGCTCGCCGTATCCCTACTTCTACGATCCGCCGCCGGGAAAGACGCGGGGCGAGGCCGCCGCCGACGAGCTCGAGACGGCGATCCTCGAAGAGGGACCCGACACCGTCGCGATGTTCATCGCCGAGCCGGTCCAGGGCGCGGGCGGCGTGATCGTCCCCACCGACGACTACTTCCCGCGGATCCGGGAGATCTGCGACCGCTACGACGTCCTGCTCGTGTCGGATGAGGTCATCACCGGATTCGGCCGCACGGGCACGATGTTCGGACTGAACCACTGGGGCATCGAGCCCGACATCATGCAGTTCGCGAAGGCCATCACCTCGGGCCACATCCCGCTCGGCGGGATCGGCCTCTCCGACCGGGTGGCGGCGACCCTCGACGAGGGCGATCCGATCTGGATGCACGCCTACACCTACAGCGCCCATCCGGTCTCCTGCGCGGTCGCGCTCGAGAACCTCCGCATCATCCGCGAGGAGGGACTCGTGGAGATGGCCGGCGAGAAGGGGGCCGAGCTGATCCGCAACCTGGAACAGGCCTGCGGCGGTCACCCGAACGTCGGCGAGGTGCGCGGCAAGGGTCTGATGGCCGCCGTCGAGGTGGTGGCCGACCGGGAGACGCGGGAACTCTTCCCGGCGTCGGAGAAAGTGGGGCCGCGCCTCCTGAAGGCGATCGACGAGCGCGGGGTCTTCAGCCGCCTCCGCGGCGACGTGTTCGTCTGCGCTCCGCCGGTCTGTTCGACGTCCGCAGACCTCGCCCAGATCGCCGACGCGGTCGCGGGCGCTCTGGCGGAGGTACTCGGCTAACGGACGGGGCGGCGCCGCCGGCGGCGCGCCCGCCGGGACTTGCTCAGTCCGATGAGGGCGGCAGCAGACGGAAGCCCTCACGCTGGAAATCGGCGTCCAGCGACAGGACTTCAATGATTCCGCGCTGCCGCATCAGTTCGAAGCTGACACAGTCCACGAAGGACAAGCGCCGGCGGTCGGCCGTCAGGAATGCGGAGGTTGCCGCCGCGTGGACCTGGTCGGTCGCGAACACGGTTTCCACCAACGGGAGAAAGCGCGCGACCAGAACCCGTACCGCGTCCATGCCGACGCGGCGCTGCAGGAGTGCGAACGACTCGACCACGACGTAGTTGGAAGTGACCAGCGGGCGCTCCGCCGCAACGACCCCCCTCCACGCGTTCGCCACGTCGTCATGTCGGCGCTGCGCCCGATCCAGCATGGCCAGGAATGCCGAGGTGTCCACGAACACGCTCAATCGTCGAAGTCCTCCGCCAGATACCGATCGTGGTCCTCCGCGAGGTCGGGAATCCCGGAATCGAAGGCGCCCAGCATCTCCTCGGCGAGCCGCACCCGTTCCTCCCGGGCCGGAGCCGCATCCCGCGCGAGAAAGCGGGTAACCGATTCGCGAACCAGATCGGACATGGATCTCCCCCGCGCTCGGGACGCCTCCTTGAGTGCGGCCGCCTGTTCGCCCGTGAACTGAACCTGCATTCGAATCATGCCATCATGATACTAAATCTGATGGCATGACACCCAAGATGCTCCTTCAGGAACGCAGGTTCAGCGTCGTCGAAGTCAGACCACTTCCACCACGTAGCGTTCCCGCAGCAGCCGCCAGGCCGATACCGCGAAGGCGGTCAGCGGGATTGCCAGCAGCGTGCCGGTGAGGCCGCCCAGCGCGCTTCCCCAGAAGAGCAGCGCGACGATGATCGCCATCCAGTGGAGCCCCGTCTGGTCGCCCATGATCCTGGGCGTGAGGATCCAGCCCTCGATCAACTGCACCGCGATCAGCACCCCGGCGGCGAGCGCGGCGAGCACGAGGCCCCCGTCCGGCTGGATCCAGGCGAGCGGGACCGCGACGGCGAACCCGACGGCGGTTCCCAGGTAGGGGATGATGGTCAGGACGCCGAGTCCCAACCCGATCACGAAGCCGTAGTCGAGCCCGATCGCCGTGAACCCGATCGCGACCAGCAGGCCCTGGAGGAACGCCACCACGAGCTGCGCGCGGAAGAAGACGATCAGGATCGAAACGAAGTCGCCGGTGAGCCGGACCACCGTGTCGCGGGTCCGCGGCTTCAGGAAGGGCAGCATCCGGGCGGTGTCGGTGGGCGGCGGCTCCCAGAGCAGGAAGAATCCGAAGTAGAGGGGCAGGACCGCCCAGGAGAGCAGCGTCCCGACGCCGCGCAGGATCCCCGCGCTCGCCGCCACTGCCTGTTCCCCGACCCGGGCGAGCCCCTGCAGTAGGGCGGCCTGCTGGCTCAGGACGAAGTCCCGGATCTGCTGTCCCACCGGGTGGTTCTCGAAGAAATCCACGAAGGTCGGGGTCTCCGCGACCACCCAGGCGTAGGCGTTTTCCAGAAACGTGGGGGCCTGCTCGGCGAGGTCGCCGAGCTGGGTCGCGAGCAGGCGTCCGAAGACGAGCGCGAAACCGGTGAGGACGGCCGCCACCGACAGGTAGACGCCGATCAGGGCCGCCCACGCCGGCAGCCGGCAGCGCGTCCGGAAGGCGTGGAACCAGGGCTTGAACACCAGCGCCGCGAGACCCCCCACCGCGAGCGGAAGCAGCACGTGGGAGAACGCGGAGACGAACCGGTAGAGGAGCCAGACGACGCCGCAGACGGCGCCGAGAAGCACCGCTGACGAGAGGACGACCAGGGCGGCCGTCCGCGGGTCCGCCGATCGGGGTCCCGCCGGCTCTTCCGTCCGGTCGTCCGCCACGGGTCAGTACCGGTACGTATCCGGCTTGTACGGCCCCCCGACCGGAACGTCGATGTAGTCGGCCTGCTCCGGGGTCAGCCGCGTGAGCCGCGCGCCCAGCTTGTCGAGATGGAGCCGGGCTACCTCCTCGTCGAGGTGTTTCGGCAGCACGTGGACGCCGAGCGCGTAGCTGTCGGGCCGCTGGTGCAGCTCCAGTTGCGCGAGGACCTGGTTCGCGAAGCTCGAACTCATGACGAAACTGGGATGGCCCGTCGCGTTCCCGAGGTTCAGCAGCCGGCCCTCCGAGAGCACGAGGATCTGCCGGCCGTCCGGAAAGATCCAGGCGTCCACCTGGGGCTTGATGTTCTGTTGCCGGATCCCCGGCTCCGCCGCGAGCCCGGCCATGTCGATCTCGTTGTCGAAGTGGCCGACATTCCCGACGATGGCGTTCTGTTTCATGCGCCGCAGGTGTTCCACGCCGATCACCCGGACGTTGCCGGTAGCGGTGATGAAGACGTCCGCCTCCTCGACGACGTCCTCCAGCCGGACGACCTGATACCCGTCCATGAGCGCCTGGAGCGCGCAGATCGGGTCCACTTCGGTCACCACCACCCGGCATTTCTGGCCGGCGAGGGACTGCGCGGCGCCCTTCCCGACCTCCCCGTAGCCGAGCACCACCGCCAGCTTGCCGCTGAGCATCACGTCGGTGGCGCGCATCAGGCCGTCCACCAGGGAGTGCCGGATCCCGTAAACGTTGTCGAACTTGCTCTTGGTGACCGAGTCGTTGACGTTGATGGCCGGGAACAGCAGCGACCCCTCGCGGTGCATGCGCGCCAGCCGGTGGACGCCGGTGGTGGTCTCCTCGGTGACCCCCGCGATGCCGGCGGCCAGCTCGCCGAACCAGCCGGGCCGTTCCTCGGCGGCGGCCGCGAGCAGCGAGTAGATGACCCCGAGTTCCTCGTTCTCCGCCGACTCCGGCGCCGGAACCGTCCCGGTGCGCTCGAACTCGACGCCCCTGTGCACCAGCAGGGTGGCGTCCCCGCCGTCGTCGAGGATGAGGTTCGGTCCGCGGCCGTCCGGCCAGTCGAACGCCTGCGCGGTGCACCACCAGTACTCGGCGAGCGTTTCCCCCTTCCACGCGAACACCGCCGGGCCGCGCAGGTCGTCCGCGCTTCCGCCCCGTCCGGCCACCACCGCGGCGGCGGCGTGGTCCTGGGTCGAGTAGATGTTGCAGCTCGCCCAGCGGACCTCGGCGCCGAGATCGAGCAGGGTCTCGATGAGGACGGCGGTCTGGATCGTCATGTGGAGCGACCCGGTGATCCGGGCGCCGGCGAGCGGCCGGGACGCCGCGTAGCGCTCGCGGATCGCCATGAGGCCCGGCATCTCGTGCTCCGCGAGTTCGATCTCGCGCCGTCCGAAGGCGATCGTTTCCGGCGAGAGGTCCGCCACCCGGTGGGGGACCCCTCCGAAGAGCGGAAGGCCGGTGTTCAGGAAGCTGCGGGTCGGAGCGGAAGTCTGGGGCACGAAGTGCGGGTCCTTTGGGAAGGGTGGTCGGACATCAGCGGTCGGCTCCCCGCCGACCGCTGCCGAGGAAGGACGTGAACCCGAACCCTCCGGCGAGGGCCAGACCGGCGGTGACGATCTGGGCGCCGGTCGGTGCGAAGTAGACGCCGTTCATGGTCTGGAAGGGCCAGAGCCCCGCCGTCGCTCCCAGCAGCAGACCGAAGAGCACGCCGAGGGTCGCCTGCGGATAGGCGCCGAGGAAGTATCGCACGAGCCGGGCGGCGACGGCGATGCCGAGCGCGATGCCGAAGAAGAACGGGAGGACGCCCCAGACGGCCGCGAGAATTGCGGACGGGTCCCACGGACGCGGGCCGAGAGCGTCGGCGAGCCGGTCCGCGGCGTTCAGGAACGGCAGGTACATCCCCATCAGGAGCAGCAGGGTGCTCCCGCTGATTCCGGGCAGCACCATGGCGAACGCGGCGACCGCTCCGGCACCGAAGAGCGCCGGCGCGGATGCCGCGAGTTCGGAGGCCGCCGACGCCCCCCGGCCCGCCAGCAGGATCGGGAGCACGACGGCCGCCGCCCCCGCCACCGCTCCCGCCCCGAAGGCCCGGCCGGGGCGCGCCGCCATCCGCCAGAGGAGGGGAGCGCCGCCGAGCGTGAGCCCGAGGAAGAGCGCGAAGAAGAGGACCGGCCAGGCGATGAAGGCGTCACGGGCCACCCCGGCCACACCGAACACCGCGACCAGGGCGAATCCGACGGTCACCACCAGCCGGGATACCGACGAGCGCCGGAACCGCCCGGAGGTGAGCTCCGCGACCGCTTCCACGAGTTCGGGATACACCCCGGCGGCCAGGATCATGGTGCCGCCGCTCACCCCCGGGACGAGGCTCGCGAGCCCCGCGAGGACTCCGGCGACCGCGCAGCGCGCGAGGGAAGCTGTTCGGCGCGGGGCCGGGCCGTCTTGCTCGCTCACCCGGTCAGTGTACGGAGGCCGGCGGCCGCTCCGGGACTCCCCGCACGGCAGTCGAGCCACAATTGGAGCGTGTTCGCCGTTCGCGATCTGGAGATTCCGGGCCTCCCGCCGCTTTCCTTCAAGGTGCCGCCTGGAGGAGTCCTCGCGGTCTCGGGTCCGTCCGGATCGGGCAAGACCCGTCTCCTCCGGGCGCTGGCGGACCTCGATCCGCACCGGGGAAGCATCCGCTGGGGAGAGCGGTGGTGCGCCGCGCTCCCGGCGCCGGAGTGGCGCCGCCGGGTCGGCCTCCTTCCCGCGGAGCCGCGTTTCTGGCGTCCCGTGGTGGGCGAGCACTTCCCGGAGGACGGGGACCTGCTCGCCGAGGAATTCGGGACGCTGCGGCTGGATCCGCAAGCCCGAAACGCCGATCCGGCGCTGCTCTCCACCGGGGAGCGCTCCCGGCTGGCGCTCCTGCGGCTGCTCCTGCACGATCCCGAAGTTCTTCTCCTCGACGAACCCACCGCGAACCTCGATCAGGACAACCGGGCGCTCGTCATCGGAAGGATCGACAGGTTCCGGCAAGAGCGGAACGCGCCGGTGGTGTGGGTCTCCCACCTTCCCGAGGTCGTGGCGGCCGCCGACCGGGTGTTGCTCCTGCCGGAGGGCGAGGTCCGCGGCCCTCCCGATCCGGACCGGGTTCCCGTGGAGACCCCGGCGTGATCCCCCTCAGCTACTGGGATCTCGTCGCCGCCGCCGCGGCGGTGGTGCTGCTCGCTCTGGCGAACCGGATGGCGGGACTCGGGGTCTCCCGCCAGCTCCTCTGGCTGGCCGCGCGGGGATCGGCGCAGCTCCTGCTGCTGGGGCTCGTGCTCCGTTTCGTGCTCGGGACGAGCCACCCGGCGATCGTCGGGCTGATGGCGCTCTTCATGCTCGGGGTGGCGGCGCGGGAGGTCAAGATCCGCCAGGCGCGGCCGCTGGCCGGGCGCTGGGGGTATCTCGCCGGGGCGCTGGCGATGTTCCTCTCGTCCTTCCTGTTCACCGTCTTCGCGCTCGCGGCGGTGCTCGGACCCGATCCCTGGTGGGCGCCCCGGTTCTCGATCCCGCTGCTCGGGATGCTGCTCGGAAACACGATGAACGGGGTGTCGCTCTCCACCGAACGGCTCACGGAAGCGGTGGTCCGCAGCCGCGAGGTGATCGAGCAGCGGCTGGCGCTCGGGCAAACGCGGGAAGCGGCGGTGTCCGACATCGCCCGGGAGAGCGTTCGCGCCGGGCTGATCCCGATCTTCAATGCAATGGCGGCCGCCGGGGTGGTGAGCCTGCCCGGAATGATGACCGGGCAGATCCTCGCCGGCGCCTCGGTGGACCAGGCCGTCCGCTACCAGATCCTGATCCTGCTGCTGATCGCCGCCGGGACCGGTTTCGGGGTGCTGGCGGTCGTGCGGGTGGTGTCCCGGCGGCTCTTCGACGACCGCCACCGGCTGCGTCTCGACCGCCTGGCCGCCTGAAGAATCCGCCGGAAGGACGGCGGGTGGATATGGGATACTGCCCGGCTTCCGGAGGAGCCTTCCGAATGTCTCGAAACCGTTTGTCCACCCTGCTGTTTGCGCTTCTTGCGGCCTGCGCCGTCGCCGTACCGCTGGCTGCCCAGGACGAGATTCCCTACCCGGTGCCCGACCGCACCGACGGGGAGGGTCCCTGGGACCGGGTGATCCTGCGCGGTCCCATCGTGATCGACGGAACCGGAGCGCCCCCCTACGGCCCGGTGGACATCATCGTGGAGGGGAACATCATCCGCTCCATCCACAACGTGGGCACCGGGGTCACCCCGATCCACGAGGAGGACCGGCCGGCCGCGCAGCCGGGCGATGAGGAGATCGACCTTCACGGGCACTACATCCTGCCAGGGTTCCTCGACATGCACCTCCACCAGCACTACGAGGGAGAGGGGCAGCGCGTCCCCACCGAGTACGTCCACAAGCTGTGGATGGCGCACGGGATCGCCACCGGCGCCGACGTCGGGAACTTCAACACCCGCTGGCTCCTCCACCACGCGGAGCGCTCCTGGAACAACGAGATCACCTCGCCCCGGATCGAGACGTTCGTGGTCTTCGGACGCGACGGCGAAGAGCCGGTCACCAATCCGGACGCGGCCCGCCGCTGGGTCCGGTGGGTCAAGGAGCAGGGCGCCGACGGGATCAAGTTCTTCGGCGCCGCGCCGCGCATCTTCCGCGCCGCGCTCGACGAGGCGGGGAAGCAGGGGCTCCTCTCCACCACGCACCATGCCCAGCTCGACGTGGTGGGCATGAACGCGCTCGACACCGCGCGCGCCGGGCTCACCTCGATGACCCACTGGTACGGGCTGCCGGAGGCCATGTTCGCGGACAAGACCATCCAGCACTATCCGTTCGACTACAACTACAACAACGAGTATCACCGGTTCACCCAGGCGGGCCGGCTGTGGGCGCAGGCTGCGCCGCCGTTCTCCGAGAAGTGGAACGAGGTCATGAACGAGTTGCTGGAGCTGGACTTCACGATCCACCCGACGTGGGTGGCCTACATCGCCACCCGGGACCTCATGCGCCAGCAGCGGAACGAGTGGCATTCCGTGTACACCCACCCGAACCTCTGGGAGTTCTACCGCCCGAGCGCCATCAACCACGCCTCCTACTTCTTCGACTGGACCACCCAGGTGGAGTTGAACTGGAAGGAGAACTACCGGCTCTGGATGGCCTTCGTGAACGAGTTCAAGAACCGCGGGGGCCGCGTCGTGGTGGGGAGCGATTCCGGCTACACGTTCAACCTCTACGGGTTCGGCTTCGTGCAGGAGCTGGAGCTGTTCCAGGAGGCCGGGTTCCATCCGCTCGAGGTGATCAAGGCAGCCACGCTCGACGGAGCCGAGTACCTCGGGCTCGGCGAACAGCTCGGGAGCATCGAGGAGGAGAAGATCGCGGACTTCGTGATCCTCGAGGAGAACCCGCTCCACAACCTGAAGGTGCTCTACGGCACGGGCACGGTCCGGCTGAACCACGCCACCGCCCGGACCGAGCGCATCGGCTCCATCAAGTACCTGATGAAGGACGGCATCCTCTACGACACCCGGAAACTGCTCACCGACGTGCGCGAGACCGTTCGCGCCGCCCGGGCCGAGCAGGGTCTCCCGCCCCCGCCGATCCCGCTCTTCCTCGAGGACGACCCCGACCACGAGTACCCCAAGCCGACGAGGCGTTAGGGCGTAGCTCGGGACCGCCCGTAATAAGACCCGCACCCCCCGCGGCCCCCCCCCCCCCCCCCCGGGGGCCCCC
>JAPPGX010000113.1 GCA_028877265.1 Acidobacteriota bacterium
CCGCCAGTGCCGCGTCATCCCCATCGTCGCCACCCAGTCCATCAGCTCCCTCAAGTCCGTGCTCCCCGGCCAGGACGCCTGGCGCACCCTCCTCCAGACCCTCCGAACCAAGGTCTTCCTGTCGCTGAGCGACGATAGCAGCGCCGAGCTGGCCTCGAACATGTGCGGCAAGGTCCTCCGCCTCTCCCCGTCCTACTCCTTCACGGAGTCTGCCAAGCCCGGCTTCTCGGTCATCACCGCCCGCGCCGGTGGGGCCAAAGGCACGCTCGGCACCTCGAAGTCCTACCGCGAGCAGCGGGAGCCGCTCTTCCACTCCCGCACCTTCTCCCTCCTCGAGAACTGTCAGGCCATCGTCCTCCCCTACGACGGGACCAACGCCCGGTCCGCCACCCGCGCCTATCTCAAGCCGCACTACCTCCCCCGCGAGCGCCCTTACTGGCGCGCGCGGGAAGCAGGCCAGATATGAGCATCCGCATGCTCACCGCGGTCGGCGCGGGGGTCTGGCTGAAGGCTCCTGGAGACTGCCGCGTTATCATGGCTAACGGTCGCTTGGGATCCGCACCGATGTCCCACGAGGACACCAGCAGCGTCTGATGGCGGAATACGACCTGCCCGCTGGCCCGGCCGAACTCTTCGAAGCCGTGCGCGGCACCCTTGGCGACTACCTTGGCGGCCAACACCACATGCGGCTCGGCGGCGGGACGGCGCTTGCCGCCCGGTGGGCGCACCGTCACAGCACCGACGTGGATCTCTTCATTGGGACGGCACCCTACGAACGGCTCTTCACCGAACGGCTCTCGTTCCGCGACCATGTACAGCGCCATCTGGGCGCTCACGCCGTCGATATCGATGCTGGTCTCGCGACGATCCACTTCCGCCAGAACGATCAGTTGGGTGAAGTAACCCTCGCCACCAGCCCTCCTCTCACCCGGCTTCCGGCATCCTCGGACACGGTCCGAAACACCCCCGTTCACCTGGAAGCAACCGCCGAGATACTCGCCAAGAAGCTCCACTACCGCATGTTCCTGCAGGGGCGGCTCCTCCCGCGCGACCTCTACGACCTGGCAATGGCTAGGGAACACGAGCCCGGCTCACTCCACTCCGCGCTACGCGCCGTCGATACTCCCGATCTCCGGGCGATCCAGGCGCAACTCCACTCGCTGCCCGATCGCTGGCTGGCAAACCATGGCCGGCCACTCATCAGACCGGTCAGCCGCCATGCCGCCTCCAACGCTGCCCGCATCACCGATGAGATCATCACGGACGCAATCCGTTCCAGGGGGCCGTCCCGGTCGTTCCGAACCGACACCCCTCGGGGACGCTGAGGGCACACAACCAATGCTCGATGTCGTGAAGATCCGTCACTTCTACTTCCATCCTCCGCCCGATGACCCGGAACACGAATCGACTCCCGAAGAGCTGTGGGCGGCCGCGGAACGCCAGGCGGTGGAGGAATGCCTGCTCCGGGGCGGCGATCCAGAAGCTGAGGGCCTCGGCGAACACGGTTCTCTCATCGGCGGGCCGGAAAAACCCTCCCGCTGCTTCGGTTTCAATCCTGAGAAACGCCTTCCCCGCAACCCTCTTCCCTTGATCTGCTTCGATCATCCTCGCGCCCGTGCCGCACCGCCCGCGACACCAGAGAATCCGGACCTGTTCTTTGCCGGGCTTTCCGCCAGCTATCTCGCGGGGTATCCGAACCGCCCCCATGGCGCCGCGCTCGGCCGTATCTTCCGCGCGGCCGACCTCACCCCCGTGGAGCGCGACCAGCTCTGGCACGTCTTTGCCTGCATCCATACAAAGAATCTCGTTCGGCTGCTCACGCGGGGCGGCCTCTCCATCTACCAGGTCGCCCGCGCCATTCACCTCTCCCATGCCCGGTTAGGCAACGTCAGTGCCTGGATCAACCAGTTCGCCACGCGCCCCGAATCCACCAACCAGCCGGCGCAATCACCTGTATCCGTCTAGTCGCGGAATACGAGGTTCCGGCCGGCCCGACCGAACTCTTGAGGTGGTGCGCTAGGCGCAGCACCTGGGTGCCGAACACCACGTGGTTCTCCGCCAGCGTTTCAGCCAAGTCGTCGAGGCCCATACGCCTGAGCTAGATTCAAGCGCCTAGCCGTTCGCGGGAGAAGCCTCAATGAACACCGTGTTCAACGTGAAGCCTGTCCGTCGAGGACGCGGCACAGAGACGGAGAGGATCCATGAGTTCCTCGAACGGGAGGGCCGTCCGGAGGCAGCGCCAATTCGGAGCTGGATTGAGCATTGGTACGCCCAGTTACCCAAAGCGAAGCAAGCAGATGTCCGGGGGCGGCTGCGTAGTGGCAAGATCGACCGATTCACCGAGGTCTATTTCGAGCTACAGATGTTTGCGCTGCTGAGGACCACCGGACACCGAGTGCATGTGGAACCTGCACTCTCGAAGGGGCACTACAAGCCTGACTTCTTGGCCATTCGTGGGAGCGGGGCGTTCTATCTTGAGGCCACGGTGTGCGGACAAAGCGACCACAATGCCGGAGCACTCCGGGTCAACGCGAACGAAAGCGACGCCGTCGAGAAAATCAAGTCGGCGCTCGAAGAAGAAGAGGTCCACATGCACTCGGATCTGTGGTTAGAAGCCGAGGGCAATCTGGACCGCACGCTCTCGAAGAGAGAGATCGGCAGGCCATTCATCGATCTGCTGAAGCGAACCACCGCTGAGCAGGTAGAGCGCTCCCTCGGATCAGGGCTGTCCGTCGAAGAGGTGTTCGACTGCGGTCACTGGTCGCTACGAGGCTTTCTGGATCCCAACATCTTGAAGGGCACCGTTGGAGACGTATGGGGACCAGTACGGTCGGCGGTGGGAGATGCGGCCGATGCAATCAGCACAAGCCTCACAAAGAAGGCGGCGGAGTGGAGAAGGAAGGGGTCCGGTCGAGACGAGACTCTCGTGATTGCTGTATCGGTCTGCCACAGTCAGTACAGTTGGAACGATGGCGAGGAGATTCGCGCGATCGCCAGAGACCCGACGACTGAGGTGCTAACCGCACCTTGGCGCGATGACTTGAAGGACGTTGCGGGCGTCCTGTTCGTCGGCGACGTGTCTCTCGGCAACGAGCTACAAACCAAGGCAAGGCTAATTCAGAATCCCGACCGAAGTCTGCCGGAGTCCCTCGGGTTCCTTACCACGGAGCGTAAAATGGGAGAACTCACCGGATTCCGAGATCATGTCGGACATCAACAGGAGTCGCCCTCCAACGACTGGATCACTGCGGGAAGAGCCTAGCGTCTATACATCCTCGAAGGTGAAAGCCAACTTCGACGGCGCACCGGATGCTCAAGGGGTGGGGCAACGAGGCTACTGCCGCCTCCTCGAACCCAGTCGAGGTACCGGGCGCAGATGATCCTCAAGACCATCTTCGAGACGTGCAAGCCGCGGGGCGATGTGCTTGCCGGACTGCGCGACGCTGACTTCGCCGCAGATCTGGCCCGTGTCGCGAATCGAACGGCGCCCGCGGAGTACCTCGATCCGGGGCGCTTTTTCGCCGGGACGTTTCCCACCCGGGGGCTCCGGGAACTGCTCGACAGCGTGTCCCGGCGCCTCTCCGCCACCGGCGGTGAAGCGGCGGCGATCTTCCGCCTCGACACGTCCTATGGCGGCGGCAAGACCCACGGTCTCATCGCGCTGGCGCACGTCGCGCGCGGCGTCGGCGAAATCTCGGGCATCGAGGACTTCGTTGACCCTGCGCTACTGCCGCCCTCCCCAGTGCGGCTCGCCGTGTTCGACGGCGAAAACGCCGACCCGGCCGTGGGAACGGACGCCGGCGCGGGGGTGCGCGTCAAGACGCCCTGGGGCGCCATCGCCTGGGAACTCGGCGGGGAGGACGGCTACGAGCGCGTCCGGGAGAACGACGAGAGAATCGTCGCGCCGGGGGCCGGGATCCTCGCGGAGCTCCTCGGGGACGCACCCGCTCTCCTCTTACTCGACGAACTCTCCATCTGGCTCCGCAAGGCGAACCGGCTGGGCGACGCGGGCGGGCAACTGGCGCCCTTCCTGACGGCGCTCTTCAAGGCGGTCGACGGCGCCTCGGGCGCCGCGCTCGTACACACGCTGGCCATCGGGAAGGGCGGCGAGGCAGTGGACGCCTACTCCGAAGAGAACCGATTCCTCGCTGAGCGGATGGACGAGATCGGGAAGGTCTCGGCGCGGAAGGCAACGCTGCTGAATCCCACCGAGGATGACGAAACCGCCTTGGTACTCCGCCGTCGCCTGTTCGCCTCGGTGGACGAGGGTGCCGCCCGAACGGCCGCCGACGCGTATCGGGAGCTCTGGCGCGCCGCCGGGGACCGGCTTTCTCCCGATGCCGGGCGCGCCGAAACCGCCGAGGCGCTCCGGGATGGGTATCCGTTCCACCCGGAGCTCCTCGACACCCTCACCTCCAAGACGGCAACCCTCGAAACCTTCCAGCGGGTCCGGGGGATGCTCCGGTTGCTCGGCCGCACTGTCGCCCGGCTCTGGAAGCAAAGGCCAAAGGACGCGACCGCGATTCACCTGCATCACGTGGATCTCGGGCACGAACCCATCCGGAATGAGGTGCTGACCCGGCTCGGACAACAGGCCCTCCGACCAGCGCTCGAGAACGATGTCCACGGATCGCCAGCGAAGCCCTCCCTGGCGCAGGAGATGGACCGCGAACGTCACGAGGGACTACCACCCTACGCCGGTTACCTGGCGCGGGCAGTTTTCTGCCACTCGCTAGCCTTCAACGAGCCCCTGAAGGGCGTCTCACCGGAGGGTCTCCGGTTCTCGCTGCTCGCTCCCGGGCTCGATCTCGGTTTCATCGAAGAAGCGCGGCGCGCCTTCCACGCCGAGTCCGCCTATCTCGATGACCGGCCGAGCGCGCCGTTGCGTTTCCTCGCCGAGCCGAACCTGACTCAGATCCTGCGGCGGGAGGAGGCGCGGGTGGATCCCGGCGAGGCGCGGGCGGAACTCAACGCTGCGATTCGTACCGCCTTCTCGGGGGCGACCTTCGATAGCGTGTGCTTCCCCGGTGGACCCGCCGACGTGGCCGACGATGTGGGAACAGGCAAACCGAAGCTCGTGGTTCTGGCCTACGACGCCGAGACCGTCGAACCCCCGGCTGAGATCCCGCGGCTCGTCGCACGTCTCTACCAACACAAGGGAAGCGACGGATCGGCGCTGCGGGAGCTTCGGAACCACCTCCTGTTCGTAGTCGCCGAGGAGGGGGGGCGCGGGGAGATGCGGCGGCGGGCGGCACGGCGGCTGGCGCTCCAATCGCTGTGCCGTCAGGACGTGCTCGACGACTTGGCCGAACACCAGCGCGAGAAAGTGCGCGGGTGGGAGAAGACGTCGCTCGCCGAACTCGCGATCGCGATCTGTCAGGCGTACCGGCATCTCTTCTATCCGTCGCGGCACCGTGCGGTGGGGGCCCCGGTGGACCTTGCCCACTTCGCGCTCGATTTGCCGTCAGCTTCGGAACGCCCGGGTACCGGTCAGACACACCTCGCCCGAGCGTTGCGGGAGTTGAACAAGCTGCGCACACCGGAGGACAATCCGGACTCTCCGGCGTACGTCCGCAGCCGGACTCCGCTCGGGAAGCGCGGACAGATGACCACCGGAGCGCTGCGGGCGGAGTTCCGGCGGGATCCGGGATTGCCGATGTTGGTCGGTGAGGACGCCTTCGTGCGCGGGTTGCGGGAAGGCGTCGAGCAGGGCGAATACGTGTACCAGCGCGAGGAACTCCTGTGCGGCAAGGGGGATCCGCCGGCCCAGATCGTGGTGGACGAGCAGTCGTTCATACTCACCGCGGAGTACGCCCGACGGAAGAAGATCTGGCCGCGTCCGGAACCGGGTAACGGCGGCGCGGAGCACCCGGAGAGCGAGGGCGGAGGCGCCGACGGTGGCGTCGAAGACGACGGGGGCCAGGGCCGCCCGTTCGGCCTCGACGACGCGGAGGACCTTCATACCGACGGACCGCTCCGCGAGGCGCTCACCAAGCTCTTCGAGACGGCCCGGGGCCGGCACCTGGACGTTCTGGAGACGCTCGAAGTCCGACTGTTCGAGGCCGCCGACGGGTTTCGCGTGCTCGCGGCGGCCGGGGCCGTCCGGCAAACCAGCCGGAAGGACGCCGAGATCAAGGCGGAATGCGAGACCCGGGAAGCGGGTGAACTCGAGGTCCGTTTCCGGGGACCCGTGGCCGAGGCCGTCCCGGTGCGGGAGTTCCTCGAACCCTTGCTCCGGGAGGCGTCTACGCGCGACGTTGAGATCGCTCTCGAAATCGGTTTCGATCCCGGACTCCCGGTTTCGGGCGAGGCGCCGGGGGCGCTCACGAAGCAGCTTGCCCGGTTCGCCCCGTCGCGGGCAGCAGTGAAGGGTGTCGCCCGCCGGAGGTCGACGTGAACCTCTCCCCCGCTAAGCTCGGGGTTCCAGTGCCTTCGGGACCGGCGATGCCGCCGCGCTACGAACTCCGCGTATGCCGGTCGGCGCCGGCGGAATTCCGCTACGAGGTCTGGCAGCTCCCCGGCCCCGCGACGCCGTGGCTCGCCGGGCCGCGGCGGGTCGCGGGACTCCGGGGACGCAACCTCGAACTCGTCGAGCACCGCGTCATCGCGCGGCTAGCCCGGGGGGGAGTCCGGATCAGGCGGCAGGGTGACGGCGGACCGCGACGCGCACCGCTCGGTGAGGAGCTGGCGCTCACGCTGGGTCTCTTGTTCCGGGCGCTCGCGCCGATGCGCCGGCGGGACGCGATGCGGGCGGTGGCCACCGGGATCGAGGCGATGGGCCGCGAGGAGTGCGCCTACTGGCTCGGCATGGCGATGCACCGCAAGCGTCCGCGCCGGGTACTCACTGCGCTGCGGGTGATGCTCACTGAGCCTCGTCCCCGAAACAGCGGGAGAATGCCCGGGTGAAGCTCGCGTCGGTTGAGATCCGGAACTTCCGGGCCATCGAGGAAATGCCGCTGCCGCTCCATCCGCAGCTCACCGTGCTCCACGGAGAGAACGGGCTGGGCAAGACGAGCGTGCTGCGTGCGATCGCGGTGGGACTGAACGCGATCCCTGCCTGCATTCCGGGCACGACTTGGGCCCTCGATTATCGCGAGCAGGATCCGCGCCGCAACACGGCCCCCGCGGACGTGACGGTGACCGTTACGACCGTTACCGGGATGTCCTGGACCGTTCGCTCAGGAGGTGGACGCGCCTGGCGTCCAGTCGAGGGACGCATAGAAGATCTGATCCTCTGGATGCGGGAGTTCCGCGAGGATGCCGGAACGGAGGCGGCGGTGTCGGACCTCCCGGTCGTGGCGTTCTACGACACCGAGCGGGCCATGGTGGACATCCCGGAGGAGTCACGGAAGATCCCGGAATCGGAGGAGTTCCCACGCCATCGGGCTTTCGAGCGCGCGCTCGCGGCCCGCGCTGCGTTTCCGGCGTTCTTCCGGTGGTTCTACGCGATGGAGAATCAGGAGTTGCGGGAACAGCGAGCCCGCGCGGACTTCGAGTATCGGAACCGGGGACTAGCGGCAGTTCGCCAGGCGATTTGCGCGGTGCTCAAAGGCGCTTCCAGCCCCTCGATTCGCGTGGAACCCCTAGCGTTCGAGATCTCGATGCAAACCAACGGTCGTGACGAGATTCTGGATCTTGAGCAGTTGAGCGGGGGATGCCGAGCGACGCTCGCGCTCGCCGGAGATCTGGCCTGGCGGATGGCGGTTGGGAACCCGCACCGCGAAAACCCCTTGAAATCCGAGGCCGTTGTGCTGATTGACGAGATCGAACTGCACCTTCATCCCTCGTGGCAACAGCGGATCCTCGACGATCTCACGCGCACGTTCCCGAACGCCCAGTTCATCGTCACCACCCACAGTCCTCAGGTGCTCACTACCGTCCGGCCGGAGCAAGTAGTAACGCTCGTCCGGGAGGACGGCAAGATCGTGCCGCACGCCCCGGGATGGGGTACCTACGGCGCCGAGGCCGGGGACGTGCTGACAGCCGTGATGGGGGTGGAGGAGAGGCCCCGGAACGAGTTCAGCAAAACGCTTGACCAGTATCGCGAGCTCATTGAGGACGACCGGGGAGAGACGGAGGAGGCGCTCGCCCTCCGAGAGAAGCTCGACACCTGGAACCGGCAGGATCCCGATCTCGTTCGCGCGGACGCCGCCATCCGCCGGCGGAACACCCTCCGGCGGATGGGACGCGCGGGGTGAAGCGGATTCAAAGCCTGCCCGGGCCGTTTCCCGCTATGGCCGCGTACCGGGACCGCGTGGGGAGATCAGCGAGTTGGGAAGGGTTTCAAGGTACGGACGGCCACGCCGAGCTTCTCGACACCCTGCAGTCTCTCCAGCACCACCTCTGCGCCTACTGCGAGATCGGGCTCATTCCGGACGACCGCCAAGTCGAACACATCGTTCCGAGGGGCAGCGCCGCTGGCAAGTCCCGCGAATTCGCTCCGGAGAACGTGGTGGCGTGCTGCCTAGGCGGTACGAACCCTCGGCTCGCGGCATCCGGCGATGGCGGCGCGCGTTTTTGGGACCCTCCGGTCGAATACCGAAGTTGCGGGCAGGCCAAGGGGAATGCCGTGGTCGCGGGCTTCGTGGACCCCCGGAAGATTCCGCCGGGTCCTCCGATCATCCGGGTCGCGTCGAACGGGAAGATTCGTCCGGATCGGGAGGGCTGCGCCCGCGCCGGAGTGGATCCGGACCACGTTCGCCGCACGATCCGCGTCCTGAACCTCAACTCGCACCGGCTGCGAGCCGCGCGGAAGGTGCGTTGGGATGCGCTGGAAGACGCTTGGAGCCCAGACGCCGACGACGGGGCGACGCTCATCGAGGCGGCGCGGGACGAATTGCTTCCCGAGGCCGCGGGTCGGCTGCGCGCCTTCTTCACGACCGCGCGGTGGTTCTTCGGCGCGGCGGGCGAGCGCGTCCTCGCCGAGCCGCCGCAGGTGTGGATCTGAGTCCGTGGTGGACGACACCCGGCTCATCGAGCGCTGGTTGCCGATCGCGGAGCTCGGCGAGGAGAGCACGCGCGAGCGGCGCTCGATGACGGCGCTGCCACCGACGTACTACCTTCACGTCTGGTGGGCGCGGCGGCCGCTCGTGGCGTCGCGGGCGGCCGTGCTCGCCTCACTGCTGCCGGCGGACGCGGACCACGGGAGCTTCCTCCACGTCCTCGGCATCCACGGTGACCCGGTGGCGGCAAAGAAAGCCATCGAAGAGGCGCAACGGACCGGCGTGAGAATCCAGAATCCATACGGTTACGACCGGGCGTTCAAGCATCGCCCGGAGGTCGGCGCGGGCGGGAATCGGACGGTGCTGGACCCCACGGCCGGTGGAGGGAGCATTCCCTTCGAGGCGGGACGACTCGGGTTCGCCACCCTCGCGAATGACCTGAACCCCGTCGCCGCCCTGATCCTTCGTGCCACCGTGGAGTGGCCACAGTCGTTCGGGAGAGATGTCGCCGACGAGTTCGATGGAATCGCGAAACGGTGGAGGTCGGGAGTCGAAGAGGCTCTCACCCGGTTCTTCCGGCAGCCGGAAACACCCGATCGCGTGGACATGACGTATCTCTGGGCGCGGACGGTGACGTGCCCCTACTGCGAGGGGGTTGTGCCTCTCTCGCCGAACTGGCGGCTCGCCCCGGACGGGACCGGGGTCCGAGTGCTGCCACAGGTCGCGGACGGCCCCGGAACGGCGGGCCGGGTCTGCGCCTTCGAGATCGTCGGCTCAAAGGACAAGCAGTCAGCGGGGACGGTGGCGAAGGGGGCCGGAGCTTGCCCCTTCCCCGACTGCCGCCGCGTGATCGAGGGCGGCGCGGTCAAGGAGCAGGCGCAGGCGGGCCGGATGGGGGAACAGCTCTACGCCGTCGTGTACAAGGAGCGGGTCCAATACAAGACGAAGGCCGGCAAGACTCGCTGGAAGTGGGTCCGCCGGTTCCGCGCACCGCGCCCTGAAGACGACAACTCCGGGGAGGTCACCGCCCGGCTCTCGGAGAAGCTGCCCGAGTGGGAGGCTTTCGACCTCATACCGAACGAGCGCTTCCCCCCCGACGGAAACGACGACCGCCCGATCAAGTACGGAATGCCGCTGTGGCGCGACCTGTTCTCGCCGCGGCAGTTGCTCTGCCACGGAACCGGGGTCGAAGTCTTTCGGGAACTCCTCGACGCCGACCGCGCCGGCGGCGAGCTGTCCGACCTCCGCAAGGCCGCGTATGGCTACCTGGCGCTATCCCTGGACAAACTGCGGGACTACAACGCACGCATGACCCGCTGGCACTCGGGACGAGAGGTCGTTGCCGGCACGTTCGATCGGCATGATTACGCCTTCAAGTGGTCCTATGCCGAAATGGCGCCGCTCATCACCGGGTTGGGATTCGATTGGGCCATCGACCAGACCGCCAAGTGCATCCGCGAACTCGTGGACCTCGTCCGACCCGCCACCAGCGCCCCTAACGGCGGCCTGTTCGCCAGCGTAGAAAACACCCCTGCGCCGCCGCCCGTCACCATCACCCAGCGCCCCGCCCAGCAGCTCGACCACTTGGCCGACGCGACCGTGGACGCCGTGGTCATGGACCCGCCCTACTACGACAACGTGATGTACGCGGAGCTCGCGGACTTCTTTTACGTCTGGCTAAAGCGCACCGCCGGACCGGTCTTCCCCGAGCTCTTCCGCCGTCGCCTCACCGACAAGGAGAACGAGGCGGTGGCGAATCCGGCGCGGTTCGCCGGTCAGAAGGGCGCTCGCAAACGGGCCCGCAGGGACTACCAGGCGCGGATGGCAGCGATCTTCGCCGAGTGCCGCCGGGTGCTGAAGCCGGACGGCATCCTCACCCTGCTCTTCACCCACAAGGCGACGGGCGCCTGGGACGCCCTCACGGCCGGCCTCATGGAAGCGGGCTTCCGGATCACCGCCTCCTGGCCGGTCAACACCGAGGCCGCCGGAAGCCTCCACATCAAGGACAAGGCGGCGGCGAAGAGCACCATCCTTCTCGCCTGCCGGCCGCGGCAGCCGGACACACTGGCCGCCGCCGGCGCAGCGGAGCCGACCGCGACCTACGGCGGCCGCACGGTCACGGTGAATGCTGGCCCCACGGGCGGCGAGGAGACCTTCTGGGAGGACATCGAACCGCGCGTTGCCGCCGCCGTGCGCGAGCGGGTCGCCGGCTACCAGGAGGCGGGCATCGCCGGGGTGGACCTCTACCTCGCGTGCTTCGGCCCCGCACTCGAGGAGTTCTCCCGCCACTGGCCGCTCCGGCGCGGCCAACCCCGCTCCCGTCCGGCGCGTGAGCGGGGAACGCGCCGGCTGACCTTCGACGACGCCCCATGGGATCCCTACGGCGTCATCCCCGAGGATGCCCTCGGTGTCGCCCGCCGGGAAGTGAAGCGCTGGCGCCTCGGGCAACTCACCGACCTCAAGGCCGACGACGACCTCGACGGGCCGACCGCCTTCTTTGTCCTCGCCTGGGACACTTTCGAGCGCGCCATCTTCGCCTACGACGAGGCGCTGGTCCTCGCCCGCGCAGTCGGCGTGGATCTCGAAGCACAGGTCGTCGGCCGGCTCGCCGAGAAAAAGGGCGGCGACCTCCGGCTCTGGGACAGCGTGACCCGCGCCGCGAAGGGGCGTCTCGGGCCGCCCGACGGGATGCGGGGCATGGTGGATGCGCTTCACCACGCGGCGAACCGGGCGCGGGCGCACTCACTCGACGAGGCGAAACAGCTCCTCGAAGCCGCCCGGCTGCTGGACGAACCGCGTTTCGCCCTGGCACTCCAGGCCGCGCTCGAAGTGCTCCCGCCGGGTGGGGCGACCGGCGCCGCGGCCGGGGCGGCGGCGGACTTCGAAGCGCTCGAAAACCTGCGGCGGCTCGCGTTCCGGGACCGGGTGCGGGAGCCGAAGCGGCTCTCTCTTTTCGAGGACGCCGGCGGCGGCTGAGGAAGGTGCTCCGGGACCGGCGCTGGCGCCGGAAGTACACGACGGACGACGGCCTCGTGGCCGGGTTCTACGTTCCCGCGCTCCGGGATGCCGTCCGGTACGACCGGCTGAGCGGATATTTCGGGGCCGGGGCGCTGGCGCTCGCGGTGCGGGGGGTGGAAGGGCTCGCGGCGAACGAGGGCCGGATGCGGCTCGTGGTGGGCCACACGCTCGATGCCGAGGAGGTCGCGGTCATCGAGCAGGGGCTGGAGATTCGCGCCCAGGTCGAACAGCGACTCGCCGCGGTTTCGCTTGACCCGCCGGACGAGCCGGCCCGGGAGGCGCTGGAACTCCTCGGCTGGATGGTGGCGCGGGGAATCCTGGACGTGAAAGTGGCCGTGCCCTGCACCCCCGAGAGGCGCCCATCCCCGGACGAGGCGATCTTCCACGAGAAGACCGGGATCATCGAAGACGGCGTCGGCGACCGGATCGCCTGGAGCGGAAGCCTGAACGAGTCGGCGGCGGGTTGGACGAGGAACTGGGAGAGCATCTCGGTCTTCGCGAGTTGGGAGGAGCCGAAGCGCGTCGAGGACGAGGAGAGCGGCTTCGTCGCGATCTGGGAGGGAAGGAACCGCCGCCTGCTGGTGATGGACGTGCCTGAAGCCGTGCGCCGGAAGCTGCTCCGCGCCGCGCCGAAGGAGGGCCTCCCGGCGCGGCTTCGCCGGCTCATCGAGGCCGCGGATCCGGCGGACACCCCCAGGAACCGCGTCTGGTCCTTCCTAGCGGCGGTACCCACGCTCGACAGTGGCTCCCGGATAGGGGAGGCCACCGCCGCGGTGACCCCCTGGCCGCACCAGACCCGCGCCTTCGAGCGGCTCTATGGAAACTGGCCGCCGCGCCTCCTGATCGCCGATGAGGTGGGGCTCGGGAAGACGATCCAGGCGGGGATGCTGCTCCGGCAGGCGTGGCTCGCCGGCAGGGCACACCGCGTCCTGATTCTCGCGCCCCACGCGGTGCTTCCCCAGTGGCAGGTCGAGCTCCAGGAAAAGTTCCATCTCCACTGGCCGATCTACGACCGCGGGAAGTTGCGCGCCCCCGAGTCTCCGGGCCGTCCCGGCGGCAACGTCCGCGAGCCGCCGTCCCGCGGCTGGCACGCCGCGTCGGCGGTGATCGCGTCGAGCCACCTGCTGCGCCGAAAGGAACGCCGCCGGGAGTTGCTCGAAGACGCGGACCCCTGGGACCTCATTGTGGTGGACGAAGCCCACCACGCGCGCCGGCGGGGCGCGGCGACGAATCCGAAGTACGAACCGAACGCGCTGCTCCGGCTGCTGCACGACCTGCAGAAGCGGACGAAGGGCCTCGTGTTGCTCACGGCAACCCCGATGCAGGTGCATCCGATCGAGGTCTGGGACCTGTTGGCGCTGCTCGGACTGCCGCCCGAGTGGACGTCCGCGGCGTTCCTCCAGTTCTTCTCCGACCTCGACGAGCCCGGCCCCCCGGCGGACGCCTTCGACCGGCTGGCCCGGCTGTTCCGGTCCGCCGAGGGGTACCACGGCGAGAGTGCCGATCCCGACCTCGCGCGGTTGACCGGGCTTTCGTCGCGGCTGGCGGCGAAGAAGGTCGTCCGGGCGCTTCGAGACCCGTCTCCCGTCCGACGCGCCAATCTCGACAGCGCGGGGCGGGCCGCAGCCATCCGGCTCGCGCGCCGCCGCACGCCGATCACCGCGCTGATCTCCCGGAACACCCGCCGCGTCCTCCGCCAGTACCACGCGGACGGCCGGCTCACGATCCCCGTCGCGACACGCCGCGTGGAGGACCGCTTCGAGCCGCTGAGCGACCGGGAGTCCGCGCTCTACGAGGCCGTGGAGCGTTACATCTCGAGCGTCTGGGAACGCGCGGCGGTAAAGGAACGCAACGCCGTCGGCTTCGTGCTGACCGTGTACCGCCGGCGGCTCGCCAGCAGCGTCCGGGCGCTCCGGGAGACGCTGGTCCGTCGCAGCGAGGCCCTGGGGCGAGGCGCCCGGGCGCTCGGGGCCGATGACGAACGGCGTCTCGCCGAGGACGCTCCCGACGACGAGCTGACGGAAGAGGCCGGCGACGCGGAAGCCGCGGCCCGCGCCGAGAAGAAGGCGCTCGCCGTCGAAGAGGAGGGTGCGTTGGCCGCGCTCCTCGAGGCGGCGGCACAGCTACCTCCCGACAGCAAGGTGCAGGCGCTCCGCCGGGAACTCGCCGCCCTCGGGAGGGACGGCTACGGGCAGGCGATGGTGTTCACGATGTTCACGGACACCATGGACTTCCTGCGGGATGAACTCTCCCGGGACGGCGGGCTCCGGATTCTCTGTTTCTCGGGCCGGGGCGGGGAAGCGCGGAACCGAGACGGGGGTTGGGACTCCATCACCCGGGACGAGGCGCGCCGGCGGTTTCGCGAGGGCGCGGCCGACATCCTCCTCTGCACCGACGCCGCTGCCGAGGGGCTCAACTTCCAGTTCTGTGGCGCGCTCGTGAACTACGACCTGCCGTGGAACCCGATGCGGGTGGAGCAGCGCATCGGCCGGATCGACCGCCTGGGGCAGCAACACCCAACCATCCGCATCGTGAATCTCTACGCCGAAGGGACCGTCGAGACCGACGTGTATCGGGCGCTGCGGGACCGGTTCGACCTCTTCGAGCATGTCGTGGGCCGGGCGCAGCCCATCCTCTCGCGGACTGCGGGAAGGATCCGCGAGGCGGTCCTCGGCGGCCCGCGAGAAGCCTCGACAGCCGCCGCGCTGGTCGCCAGGATCGAGGAAGAGGCACAGCGCGCCGAGGCCGGTTTCGATCTGGACGAGGCAATGGACGAGGGGGAACCGGAGCTCAATCCCTCCGCCGCGCCCCCCTCCCCGGTCACGATGGAAGCCCTCGACCGGCTGCTTCGAACCCCTGAGCTCCTGCCTCCGGGTTGGGAGGTGGTGAAGAGACTGGGCAGGCGCCAGTACGCGCTGCGCCTGTCGGGCCTCGCCGAGCCTCTCCGGATAACCACGGACCCAGCCATCTATGAACGCCATGCCGGGAGCGTGGAGCTGTGGACGCCTGGAAGTCCCGTATTCCCGACTCTTCCGGGTGGGCTTTCCGGAGAGCGATCCGCGCCCGACCTGCAACGTTGGAAAGGCATAACGTTAGCGAAACTCCTTAAGGAACTCACTGAGACAGGCGACACGGACCCGGGCGGACATCGCCGAGAAGCCGAGAAGTAACGCTCCGATCGCGACACGCTTACACGCCTACCGCTTGTAAACGTTCGGTCGCCAACGCTTGCACGCTTGTAAGCGTTCGGTCGTGCCGGTATGGCGGACCGAAAACGGGAACGTGGGAACCCACGCGACGGAGAATGAAAGCGTGCCGTGCCGCGAAGAACGCGTTGGTCCTGCCGGTCGAACTCGTCAATCTGCGCGGGTTGTTCCGGACGCAGACGGCCTTTCCAGCCGGGGGCGGCCCCTGTCCATACCGGCTCCACCGAACGGTTACGCACGCTTACCGTAAGCGTTCGGTCGTGCCGGTATGGGGGTCGGGCCTATCGGTTGAGGATGGCTCTCCAGTTCCTTCGCAGTGGCCGGAGCCAGATGTCCTTTTTGGGCTTGTCGTAGAGCTTGTTGATG
>JAPPGX010000040.1 GCA_028877265.1 Acidobacteriota bacterium
GGATGGGCGCGCTCGCGGACATCGGCGCGCACCGCGCGGTCGCCTACCAGGATGTCGTCGACGTCCACTTCGACGGCCATCCCTACGCCGCACGCCGGGAGATCGACAAGCTGAAGCGCGAGGCCCTCGTCACGGAGCACCAGGCGGAGGGGCCGAACGGCGGCTCCTTCACCGTCCTGGCCGCGACCTCGAAGGGCGCGCGGGAGGCCCAGGACGCGGCGGCGGGCCGCGGCTACGCCGAGGACCAGCACTTCTGGAGCGGGCTCGGGCGCCGGGAGGACCTCGCGCACGACGTCGCCGTCTACCGTGCGGTCCTGGCCGCCCGGCAAGAACTCGCCGCGCGAGGGATCACGTCGGTCCGCGTCCGGCTCGACGCGGAGCTTCGCCGCGCCGTGGTGCGGCGGAGCGAGAAGGCCCGCGCCCGGGCGGGGCGCGAGGCGGCCGACGCCGAACGGCGGCGTGCGGCCGCCGAACTCGGGCTCCCCCACACCCCCGAGGGCGCGGTGGCGTTCCCCGACGCGCAGCTCGAGTACGCCGCCGACGAAGCCGGCGGCCGCGACACCTTCGGCCGGGTGAACATCGAGGTCACCACCGAGCACTACCGGGAAGGGGCCGTGGCGGCCAAGGCCGCCGCCGGGTTCGCCCTGCATGCCTCGAACGGCGGCGCGAACGGCAAGGCCGGGCGGATGATCGCGAAGGTGGCGAAGGCGTTCCGGGAGGCGGCGAGACCACAGCGCAGCGGCGGCGGGCGGGATCCGCGTCCGCCGGAACTCATGGAGATCTGACGTACACCCCTGGAAGATCAGCCTCGGCGTCGGCATCGCGGTCACGGCCGCGCTCGTCTTCTTCGGGGCGTCGCGCTTCGACTACCTGTCGCCCTACCGCCGGCTCATCGTCACCGAGTACTGGTGGCCGATCACCGCCTATGCGGGCAGCGCGTTCCTCACCGTCGTCATCGCCGCCGCCGGGGTCCTGCGGAGCCTGGGCCTCTACGACATCGGCCGGAAGGTCGACCTCGCGGAACGCTCGGTACGCCGCGGCGACGGCGATCCCGAACTTTCAAGACGCCTCACCGAACAGGACCAGGGCGACTTCAACGACTGACCAGGAGGTTTCCGCATGAAACGCATCCCCTCACGTCTCTTCGTGTTCCTCACCCTGGCGGCTGCCGCCGTGCTGGTCCCCGGCACGGCGTTCGCCGGCAAGGCCGGCACCAGCCCCTGGGAGAACGCCGTCAACATCATCCAGACAGCCTTCACCGGCCCGATCGCGCGCGGACTGTCGCTCATCGCGATCGTCATCGGCGGCCTGATGTTCGCCTTCGGCGAGGGCGGCTCCAAGAAGGCCATCGCCGGGATCATCTTCGGCCTCGGCATGACGATGGCCGCCGGCAACTTCCTCGACTGGTTCACCTAA
The DNA here is from genome assembly GCA_028877265.1 of Acidobacteriota bacterium. Lineage (GTDB taxonomy): Bacteria > Acidobacteriota > Vicinamibacteria > Marinacidobacterales > Marinacidobacteraceae > Marinacidobacterium. Next base: position 1,417 of record JAPPGX010000040.1, read on the forward strand.
AGTGGACCGATCCGCGGCACGCCGTATTGATCGTATGCATCGTATGCAGGCATACGGTATTGACCGTTCATACGGTCCGGGCTGAGCCGTGACCGGCAGGCGCGCCTGGGATGGCCATCCGGCCCTCAGCCGGCCGCTCACCATCATGGGGGTCGAGCGGCGCTGGTTCCTGCTCGCCGCCACCCTCGGCATGGCGATGTGGAACGCCATCAACTCGCTCCTCACCGGCGGCGTGATCTTCCTCGTCCTCTACGGCCTCGGCCTGCTCGCCTGGCGCGAGGACCCCAACATGCTGTCCATCGTGAAGGCGAGCGCCGAGAGCCGCGCCCGCTACGACGCCGGGAAGCCAAGCCGCTGGCACCTCGACCTCCTCGAGTGATGAACCTCAAGGCTGAACAGCAGGACTTCGCCGCGGCGGGCGCGCTCGCCGACGAGCTGCCCTACTGGGGCTGGCTGAAGGAGCACCCCTTCTGCATCACCCGCGCCGGCGAGCTGCTGGCGGCCGCCGAACTGGAGCCCGCCGTCCTCGACGGCCGCACCCCCGAGCAGCTCGACCAGATCCTGAACCGCTGGCAGCGCCTCCTCTCCTCCCTCGACACCCGGACCCGCCTCTACTTCTACCTGCTCCGGCGGCCCGGCGTCCTGCCCGAGACGGGCGGCCTCGACGGCGTCGCGGCGCTGTCCCAGCGGAACCGGCGCGACTTCCTGCTCTCCCGGATCCACGACCTCCGGACGTTCGTTGTCTGGAGCCACAACCCGGGCCTGGAGCGGGCGGGCCGATCCGGCCCGCGCGGAGGCCACTGGCTGGTCGAGTCCGCGCGCAACTGGCTCCGGGCGCGCCGCAACCCCCACGAGTCCGTCTTCCTCCTCGCCGAGGTGCGCCAGGCGGCCACCCGCTTCCGCCAGCTCGTCGAGGCCTCGGCGGCGCTCACCAACGAGGTCACCCCGCTCCGGATCCTGCCGGCGGCGGAGGCCACGCCCTTCCTCAGCGAGCTGGTCAATCGCCCCGGCCTGGAATGGCACGGCGACCCGGCGCCGAGCGCCCTGAACTGGCGGCTGCCGCTCTCGGAACTCGAAGCCGAGCGCCAGCACCTCCGGCTCGACGGCGAGCCGGTCATCCTCTACTCGCTCCTGTCGCCGCCGGCGACGGCCCGCGCCAACCTCCTCTACGAGCTGGCCCGGATGGAGGCACGGTTCACCCTCTCCCTGGAGTGGCGTCCCTACGCCCTGGAGGCGGCCCGGCGGAAGATCCGGAGCGCGCAGCGCCACTACTTCTCGAAGCGCTACTCCATGACCGCGCACATGCAGGACACGCAGGGGTCCGCCGCGGCCATGGTCGACGCGGCCGCCGACGCCGAGGCGGACCGCCTCGGCGGCGCCCTCGTCGAACTCGAAGCCGACGGAGTCGGCTACGGCGACGTGTCCCTCACGATCGCGCTGCACGGCCCGCGCGAACAGACCGAGCGTCTCGACGCGGAGCTGCGCCGGATCTTCTCCGGCTGCGACGCGAAGCTCATCCGGGAGGGCTACGGGCAGCTCGCCAGCTGGTTCGCCCGCATGCCCGCCATGCCGCGGAAGCGCCAGATCCGCTCCGTGTTCGCGAGCGCCGGCGTCGCCGCCTGCCTCGCCCCACTCTTCGGGCCGCCGCGCGGACACCGGACGAGCAGGCACCTCTCCCGGCCCGCCCTCGCCACCTTCGAGACGCCCTGGAAGACCTCCTACCACTACGACCTCTTCGCCGGGGCCGACGTCGGCCACACCCTCATCCTCGGGGCCACCGGCGCCGGCAAGAGCTTCACCCTCAACTTCCTCCTCGTCCAGGCCCTCCAGTACCAGCCCCGGGTGCTCATCCTGGACCTCGGCGGCAGCTACCGGTGGCTCACCCAGTTCCTGGGCGGGGGCTACCTCCAGCTCGCCCCCGAGCGCGCCGACGGCGCGCTCGCCCTCAAGCCCTTCTCGCTGCCCCCCGGCGAGCGCACCTTCCAGTTCCTCACCGGCTGGATCACCCGCCTGCTCCGCATCGGCGGCTACCAGCTCACCGGACGCGACCCCTCCGAACTCCGGAGCCGCGTCGAGGACCTCTACGCCTTCCCCGAGTCCCAGCGCTCCCTCTCCGCCTTCGTCGCCTCGCTGCCCAAGGGCATGTGGCCCGCCATGAGCCGCTGGCACGGCAACGGGGCCTGGGCCGCCTACTTCGACAACCCCGGCGCCGACGAGCTCCAGCTCCAGGACTGGCAGGTCATCGACCTCGCGGGCGCCGCCGAGCACGAGGACCTCTGCGAAGCCGCGCTCTTCTACCTCCTCGAGCGCATGCGCCTCGCTCTCGACAACCCCGCCGAGGCCGCCCGCGTCAAGCTCATGGTCGTCGACGAGGCCTGGAGGTATCTCCAGGACCCCGCCATCCTCGCCTACCTCGCGGAGGCCGCGAAGACCTGGCGCAAGCGCAACGCCGCCCTCGTCCTCGCCACCCAGTCCGCCGTCGACGTCACCGCCACCCCGGCGGCCAAGGGCCTCCTCGAGTCCATGCCGACCAAGCTGTTCCTGGCCAACCCCGACCTTCCCGACCAGGTCGGGGAGATCTTCCGCCTCAACGAGACGGAGATGGCCACCATCCGCCAGCTCGTCCCCAAGCAGGAGCTCTACCTGCGGCGGTCGCAGGCCGCCGGGGTGCTGCGGCTCCACGTGGACCCGGAGAGCTACTGGCTCTACACGTCCTCCCCCACCGACGCCGAGCGGCGCGCCGAAGCGGTCGCCGCGCACGGCCTCACCGGCGGCCTCGCCGCCCTCGCCCGCCAGATGGAGCGCCCCGCCTGATGCCCAACCTCCCCGTCCTCCGCCCGCAGCTCGTCCTCTTCCTGCTCGTCTTCCTCGTCTGCCAGACCCTCGCGCCCCTGGCCGCCCCCCAGGACGGCCACATTCTCCGGCTTGAGGACACGCCCGAAGACACCGTCTGGACGCTCCGGACGCGCGTCCGGCACACCACCGTCATCACCCTCCCGGCGCACGAGAACATCCTCGACTTCGTGGTCGGCGACGCCGAGTACTGGCACCTGTCGGGCAGCGCCAACGTCGCCTTCCTGAAGCCGATCGCCGACGGCGCCGCGACGAACATCGCCCTGGTCTGCGAGTCCGGCCGGATCTACAGCTTCCTGGTCGCGGAGTCCGACGCCGAGGAGCCGCATCTCGTGGTCCGCTTCGACAGCGCCGCGCCGGTCGACGACTCCACCGGGATCCCCGCGCCCACCGGGCGGGGGGCGCACCAGCCGGCCTTCGTCGCCCGCTCCCAGGTGCAGTCCTACCAGGCCATGGCCACCCAGGCGCGCGCCGAGCTGCAGGCGGTCCGGACCGCCGCCGATGAGCAGGTCCACGCGGCCCGCGAGGCGGCCGCCGCGGACATCGACGCCTACCGCGCCGCCTATCCCCTCCGGATCGAGTTCCCCTACACCCTCGACCGGAAGGCCCGCGAGTGGCCCTTCCTGGTCGAGGCGATGTGGCACGACGGGCAGTTCACCTACCTCCGGAGCCGGGCCCAGGAGTCCCCGGCGCTCTACGAGCGCAAGGACGGCGAGCCCTCGCTCGTGCCCTACGACCTCACCGAGACCGGCCTCTACGTCGTGCGACGCATCGTCGGCGAAGGCTGGCTCCAGCTCGGCGACGAACGCGTCCGCTGGCGCTTCACGCCGCCGGACCCGCTGCCGTGAACATCGCTGACCGCTCCCCCCGCCGCCCGGGGCTGCCCCAAGCGGAGACGGCCGGCCCGCTGGGCCGCCCGGAGAACGCCAGCCTGCGCCCGCACCGTCCGGACGGTGCCCGGACCGCGCTGACCCCCGAAACGGCGGGAGAGGCCCGGAAACGGGCGCTTTTGGACCATTTCAGCGCGGATCCCGCCGCCCCGACACCTTTCGGAGCCCTTTCCGGGCGCTCCGCGTAGCTGAACGCCCGCGTGTTCACCTGGAAACAGCTCGCCTCCAAGCCCGCCGGGGCACTCCCCGCCAACATCGTCGGGAAGGTCGGCGTCCTCCTCATCACCGTCCTGCTCCTCGCCCTCGTCCTCAGCGTCTCGCTCACCTCGGACGACCCGGAGCCGGGCGCCGACAGCGCCCCCGGCGCGGACGAGCCGATCATCAACCCGGCCGCCGGCGACGCCCTGCCGCGGCGGATCCGCGAACAGGAAATGCAGGCGCGGCTCCAGGAGCAGGCCGCGCAGCGCGAGGCTGAACGGCAGCTCCGCCTGCAGGCAGCCGGAGTGGGGGCCTCCGGAGAAGAAGAGCCCGCCGGTCCTCCGCCGGTGGACCCCGACACCGGGGAGGCGCTCACCCCCGAGGAACACGACCTGCGCCAGGCCATCCGCCTCGAGGAGCTCGAGCGCCAGCTCCGCTCGCTCCGGACCTCGCCGGTCGCGCAGAGCTACCGCGGCGCGGAGCCCGCGCCCCCCGATGACGCCGGAAGCGTCCCCGGCCTCCAGATGCCAGCGCCTCCGGCGCCCACAGACGCGATGGACGGCGTCCTTGCCGGGCCGGAGGCCCTGCCCGCCGATCCATCGGGATACACCCCCACTCCGGGTTCCCTTGACGTCCCGCTGCCGAACGCAGCGAACCTCCCCGACTACGAGGACCCGCCCCGCTTCGCGATCCCCCGGGACCCGCCCGGCTGGGAACGCATCTTCGAAGGGTCCTTCGTCGAGGCCGTGCTCGTCACCCAGCTCAGCGGTGACTTCCCATCCCCCGTCCTCGCCATCGCCGCCGTCCCCTTCTACAGCGCCGACCGGCAGCGCGTCCTCATCCCCCGCGGCAGCCGCTTCATCGGCACTGCACAGCCCGTCCGCGGCCAGGACCAGGAGCGGCTCGCCGTCGGCTTCCACCGCGTCATCCTGCCCGACGGAATGCATGTGGCCCTGCAGTTCCAGGGACTCAACCAGCTCGGCGAGGGCGCCCTCAGAGACCAGGTCGACCGCCACTACTTCTCCACCTTCCTCGCCGCCGGCGCCGTCGGCCTGATGAGCGGCTTCGCCGCCATCGGCGGCAACCCCTACGCCGGCGGCCTCGCCGGCTACCGCAGCGGCGTCGCCCAGGGCACGTCCGAGAGCGGCCTCCAGGTCATGCGCCGCTTCCTCAACCGCCTCCCCACCGTCACGATCCGGGCCGGCCACCGGCTCCGGATCTGGTTCACCAGCGACGCCCTCTTCCCGTCCCGCCGAAGGAGCCTCCCATGATCCGCACCGCTCTCCGCTGGAGCCTCGTCCTCCTCCTGGTTCCCGCTCTCCTCCTCATTCCGGCGCCCGAACTGAAAGCCTCCTCGCTCTCCGCGATCGTGTCCGCCGTCAACGCCCTCGGCGGCGCATTCGACGTCGCCGCCGTCGTCGCCGCCGTCAACGCCGTCCGGACGCTCAACAGCCAGAAGATCACCGAGGAGATCAACCGGGCCCGGCAGGAGGCTCTGGGGACGCTCGCCAACGCCGCGTTGCCCCAGTCCTTCCAGCAACTCTCCTCCGACCCCGCGGACCTCCTCACGCACACCACGCCGCCGGCCTGGGCCACCTCCTTCCGCGACCCCGACACGCTCGCCCTGGCCCGGGAGCTCACCGAACTCACCGACCCGCAGGGCGACGACCTCACGATGGTCTGGCGCGACGCGCTCGGCGCCGCCGACGCCATCGGGGAGGCCGAGGTCCAGGCGCTTTACCCCACCGACCCCGTGGTCCGGGCTGCCGCCGTCGAGCGGTGGCGCGCCGAACGCGACACCGCCGAACGCCGCCTGGCGGCCGACTTCGCGGCCCTCGACGCCGCCCGGGAACTCGCGGCCCAACTGACGAACACCCAGACCTCCATCGCCACCCTCCGCGCCCAGACGAACCTCTCCGGCACGGCCCTGCAGCAGGCGCTGCTCTCCGCGCAGCTCACCCAGGCCGAACTCCAGGTCGCGACCAACCAGCTGCTCGCCCTCCAGGCGATCCGTGAACTCCACGAAGGCAACGAAGGCGAAATACGCCGCCGCGAGTCGCTGGCGGACTGGGCCTCGGCCAAAACAACCGCCGGAACTCAGCGCGCGGACACCAACACTTGGCTCCAGGCCAACGCCACCGCGCTGGGCCTGGGCCTGCTCCTGCCCTCCGCCTACGGACCCCGATGACCAATCGCCGCAGCCCCGCCGTATGAACGGACTACGTATTCACCGTATGCACAGTATGAATATGCACGGTGCATACGGTATGCACGCGAAGCGATCGCCTGCCGCCTGAGAGCGTCCATGCCGTCAATACGCGTGACCGCCCGGCGCGCCCTTCTGGCCGGACTCATTTTCCTCGCCCCCAGCGTCGTCCTGGCACAGCCACCGCCGGCGCAGGTACCGAATCCGGCCCTGCCCGCCACCGTTCCGGAGGAGCAGCTCACCAATCACATCGGGCTGCTCAACACCATCCTCGGCGATGTCTTTATGAACGCCGGAGGGCCACCGGCGCACATCATGACGATCTCGCGGAACCTCTGGCGCGGGTTCGCGGTGATCCTGATCGCGTGGACCGGCTTTCAGACGGCTTTCGGCGGCGGTGTCCAAGCCTGGTCCCTATTCCGCCTGGTACTCAACATCGTCATCCCGCTGTGGATGATCGAGACCTACACGACACCGATCCCCGGCGTCGGCCTGCCGTTCCCGCTCATCATTCCGGAGGGCGCGAACGCCATCGGTGGCCACTTCGTCCAGAGCGTCCCCAGCCAGATGTTCCAAGCCTTCGGGAATCTGATCACGAACGTCAGCAACACGCTCACCGACATGTGGGGGAACCTCTCACTGCTCACCCTGTGGCGCGCCGGGATGACGAGCATGTATTCGCTGATCGTCGCGGCGGTGGCGCTCCCGCTGTTTTGCCTCCTGTTGATCCTCGTTTTCTGTGTCGCGTACGCGCAGGTCCTCTACGCACTGGTGGTGATCAACATCCTCGTCTTCCTGGGACCCGTCTTCATCCCGTTCTTCATCTTCCAGCCCCTCTCCTTCCTGTTCTGGGGCTGGCTCCGCTGCCTCTTCGTCTACAGCTTCTACAGTGTCGTGGCCGGCGCGATGCTCTACGTGTGGTCGTCGGTCGGCCTGGTCTACGTCAACACCTTCATCGCCGCCACAATCGATCCTTCTTCGCTCGGATGGAGCGTCGTCTGGTTCGTTGGGATCGTGCCTCTCGCGGTTGCCGCGATCCTGAGTTCCACGAAGGTCGGAGAGATTGCCGCCGGCCTGGTGAGCGGCAGCGCGGGCGGCGGCATGAACGTCGCTGGCCTCGCGACTACCGGACTGATGATGGCTACCGGCGGCGCCGGGAAGATCGCCGCGATCGCCGGCAAGCCCAAGTAAGCACACCCACACATGACACGACGGAAAAAGCCCGACCCGGGCAAGGAGTTCGCCGAGATCTGGGGCGAGCAGGTCGCAAGCAACCGTTTCCTCCGCCTCTGGGTCTTCACCCTCGCCGGCATCGTCCTCCTACTGCTCGTCGCTGTGGTTCGCCTATCCGCCGTGGAGCTGCCCAAGCCCATCGTCATCCGCGTCGACGAGATCGGCCGCGCCCAGGCCCTCGACTACGAGGCGGTCGAGGCTCAGGCCGATCCGCTGGACCCCACCACCAAGTACTTCCTCAACCAGTGGCTCTCCGACTTCTACTCCCGGCGCCGGGCCACCGTCGAGACCTCCTGGGCCCGGTCCCTCAACTTCCTCGACAGCGAGTTGGCGAACGCCGCATTCCGCACCGAAAGCGCCGCTATCGCCGAAATGGCCGCCGGTATCACGGACGACGAACGCCAGGTCGAGGGCGTCGTGCTCCGGATCAACTCGAACCCGGAGCCGCCGCACGCAGCCACCGCAGACTTCGACCTCGTCACCCTCCAACGCGGCCAGCCAACCGAACGGGAACGCTGGACCGCCTCCCTCCAGTTCACCTTCCTTGACCAGGTGCCCCCCGACCTTCTCCCCTCCAACCCCATGGGGCTCGTCATCACCTTCCTGCAGGCCGACCGCGCCGCCGCCTTCGAATGAGCCCGCCCTTGTCTCCCTGCGACCGCTGCTACGACCGGCGCCTAACCGTCGAGGCCCTGGTCACGCAACTGACCGCTTGCGCCTCCCGCCTCCCCGCCTGGGAGGAGTTCGTCCGCACGGACCCCGTCGCCCACGGCCGAGCTCTCGCCCGAGCCTCGCACGCACGCTGGATCGCGGAACAGCTCGTGGACGAGTTGGAGAGCCTCCGCGCCTGCTGCGCCGCCCACTGGGCTCCGATCCTCGCGGACGCACTCCAGCTCCGCACCGCCGCCCGCATCCGCGACCGCTGCGGCATGGACCTGTCACTCTCCCTCCGGACTCCCGTCGACCGGGCGGCCGAAAGCCTCCAAGCCGCCCTGGACGCTGCGAAGGCGTACGACGCCACCCCCTACACATGACGTACTGCCGCCACTGCCGTCTCGACGACCGCATCCCGGTCCACCTGCTCCTCCTCGGGCTCATTCTCGCGCTGGTCGCGCTGCTCGCGTTGTCCGACACCTACGCCCGCGCCATCGCGCACGACTGCGGCACGGTGCCGGAGGACGCCGGCCGCACCAACTGGCCGCTGGCGTTCGAGGTCGTCCCCTCCACCGATGCGCCCCGTATGCACGATGCATACGGTCTTTCGCCGCGCGCAGTCCGGCCATGACGCGAGAGGGAGCACTCCGCCCCCTGGCCCTCAGCGTCGTCCTGATCGCAGAGGGCTACGCCTCGCTCGGCACCGAGATCCTGGCCCTCCGCCGCATCGCTCCCTGGGCGGGCACTTCGGTGGACGTGACCACCGTGCTGCTCGCCGCCTACCTGGCGGCCCTCGCCGGCGGCTACCGCCGCGGCGGCCGCCTGGCCCGCGACGGGGATCCCCGTCCGCGGCTGGCGTTCCGGCTGTCCCTGGCGGCCGCCCTGGCCGCCTTCTGGCTCTCCGAGCCGGGCATCCTGCTGGCCTTCGGCCTGCCCCTGCCCCCGCTCGCACAGGTCGCCTTCTACGCGGTCGTGGGCATCGCCCCGGTCGGCTGGCTCCTCGCCGAATGCGTCCTGCTGGCGCACGCCTGCGCGCCGCGCGCGGAGCGCTCCGCCACCGCCGGCCGCGTCTTCAGCCTGTCAACCCTCGGGAACGTCGCCGGCGCTCTCGTCACCACCTTCGTGCTGCTCCGCTTCCTGGGAACCGCCGCCGCGGCCCTCATCCTCTGCGCCGGACTCCTGGCCGCCGCAGCCCTCTCCTGGCGGCGCGCCGCCACCGGCCACGCGCTCGCCACCGCCGCGGTCGCCATCCTCCTCTCGTTCGACCTCTACGTCGAAGCAACGACCTACGTCGAGCGCAACGCATTCGCGGACTACCGGATCACCCCCCTCCCCGACGGCCGGACGGCGCTCGAGGTCAACAACCAGCGCGCCTCGGGCCACGATGCAACCGGGACCGGCTGGGCCTACGTGGAACTCCTGGAATCCACCCTCTGCGAGGCCGGCGAAACCCGCGTCCTCGTCCTCGGGGCCGCCGGCATGACCCTCGGACAGGGCGCGCCCTGTCCCATCCAGCCGGTCTTCATCGACATCGATCCGGCCCAGCCACGGATCGCCGCCGACTTCCTCGGTGTTCCCCACGGCGCCGCCGGGACTTTCCATGCCCGCGATGCGCGCGCCTTCCTCCGGGACAACCCCGGAGAGTGGGACGCCATCGTAGCCGACGCCTTCTCCAACTGGCGCTCCATTCCCCGCCACCTCCTCACCGTCGAGTTCTACCGGCTCGTGCGCTCCCGCCTCGCGCCTGGCGGCTCGCTGTACGTCAACCACGTCGCCTTCCCCGGGGACACCCTCTTCCTCACCCGCGCCGACCGGACCCTGCGCAGCGTCTTCGCCGACTGCGCCGTCCGCGAACTCGGCGGCAAGCTCCAGGCCGACACCGGCTGGCACGCCGCCCGCCAGACGCCCCGCACCGTCCTCTACCGCTGCCGCCGATCGCCCCTGGACGGCGACCGCGCCGTCTACTCCGACGCCCTCCCGCGGGCAGACCTCGACCGCGGATTCCTTCGCGGATCCGGCCAGTGACCGCACGCGCCTATCCCGTCATCCCCCACCTGGCTGGCCGGGACGCCGCCCTTCGGCGGCTCGGGTGGAACGCGCGGGACGCGGCCTGGCTGACGCTGGTCTGCCTCCACAGCGGCGTCTTTCTCCGGTCGCAATATGCGGCGCACTACCGCTGCCAGGAATGGACTGCTCGCCTTCTCGTCCACCGCCTCGTAGAGGCTGCGGCGGCACACGACAATCCCATCTCTCCCGATCGCGGTAACGCCTCCGAACACCTCTGCCACGTCACCGCGCGGCCCATCTACCGCGCCCTCGGCATCGAGCACATCCGCCACCGGCGCGCCAGCTCTCCCGGTCTCCTCTTCCGGCGGTTGCTCTCGCTCGACTACGTCATCGACCACCCCCGGCTTCCCTGGCTCCCCACCGAGCAGGAGAAGGTCGGCCACTTCACCGGCCTCGGCATCCCGCTCCCCGACCTGCCCCAGAGCGTCTTCAAGGGCGCCGTTGCGCCCACTGTCCGCTATTTCGCCGTCAAGCTCCCGATCGCTGGCGACGAGCGCTCCGCCACCTTCGTCTATGCGGTCGCCACCAAGACACAGATCAACACGCTTGCCTACTGGGGCGAGACGCACGAGGCCCTCTGGAACGCCCTCCGCCGCGGCGGCTGCGCCGTCCACGTCGTGGCCGTCACCCGAACCGCCAACCACGCCCGATCGATCGGCAAGAAGCTCGCCAGGTGGTGCGGACCGCCGCCAGCCGCGCAGGAGCTCTCCCCCGAGGAGCGGGAACTCATGGACGACGTCCAGCGCGCCCGCGAGACCCGCAACTGGCGGATCCTCGACAAGTGGGGCGGCGTCGCGGCGACCGCAAAGCGCATCGCCTCCGTCGAGCGCCGGAACGGCTCCAGGGCGCCGGCAGGCCCCTCGATCGACACCTACTCCACGCACGTCGCGGAACGCCTCGCGCCCGACTCCATCACCCTCCCCTGACGCCCCCAAGGAGGCCTTCATGACCACCAGCTCGAACAACGCACCGCCCGTCGACGAACTCCGGGTCGGCACCTGCCGCGCCGCCATCTGGCGGAACGAGGCCGACGGGAACACCTTCCACACAGCCACCTTCTCGCGGCTCTACAAGACCGAGGACGGCTGGCGCAGCCGCTCCAGCTTCGGCATCAACGACCTGCCGCACCTCGCCCTGCTGGCGCAGGACACGCACCGGGCGCTCGCCGAACTGAACGCCGCCACGGACTCCTCCGCGGACGAGTGACCCGCCCCCCGTCACAGCCCATCCGGGGTCGCCCCAACGGTACCGCACGCACCTGCCTGCGCGTCCGGTACCGCCGCACGCACCGCGTGCGGTACAACGGCTCGCCCGATTCTCGGTCTCGCCGTTGTGGTTCGGTCCCTTCGGGACCACCCCGCCTGCCCGCTTTTCAGCGGGAAGGCGGGGCTGGGAGCGACCCCCACATTTCCACAGGAAATGCGGCACGGAATCGGGTTGCGTTCGGTACACCCCTCTTCCCGTGTCCGGGTCGCTCCCAGCCCCGCCGGAGGCGGCGCACTGATCCCTGCGGGAAGGCAATGAAGACGCTCTGGAGTCTCGCCTCGAAACCCGCCGTCCTGGCGCTGGGGATGCTCCTCGTCCTCTTCGCGCTCACCACCCAGGGCCGCGCTTGAACCGCCCGTCGCCGCGCTTCATGGCGCGCCTCCTGCTCCAGGCGGCCCGCGAGTTCATTCGTTCGCCGCGCTTCCTCTTCTCGGCATCCACTGGGCTCTTCGCGCTCCTTCTGATCGTCCTCTACCGCCGGTTTCCGGTCGAGGGCGCCGTCCCGGTCCTGGACCTCATCGCGCTCGAGGATCCGACGGGCTACCAGGTCATCCGGGCCTGGCACTACGCCGGCCCCGCGCTCGCGGCCTTCTCTCTCGCCCTGCTCGCATTCTGGCTCGCACCGGACCTCCGCCACGCGCTGAGACGCCTTCTCTCGTGGGCGCTTTTGCGCCTACGCAACTCCGAGGCGTCCCTCGGGCGGGGACTTTCCTGGCGAACGGTCATCGCCATCGTCCTCGGCCTCGTTGGCCTCACCTGGTCCGTCCTCTCCCGGTCCTTTCCCGCGCCCGGCGAGGTCCCCATCCTCGACCTCATCGCCCTCGAGGATCCCGTCTTCTACAACGTCATCCGCGGGTGGTTTCTCGTGGCCCCCGCCGTCGTCGCCGGCGGAGCGCTGTTCATCGCCACCAGCATGCGCCGCCTCTGGCTCGCCTCCCCGGCGGGCCGCCGGCTGCCCGGGCGCGGCGTCCTGCCGCCCTGGCCCGCGAGCCCCGCGGACCCCGCTCCCTCTCTCGTGGTCGGGGAGATCCACCACCCCATTGAGGCCCGGGAGACCACCCGGCCCGAATGGCTCACCCTCCCCGAACGCGGCCTCTTCACCGGCATCGCCATCTTCGGGGCCGTCGGCACCGGCAAGACCTCCGCCTGCATGCGCCCCTTCGCCACCCAGCTCCTCTCCTGGCAGGCGGACGATCCCGCCCGCCGGGCGTCCGGCCTCGTCCTCGAAGTCAAGGGCGACTTCTGCCATGACATCCGCGCCGTCCTGGAGGAGGCGGGACGGCCCGACGACTACCTCGAACTCGGGATCGGCGGCCGCTGGCAGTGGAACCCCCTGGCGTCGGAGATGGACAGCTACTCCCTCGCCTACACGGTGGCGAGCCTCCTCAACCAGCTCTTCGGCAAGTCCAAAGAACCCTTCTGGCAGCAGGCCTACACGAACCTCCTCCGCTGGCTCATCGAGCTGCACCGCGCGCTCCCGGAGCGCTGGTGCACCTTCCAAGACCTCTACCACTGCGCGGTCCACACCCAACTCATCGGAAAGAAGCTCGCGCGGGCGCGGTCCTTCAGCGATCCGCCGCGCACCAACGACGTCGTCGTCAAGACCGAGCACTTCTTCGACCAGGCGGCACGTCTCGAGGAAGGCCGGGCCTGGGCCGAGTCCGGCGAGGATCACATGCGGGCGCCCGCCACGCAGGAACTCCAGGACCTCCTCGCCGAACTGGGGGTCCCGTTCACGGTCGACAACCCGCCCGCGCCCCCGCGCTCCGAACACGCCGTCCGGATCGACGCCATCCAGCGCTGGTACGAGCACGACTGGCAACAGCTCGACCCCAAGCTCCGCACCTCCATCGTCGAGGGCGTCTCCGTCTTCCTCTCCATCTTCGACCTCCCCGAGGTCGCCCGCGTCTTCTGCCCGGACCGGCCCCGGCTGGCCGCCCCGCCGCCCGCGGACCTGCCGCCGCCGCCTCCCGGAACCCCGCCCACCACCGGCGCCGCGCTCCTGCAGCCGCTCCCGCCCCTCGAGGAGCTCGTCGAGGACGGAAAGGTTCTCGCCCTCAACATGCCCGCCGGGACGAACCCCGCCCTCGCCCGCACCATCGGCGTCATGCTCAAGAACGCTTGGCTCCAGGGCCTCCTCAAGCGCCCCGCCGCCATGAAGCTCCAGCCCAACCGCTACTTCCGGCCCGCCGTCTTCCTCTGCGACGAATACCAGTCCTTCGCCTCCGTCGGCGAGGACGACCCCTCCGGCGACGAGAAGGCCTTCGCCCTCACCCGACAGTGCCGCGTCATCCCCATCGTCGCCACCCAGTCCATCAGCTCGCTCAAGTCCGT
>JAPPGX010000138.1:0-2630 GCA_028877265.1 Acidobacteriota bacterium
GCGGAGCCGAGACGGGAGGACTCGGCCTCGGCGGCCGTGTCCACCATCGCGTTGGCGGAGCCTTCCGCCTCCTGGACGTGCGCCATCATGGAGTAGCGCTTCTGGAAGTAGTGGCGCTGGGCGCTGCGGATCCGGCGGCGCGCGGCTTCGAGCGCCTGCGGCCGCCACTCGAGCGTGATGGTGAGCCGGGCTTCGAGCCTGTTGAGCTCCTCCAGGAGGTTGGCCCGGGCGGTGACGGGGGGCGCGTTGAGCGAGTAGAGGATGACGGGCTCGCCGTCGAGCCGGAGGTGCTGGCGCTCGGCTTCGAGTTCGGAGAGGGCGAGCCGCCAGTTGAGGCCGCTGGCGGCGCCGTCGCCGTGCCAGGGGAGTCCGGGCCGGTTCACCAGCTCGGAGAGGAAGGCGGTGGCCTCCGTGGAGGACAGGATGGAGAGCGGCGTCACGTCGTCGGCGAGCGCGGCGCTCGCGTCCACGAGCTGCCGGAAGCGGATGGCGGCCTGCCGGAGTTCGGCGGCGAGATAGCCGCTCTCGTGGGGGTTGCGGCGCGCCCTCAGCCAGTTGCGGGCGTAGTCGAGGGGCCAGGGGCCGCCGCTGGGACCGTGCGCTGCCGCCTGCTCGAGGCCGGGGTTGGTGCACCAGACGACGTACGTCCGGAGGTCCTGGATGCGGGGCAGGAGGAAGGCGCGGCGGTTCTCCTGGGAGAGCCGCGCGACGCCTTCGAGGCCCTCGGGCGCGAGCAGCGAGGCGGGGCGGCGGAGCAGGTAGAAGTAGAGCCGGGTGCGGGGGTCGAGCCCGGAGAGGACGCGCTGCCAGCGGCCGAGGATCTGGTCGAGCTGGTCGGGGGTGCGGCCGTCGATGACGGCCGGCGCCATGCGGGCGACGGCGAAGAGTTCGCCGGCGCGGGTGAGGCAGAACGGCTGCGTCTTGAGCCAGCCCCAGTAGGGCAGCTCGTCGGCGAGCGCCCCCGCCGCCTGGAAGTCCTGCCGTTCGGCCCGGAGGTTCATTCGAGGATGTCGACGTGCCAGGCGCTCGGCTTGCCGGGGTCGTAGCGGACCCTCCCGGCGGCGCTCGCGGCGACGATGGAGAGCATCCGCGGGTCCTTCCGCCAGGCCCACCAGCCCGCCGCGTAGAGCGTCGAGAAGATGACGGCGCCGGTGACGAGCGAGTTCAGGGCGTTCCACATCGCCAGCCCGAGGGTGAGCGACAGCAGGAACCACCGGCGCTCGACCCCGAGGATGGTGAGCGGGCGGCTGAGGGCCGGGTGGCCGTGCCAGGGCTTCGATCCGGTCAAGGCTCGTTCTCAGAAGAGCCAGGCGAGGAAGTTGGCGGCGCCCATCGCCATGCCCAGCCCGAAGATGATCCCGGCGAGCGCCTTCTTGGAGCCGCCTTCCCCGAACGCGAACATGAGGCCGCCGATCACGATGGCGATGAGGGAGAGGCCGCGGGCGATGGGGCCGGTGAAGGCGTCCTGCAGGACCTGGACGGCGTCGAGCCAGGGGCTGACGCCCTGGGCGAGCGCGGTGGCCGGCAGGAAGAGGGCTACGGCTGCGGCGGCCGAGGCGACGGCAAGTCGGCGCGAGGTGGGGGTCATGGGAGTGCTCCTTGCGGGGGTGTGGGCCGGCTATTCGGCGAAGTCACCGTGCTCCTGGTCGTGGAGGCGGCGGGCGAGGTCGGGATCGCCGTCGCCGCGCCGGACGGACCGCTCCACGAGATCCACCTTCCGGCCCACGTCGTAGAGACCGAGGCTCCGGAGGACTCCGGCGAGGGCGACGACGATGTTGAGAAACACCGAACTCGCGTGGAAGGAGACCGGCCACCAGTACTCGGTGAGGATGAGCCGGCGGTGGGGGGAGAGGTAGTCGAAGCGGGCGGCCGCCACGAACACGAGGGAGGCCGTGACGGCGACGGTGAGGCCGACGCTCACTTTCCAGGGGTACATGGGCTGTTGGCCTGCGGCGGCGGCTTGGGTCGCTGGATGCGTTCAAGGACGAAAACAGCGGCGCGAAGGAGGGCGAACCGAAGGCGCATGAAAGTGAGGCGCAAGCAGCAGAACGTGAGGTCGAGCCAGAGACGGGCCATCTCGACTGAAGGACTTGGCGCGCGGTGACGGCGCGGTTCAGGTTTCAAGCCTCGTTGCGGGGAGTCGGTGGGGCGTTCGAGCATCGTCAGATCTCGAAGAGGTCGGACGGCGGACGGTTCGAGCCGCCGCGGGCGTTCGTGTCCGGACCCGTGGCGGCCTTGCCCGCGCGGACGGCGTGGTTGAGGATGTTCCGGACGGCCCTGCCGCTGGAGCCGAAGAGGGCAAAGCCGGCCGCGGCCTTCGCGGCGATCCTGCCGGCGCTGTAGTGCGGGGACGCGACTTCGATGTTGACGCGTCCGAAGGTGTCGCGGCCTTCCTCGTCGGTGAGGGTGTATTCCACCTGGGCGTCGGGGAAGGCGACCTTGCCGTCAGGGCCGATGGGGAGCTGGCATTCCGTGGCGGCGCACCGGCGTTCGGCGTCGGCGGCCGCCCTACCCGCGCGTGCCCGGGCGGTTTCGCTGCGGCGCGCCACGATCCCCCGGAGTTCGCCGTCGAGGCGGATGCGCCGGGCTGTGGCCCCCAGCGCCGCGAGTTCCTCGCGGGCTGCGCGGAC
>JAPPGX010000138.1:2730-14977 GCA_028877265.1 Acidobacteriota bacterium
TCGCCACGTCGTGCGCGGCGTCCCGGGGCCTGCCCCATCCGGCGCGGAACCGTTGCGCGGCGTCGAAGCCGTGACGTTCGTCGGCCGTCTTCGCGCGGCGCGCCCCCTTCGGGGTGGCGGCAAGGGTCTTGAAGGAGCCACCGCCAGGTGCGGTAGCGGTTCGTTCGTCGATGAGTCCGTCCGCGATGAGCTTGTCGATCGCGCTACGGGCGGCGTAGGGGTGGCCGTCGAAATGGGCGGCCACCATGTCCCGGTAGGCGACCGTGCCATGGATGCTGATGTCCACGAGCGCAGCTTCCATGCGGGTGCGTGCGGAACGACGTGCGCGGCGCTCCCGGATCTCCCGGCGATGACCGGAGCGCCGCCGGGCATCGGGCCGTACGACGACCTCCGGAGTCGCGGGGCGGATATCGGGTGTCCGGGCGCTCACGGCGAAGCAGTCACCGTCCGGGGGTCATGCTCGGCGCGGCGCGTTCCGGCGCCGGCCGGGGAGGCGCGGCCGGGGCGCGTTCCGGCGCGGGCCGCGTGCGGGAAGCGCGTGCTTCCCGTGCCAGGTCGCGGAGCTGTTCGCGCGCGGGCCGCAGCAGGTTTTTCGAGATGCGGTCGGCCTCGGCCGCCGCCCGGTGGATCTCGCGGGAGTCGGCCTTGAGCGCCTTCACCCACAGGTCTTTGTAGGCTTCGGAGTCGGCGGGCTGGTAACCGATCCCGACGCGCTGCGCGGTGGTCATCGTGGCGATTTCCACGCGGAGCTGCTCGCGTCCGTGGGCTTCGCCGTCGAGTCCTTCCGAGTGCGCCTCCCTGAAGGTCTCCCGGTTCATCCGGTTCTCGTGGCCGGAGGCGTGCGCCATGTGGCGGAACGCCGTGTTGTAGTAGGTGTCCGCGCTCGAGAAGCGGCCGCGCTCGGGGATGACGATGCGGTCCTCGTTCCTGACGTAGTAGCCGAGGTCGCCGGGCGACTCGTTGATCGGGACGGCGGAACGGGCGATCACGGCGTCCGCCGCGCGGTGCGCGTGCCATTCCGCGCGCGGCGGCCGGCGGTCGAGCTTGAGGCCGCGGGTCTGCTCCACGTTGTAGACGGTGGTCGTGCGCCAGACGGGCCGCTTGCCGGAGTCGTCCCGGTAGAGGATCCGTTCGCCGCCCGCGCCTCGCGCGAGCTTCCCGCCGTTCTCGCGGACCTGCTTCTTGGACACCCAGCGGTTGTCGGTGAAGCCGCGGTCCTGGCCGCGGGAGGCGAGGTAGAGGCCGTTGCCGCCGGTGTACCGCCGGCCGGTGATGGCGTTCCGGGGGATGGCGGGTTCCCCGGCCTTCGCCTCGCGGAGCCACGGAGCGGTTCCGTCCTCGATCTGCTTGATGACGCTGGCCGCGAACTTCTCGTGGTAGCGGGACGGGGCGGCGATGCCGGTGGCCACGGCGGCGCCGCGCCGCGGAGTGTCGGTCTGGGCTTCGGGCATGGTGGTTCCTCCTGGGTCGGGAGACCGGGCGTCAGCGGCCCGGCGAGAGAGCCGGTGCGTCGCGCGTCGGCGCGGCCGGGAGCCGGGAAGCGGGCGGCCGCTCGGGCGGCGCCATCGCGGCGACCGCCTGCGGCTCGTTCGCGATCGCGTGCAGGCGCTCGCGCGCGGGGCTGATGAGGTAGCGGGAGATGCGGTCGGCCTCGCCGGCGGCGCGGTGGATCTCGCGTGGATCGCGCTCGAGCGCCTCGACCCAGCTCTTCACGTACGCCGCGCTGTTGCCGCACTGGCCGTCCTGCGGGTGGTGGCCGATCCCGATGCGCTCGCCGGTCATCATGGAGGCGATTTCCGCCCGGAGCTCCTCGCGGGCGTAAGGGGCGCTGCCGAAGCCTCCCGTGGGGTACTTGACGGCGTTGTGGAACGTCTCGCGGTCCATCCGGCTCTCGTGGCCGGTGGCGTGGGACAGCTCGTGGAGGGCCGTCCCGTAGTAGCGCTCCGCGCTCGGGAACTGGCCCCGCTCCGGAAGCACGATCTCGTCGTGCTTCTTCGAGTAGTAGGCACGGTTGCCGGGCGCGTGCTTGATCGTGACGTTCGCGGCCTCGATCACGGCCTCGGCGGACTTGTGGGCCTGCCAGTCGGCCACCGGGGCCTCGCGCGCCGGGAGGTCGAGCCCGCGCGTCTGCTCCACGTTGAACACCGTGTAGGTGCGGACAAACGCCCGGCCCTTGTCGTGGCGCTCGTAGACGGGCCGGCCGTCGCCGTCGAGGACCTGGCGTCCGTTGTCGTCCTTCTTCGGCGAGAGCTTCCTGGTGTCGAAGTACAGGATCTTCTCGCCGTGCTCGCCCTTCCTGACGTGGCCGCCGGCCTGGGCGATCTGGCGGTAGGTGGCCCAGCGGTTGTCGGCGAACCCGCGCCCCTGGCCGGCCAGCGCGAGGTAGAGGGCGTTGCCGCCCGTGTAGCCCTTGCCGCTGAAGGCGTTCTCGGGCATGAACCGCTCGCCCGGCTTCCACGGCTTCTGCCACGGGGCGGTCCCGGCCTCGATCTGCCGGATGATCGCGTCGGCGAACTGGCGGTGGTATTCGCCGACGTGGTCCTTCCGGGGAGCGTCGGTCTTGGCTTGGGCCATGGCGGTGTCTCCGGATCGCTCAGGCCGCGGCGTAGGCGGCGTGGTCGTCGACTTCGGCGGCGAAGATCTCGTCGGACTCCTGCCCGTCTCCGCTCATGGGGAAGCCGAAGGCGGCCGCGATCTCCTCGGGAGCGACGATGGGGAGGCCGCGGTCCAGGGCGCGCGCGAACTCCTCTTCGGTATCGACGGAGAGAGCGCGTTCGCCGTCTTCGAGGGTGATTTCGGTGATGGCCATGGAAGGTCCTCCGGTCAGCGCGCCGGGACGGCGCGGGTCTGGGTGAGGCCGAGGGCCGCGCGCGCCTTGCGGACGGTGCGCTCGGCGTAGTCGCGGGGGTTGTGCTTGTCCTGGCGCGTCTGCTCGAGGTGGGCGACGAGACGCTGGGGTTGGGTCCCGCGACGGAGCTGGTCCTTCACGTAGGCCCAGTCCCGGTCGGACTGGGAGAGTTCGCGCCGGGTCGCGTCCGTCTTCTCGCGGCGGACGGGTGGTGCTTTCTCCGGTGGGGGCAGGTGGGCGAACAGCTCCGGCCGGACGGGACCGCCGTTGTGCGGGGTCCAGACGACCGGGGCGTCGTCGCGCTCGGGTTTCTTGTTGCGGAAGCCCGGAAGCCGCATCACGCGGGTCACGTCGGAGACCGAGGAATCGCCGCCGTAGTGGCCGGCGAGCCGCCGCATGGCGTCCTCGGCGGCGTCGGGGGTCCAGGCGCTCGGGGTGGCGTGCCAGATCACCTGATAGTTCCGGCGGGAAGAGCGAATGACGGCCGCCGGCCCGGGAAGGCGGCCGGCGTTCACATCCGCGAGCACCTTCCGGAGGGAGTCCGGGCCCTTCTTGTCCAGGTCGAGCTGGAGGCGGCGGACTTCCAGCACATCGGCCTTCTCGCGGGACCGGGTGTCCGGGCGGATGGGGTTCATGGACACGAAGATGTCGTGGCCCGTCGCATTGAGATGGCGCAGGAACCGCTGGTAGCCGGGACGCGTGGCCGCGCGTGCCATCACGACGCGCTGCTCCACCTTCGGCTTCTCCCCGTACCGCCCGACCGCCACGATGGCCAGGCGGTCGTCGGGCCGGTAGAGGGTGTTGAGGTATTCCGCCGCGGCGTTGGTCTCACCAACGGCTTGGGGCGGATCCTCGGGGGATCTGCCGATGGCTGGCGGTGGCATGACTTGGGTGCGGCGGCGAGGAGGAGACCCCAACGGAGATCGAGGCCGCTCAGTGCCCGGGCTGGTCGGTGGGCCGCTCGCCGGTGGCCCGCGGTTGGCGGGCCAGCCAGGCGGCGAGTTCCTGTTCGGGCCAGCGGACGGCCCCCGGGGCGATCCGGATCGGCAGAGGGAACAGCCCCGCGCGCATCAGCTTGTAGATCGTCGAGCGGCTGATCTGGCAGTAGCGCTCCACGTCAACGCGGCGGAGCAGGCGTTGGTGTGTGGTCATTTCGGGCACCTCCACTGCTGATGGGGCCCGAACCATGCCCTGTGTTGCCGGGAAAACACTGACGGCCTATCCGCGGATAGGCCGTCAATGCCCGAGCGATTGCCTTGCCGCGGGCCAGCACTCCCACGGAGCCGGGATCCGGCCGGATCCCGCTTTCGTCGAACGGATGGCGTCCCTCACCGTCGTCGTGCCCTTGTCGAGTTCGTCGGCGATGACGTCGTAGCCCGCCATCCTCCCC
The DNA here is from genome assembly GCA_028877265.1 of Acidobacteriota bacterium. GTDB lineage: Bacteria > Acidobacteriota > Vicinamibacteria > Marinacidobacterales > Marinacidobacteraceae > Marinacidobacterium. The sequence continues at coordinate 6,969 of JAPPGX010000138.1, forward strand.
AGTCCCATTTGAACCAGGACGCTGGATGAATAGGCGAGCCACACGTTCCGGCTGTCCTGGGCGTAGTGGGGCTGCCCTTGGTTGCCCCGCAACCGGGCCGGCTCGCGCCACGTTCCCTGGCGAACCGCAATGTCCCAGTCCGCAAGCATGGCGGGCCAACATAGGCGTTTTTCCTGAAACCGGATCGCGACGTGGTTCAAGGCGACGCGGTACTCACTGTCGTACTCGCTGGCGGCGATCATGTTGTGGAGCTTCAGTGTCTGGAGTTCCGCGCCCCACTCCGCCCGCATCGCAAACCAGTTCTCGGCCTCCCGAGAACCGCGTGGCGCTATATCCGAGAGGTCCTCCCCGGAGAGCAGATAGCGCACGACGTAGTGGGCCTCCTCCTCAGCGGCAATCCTGTCGATCCCCTGGAAGAGACCGGCGCGGAGCAGGGCGTCGTGCTCCTCCGGCGACACCGGTTCGCCGCGGCGTGATTTGCGAATCACGCTGATCCATTGAGCCCTGCGTTGCTCAGTCATGGCACTACCCGCCCTCGCCCATAGGTGCCGTGAGGAAACCGGCCCGTGGTTCACGCGCACCGTGGGTCCGCTAAACAGATCGCTTCGGAATCCGAGGCTGGCCGGAACCCCACTGGTCCGGTTCGTGTTGCGACGCGCAAGGACTCACGCGTTGCGCGCGCCGGAAACCGTTATGCCGTATGTTGCAGGAACGCGGCCGATTCATCCATGAGCGCGCGCCGCCGCGCGGGCGGTCGTGCAGCAGTGAGCGCTATTCCTGCCACTTCGGCCTCGCGGACGGCGGGGTAGCCACTCTCGCATCGCTAACTCGACAAGAGCGCGGCCCGGCCGAACAATGCTGACCTCTGCTGGCCATCGTCCGCCGAGGGTGGGCTAAATTCGCGCTCCAAACTGCTCCTGACTCGGCGACAATTGCCAGCCCCCATGCGCTTGGAGGACCTCCAACCGAACGCCGTCATCCGGGGCGTGCATCCCGACGGGACCGTCACGGTCGTCAGCGTCCAGTGGTTCGGTTCGGAAGCCTTGGAACTCACCTACAAGACACCAACCGGCGAGGTCGCCAACGAGTTGGTGTTTCGCGACGACGAGGACCGGCTGCAAATCGTCGCCGAGGGGCGGCCGTGGAGCTTCGACGGCGACGGGGCGCTGTTCCGGCTCGTGTCGGAAGCCCAGCGCATCCGCCTCGCGCATCTCTTCGACCCGGTCCTCGCCGTCCACACCTCGGATGTCGAGCCCCTGCCGCACCAGATCACGGCGGTGTACCAGGCGATGCTGCCCCGCCAACCACTGCGCTTTCTGCTCGCCGACGACCCGGGTGCGGGCAAGACCATCATGGCTGGGCTCCTGATCAAGGAGCTGATGGCTCGTGGAGACGTTGAGCGGTGCCTCGTGATCTGTCCCGGCAGTTTGGCAGAGCAGTGGCAGGAGGAGCTGTACAGCCGTTTCCACCTTCCTTTCCAGATCCTGACCAACGACAAGCTCGAATCGGCCCCCACCGGCAACTGGTTCCTCGAGTCGAATCTGGTCATCGCGCGCCTCGACAAGCTGTCCCGCGACGAGAGTGTCCAGAAGAAGCTCCAGGCTCCGGAAGCGGGCTGGGACCTCGTGGTGATGGACGAGGCGCACAAGCTCTCGGCGAGCTTTTTTGGCGGGGAGGTGTCCTACACGAAGCGGTATCGGCTCGGCCAACTCGTCTCGGGCCTGACGCGCCATTTCCTCCTCATGACCGCGACGCCGCACAACGGCAAGGAGGAGGACTTCCAGCTCTTCCTCGCCCTGCTGGACGGCGACCGTTTCGAGGGCAGGTTCCGCGACGGGGTCCACACCGCCGATGCCTCGGATCTGATGCGGCGCATGGTCAAGGAGCGGCTCCTGAAGTTCGACGGTAAGCCGCTCTTCCCGGAACGCATCGCAAACACGGTCCCCTACAAACTGTCCGATGAAGAAGCCAGCCTTTACACGGCGGTGACGGACTACGTCCGCGAGGAATTCAACCGCGCGGACGCTCTAGCCAACGCGAAGCGCGCGGGTACCGTGGGCTTCGCGCTCACCATCCTGCAGCGTCGGCTCGCGTCGTCCCCAGAGGCCATCTACCGGTCACTGCGGCGGCGACACGAGCGCCTGGAGAACCGGTCACGAGAACTAGAGGTGATCAAGCGCGGTGCCAAGCTCGCCCCGCGGCTTGATTTCGAAGTACCGGAGCTGGATCCCGACGACTTCGAGGACCTCGACGACGCGCCGGAATCGGAGGCGGAACGGACGACGGATCAGATCCTGGACGAGGCAACCGCGGCACGCTCCATCACCGAACTGAAGGCTGAGATCGAGACCCTGAAGCGGCTGGAGACGCACGCGCTCAAAGTGCGGCGCTCCGGTAGCGACACGAAGTGGAGCCAGTTGGCAACCATCTTCACTGAGATCTTCACTCCTGCGAGCCTTGTTGGGCGTATCGGAGAGCCAGAACCACGCTACGCCCACCAACGGATCCCTGCCCCGACTGCGTCTCCGTCGCAGAAACTCGTGATCTTCACCGAGCACCGCGACACCCTGCGATACCTGGAGGAGCGAATAAGCACACTCCTCGGGCATCAGGACGCGGTCGTTGTCATTCACGGCAGCGTCGGTCGGGAACAGCGACTGGCCGTCCAGGAATCGTTCCGGCACGACCCGCAGGTTCGGGTGCTGCTGGCGACCGACGCCGCGGGCGAGGGGATCAATCTGCAGCGCGCGCATCTGATGGTCAACTACGACCTTCCGTGGAACCCGAACCGGCTGGAGCAGCGCTTCGGGCGCATCCATCGGATCGGGCAGACCGAGGTCTGTCACCTCTGGAATCTCGTAGCGACCGAGACCCGCGAGGGCGACGTGTACCAACGCCTGCTGCAAAAACTGGAGCAGGCCCGGAAAGCACTCGGCGGTCAGGTGTTCGACGTACTCGGCAAGCTGGAATTCGAAGGGCGTCCGTTACGCGAGTTGTTGCTTCGGGCCATCCGCTACGGAGAACAGCCGGAAGTGCGCGCACGGCTTGACACCGTCGTGGACCAGGCGCTCGACCGGCAAGCGATTCAGGACCTGCTGGAGGAGCGGCAACTCGTCCACGACGCGATGGATGCCGCGCGCATCCAGCGTGTCCGCGAAGACATGGAACGCGCCGAAGCGCGTCGCCTGCAACCGCACTACATCGAGTCGTTCTTCCGAGAGGCATTTCGCCGACTCGGTGGGTCGGCGCGGCAGCGTGAACCGCGGCGCTTCGAAATCACCCACGTGCCGGCGCTCATCCGTAACCGCGATCACGCCGTCGGGATCGCCGAGCCCGTGGTGCAGCGATACGAGCGAATCGTCTTCGAGAAGGGGTTGGTCGCTCCTCCGGGCGAGCCGCGGGCAGCGTTTGTCTGCCCCGGTCATCCGCTCCTCGACTCGGTGACCGACCTTACCCTCGAGCGCCATCGCGACCTGCTGAAACGAGGCGCCGTGCTGGTGGACGACCGGGACGAGGGAACGGCGCCCCGGGTGCTCTTCTCCGTCGAACACGCGGTGCAGGACGGGAGCGTTACCCCGGCCGGAAACCGGCGCGTCATCTCGAAACGGGTGCTGTACGTCGAGGTCGGCCCTGATCTGGAACCACGCCACCTCCACTACGCACCGTACCTCGACTACACGCCCTTGGCGGATGACGACCCGGCGGTCGAGGCCATCCTCGGTCGGCCCGAATGTTCGTGGGTCGGTCGGGACCTGGAACATAAGGCTCAGGCCCACGCTGTTGCCCACGTGGTTCCCGAACATCTTAAGGAAGTTCGCGACGCCCAGCTCGCACGGATCGAGAAGACGAAGGTCGAGGTCAAGAACCGCCTTGCCAAGGAGATCACCCACTGGGACCACCGGGCCGAGCAACTCAAGTTGGCCGAGGCGAGCGGAAAGACCGGCGCGCGGCTCAACTCGGACGAGGCCCGCCGGCGCGCGGACACCCTGCAGAGCAGACTGCAGAAGCGCCTCGCCGAATTGGACCGGGATGCCCAGATCTCTCCCCGGCCGCCGGTGGTCCTCGGGGGTTTGCTGGTCGTGCCCCGGGGCCTCATCCGCAAGATGAGCGGAAAGACTGCACCAACCCGGCCGCCGACGGACACCCAGGCAGCGGCGGCGCAGGCGCGTGCGATCGTCATGGAGGCCGAGCGCGACCTTGGCTTCGAGCCCATTGATCGTGAAACCGAGAAGCTCGGCTACGACATCGAGAGCCGCATTCCGGACACCGGCAGGCTCCGCTTCATCGAAGTCAAGGGGCGGCGAAGCGACGCCAAGACAATCACCGTCACGCGCAACGAGATCCTCTACTCCCTGAACAAACCGGAAGATTTCATCCTTGCCATCGTGGAGTTCGAGGATGAAGGAGCGCACCGGTTGAGCTATCTCCGCCATCCGTTCCAGCGCGAACCGGATTTCGGAGCGGCCAGCGTCAACTACGAGCTGAAAGAACTGCTGTCCCGAGCCGAAGCGCCCCGATAGCCCGACCGGGTCCGGGCGACGGTTTTCCAGACCCGTAGACTCATTCTTCAATGGCACTTACGAACCACGAACGCGTCGGCAAGGCGCTGACTCTGTTGAAAGCCGGCCTCGGCCCATTCGTCGAGCGGGAAATGGTGAACGCGATCAAGGCGTCGCGCGTGGCCACGGACGTTCTGAGGCCGTTCTTCGACGATCCGCAGATCGGTAACCGGCCGGTAGCGCAGTGGGAAGTGGCCGCGCAGCTCAAGGTGATGTGGGAGAACTGGAATTCGGTTTTTCGGGCCATCCTGGGTCCAGCCGAGCGCGGATTCGTGGGTGAACTACGCGGTCACCGGAACAACTGGGCGCATCAGCAACCGTTCTCCAGCGACGACGCCTACCGCGCACTCGATACGGCCGGTCGCCTGCTCAGCGCGGTTTCCGCGCCTGAGGCTGCGGACGTCGAGAAACTCAAGATGGAGTTGCTGCGGGTCCGATACGACGAGCAGGCGCGCCAGGAGCGGCGTAAACAGGCGAGCCTTCCTCTGACCCAATCAGCCGGCGCCCTGAAGCCTTGGCGCCAGGTCGTCACGCCGCACCCGGACGTGGCGAGCGGACGCTACGAGCAGGCCGAGTTCGCCGCCGACTTGTGGCAGGCGCATCTGGGAGAAGGAACGGCCGAGTACCGCGATCCCGAAGAGTTCTATCGGCGCACCTACCTGACTGAAAGCCTGCGACGCATGCTGACCGGCGCGGTGCAGCGCCTTGCGGGGCGCGGCGGGGATCCGGTGGTGCAGCTTCAGACGAACTTCGGCGGCGGCAAGACCCACTCGATGCTCGCCCTCTACCACCTGTTCTCCGGGATCGCTCCCAGCGAGTTGGCTGGAGTCGATGACCTGATGCGGGAAGCCGGCGCGTCGGACCTGCCCCGGGTGCGGCGGGTAGTGCTGGTCGGCAACCGCATCTCACCCGGAAACCCGGTCGACAAACCCGACGGCACCGTGGTCCGCACTCTCTGGGGCGAACTGGCTTGGCAACTGGGTAGCGCCGATGCGTTCCAGCGCTTCGCAAGGGACGATGAGAACGCGACGAGTCCCGGGGATGCGCTGCGTCAACTGCTTGTCGAGTACGGCCCGTGCCTGATCCTGATCGACGAGTGGGTCGCTTACGCCCGGCAGCTTCACGATCAAAGCGACTTGCCTGGCGGCAGCTTCGAGACTCAGTTCACCTTTGCGCAGGCGCTCACGGAATCGGTCAAGTTGGCCGGCAACTCGCTGCTGGTCATCAGTCTGCCCGCATCAGACACACCCAGTTCGCCGCATGCCCAGGCCGACGACCTGGAGGTAGGAGGGCAACGCGGACGTGAGGCGCTCAGTCGCCTGCGGAACGTCGTCGGCCGGATCGAATCGTCGTGGCGCCCTGCTAGCGCGGAGGAGGGATTCGAGATCGTCCGGCGGCGACTCTTCGAACCGTTCAGCGATCCGGCACAGTTCCGTGACCGAGATGTGGTGACGCAGAAGTTCGCTGATTTCTACCGCCGGCAGCAGGACGAGTTCCCACGAGAGTGCCGGGACGCCGACTACGGGAAGCGGATGAAGTCGGCGTATCCGATTCATCCGGAGGTCTTCGACCGGCTCTACACGGACTGGTCCACGCTGGTGACCTTCCAACGAACCCGAGGCGTCCTGCGTCTGATGGCCGCAGTCATACACAGCCTCTGGGAGAAGGGCGACCTCCATCCACTCATCCTTCCAGCGCACCTGCCGGTGGACGACTCCCGGGTCCAGTTCGAACTCACCCGCTACCTCCCGGATCACTGGGTGCCGGTGATCGAGAAGGACGTGGACGGCCCGCAATCTCTACCGGTGCAGACCGACGGCAGGTTCCCGAATCTGGGTAAGCACTCCGCCTGCCGGCGCGTCGCGCGCACCGTTTATCTGGGGTCCGCACCTGCCGCGGGTGCAGCGCACCGAGGAATTGAGGATCGGCGCATCCGACTCGGCTGCGTTCTGCCGGGCGAGTCCATCGCGGTCTTCGGGGATGCATTGCGCCGGCTCGCCGGCGAGGCCACGTATCTCTATCAGGACGGCTCCCGCTACTGGTACGACACCCGCCCGACGGTCACGAAGCTGGCCGGAGACCGCGCCGAGCAGTTGAAGGGCGATCCGGAGCGAGCGATGGAGGCCATCCTGCAGCGGCTTCGGGCGGCGTTCCGCCGCGACGGCGGGTTCCGGCGCGTCCATGTCGGGCCGCAATCCGGGCATGACGTCCCGGACGAACGGGAAACCCGGCTGGTGGTGCTCGGAACCGACCGGCCGCATCACCGAGGAACCGATTCACCAGCCCTGGCAGCGTGCAGTGAGATTCTTGAGTCGCGCGGGAACGCCCCGCGCCTCTACCGCAACACTCTGGTTTTCCTCGCTCCGGACGAGAGCCGCCTTCAGGATCTTGACGAGGCCGTTCGCCGCCACCTCGCCTGGGAGTCCATTCTTGGTGAGCGAGAGGAACTCGACCTCTCCCCGCATCAGGTGAAACAGGCGGAGTCTCAGCGCTCCGCTGCGGCCACCACGGCGGCGGCCAGGCTTCCCGAGACGTATCAGTGGCTGTTGACGCCCTTCCAGAAGGACGCAAGCGACACCGTCTCGTGGGAGCGCGTTCGGCTCGCAGGCCAAGGAGAACTGGCGGAACGGGCGTTCCGCCGACTCCAGAGCGACGACCTGCTCGCCGCGAGTTTCGCGGGGAGCCGCCTAAAGATGGAGCTCGACCGGGTGCCCTTGTGGCGCGGCCGCGATCACGTAGCCCTGCAGCAGGTCATCGAGGATTTCGCCAGTTATCTCTACCTCCCGCGTCTCCTGGGCCCTCAGGTCGTATTGCGCGCTGTGGCCGACGGTGTAGGCCTCGTCACCTGGGATCCAGACGGAATCGGCTTCGCGGACAGTTTCGACGAGGCCGCCGGAAGATACCGGGGTCTTCGCGGAGGAAGGGCTATAGCCTTGGCCGACAGCGAAGCGGCGGGACTCCTCGTGAAGCCCGATGTAGCGCGTCGGCAACTCGACAGCGAAGCGCCGCGGCCAAGTCCCGGACCTGGCGCGGTCGAGCCGGGAAACGGCGGTGCGCCCGACGAACCCGCACCAGGCGAGCCCGTACCGAGCGGCGGTCCAAGACGCTTCCATGGCAGCGTTTCCCTCGGCACCACCCGTACCGGCTTGGAGGCGAGCCGCGTCGCCGAAGAGGTGATCAGTCATCTCTCCGGCCTCCCCGGTGCGAACGTCCGCGTGACGCTCGAGATCGAGGCGGACATTCCCGAAGGAGCGCCAGACCAGGTCGTTCGTATCGTCACCGAGAACAGCCGGACCCTGCGATTCGATCACCAGGGGTTTGAACGCGACTGACCGACGGGACCGGGGGAAGCCGGCCGACATGGCCGTAGAGGTGGCTGCGATTCGCCAAGACCACGCGTAGCGGGTGTATATGGCCATGCCGGGGCCGATGGCGGCCTGGGCAAGGTCC
>JAPPGX010000163.1 GCA_028877265.1 Acidobacteriota bacterium
CGCGTGCCGGCCTGGAGGCCGGCGTTCCCGAGGAGTCTGAGCCGCATTCTGCGGCGCAGACTCCTAATCCGGAATCCGCAGCACCCCTTCGGCGACTTCCACGGCCTGTCCGCCGACGCGGACCAGCGACGGTTGCCCGCCTTCCCGCTCGACCTCCACGTGGATCGAGCTGGGACGACCCATCTCGTAGCCCTGTTCGATCACGAGACGGACCGGGTCCCGGTCACCGTGTTCCACCAGTCCGTGCCGGACCAGCCAGGCGCCGAGCGCGCCCGCGGCGCTGCCGGTTGCCGGGTCTTCGTGCACCCCGAGTCCGGGGGCAAACATCCGGGCGTGCGCGGCGCTGCCTTCGCGGGCACACTGGGTCGAGAAGACCATCATGCAGTCGGAGCCGATCTCCTCACGGTTGAGCAGCGCCCGCGCCGCTACCGGATCCAGTTCGAGCCTCTCGACGCTGCGCAACGACCGCACCGGCACCATCAGTTGAGGAAGCGCCGTCGAGACGACCTGCGCCGGCCGGCCGTCGGGGAGGAGTTCGTCGGCGCCGATACCGAGGCAGCCGGCGAGGGAACTCCGATCCGTGAGTTCGGCGAAGAAGCGGGGGGGCGCCTGCGTCATGACGACCTGCTCCACCTCGCCTCCCCGAACCCGGATGTCCACCGGCAGCACTCCGGCGCCACATTCCTGGTGGATGCGGTGGACGCCGGTACCGAGCTTCCGGAGCGCCTCGCCGAGGCCCAGTTCGCCGCGCCGGGCGAGCACGAAGAAGGTCCCAACGACCGGATGGCCCGCCAGCGGCAGTTCCGTGTTGGGAGTGAAGATCCGCAGGCGGCAGAGCGCCTGCACATCGGTCGGCGGCAGTACGAACGCGGTCTCCGAGAGGTTCATCTCGGCGGCGATCCGCTGCATCTCCTCGCCCGACAGCCCCTCGGCGCCGGTGACGATGGCCAGCGGATTCCCGGCGAACGCGCGGTCGGTGAAGACGTCCGCCTGAAGGAACCGGTACTCGCGCACGAACGCCCCGAGTCTATCCCTTGGGGAGCAGGAGCCGGCCGCCGCGGTTGGGCCCGGGCGCCTGCCGCCCTTGCTTTACCGCTTCTTCCGAGGCGAGGGTATGGGCCCTTTCGTTCCCCGGGTGGCCGGCATGACCCCGGACCCACTCGAACCGAACGCCGGGCCGCCCGACGCGCGCCTCGGCCAGCCGTCGCCACAGGTCGGCGTTCTTGACCGGGCGGCGGTTCGCCGTCTGCCAGCCGCGCCGGACCCAGGACGGCAGCCACTGGGTGATGCCCTTGACGACGTATTGGCTGTCACAGAACACCGTGGCAGCGGTCTTGTCCGGCACCGCTTCCACCGCCCGGATGGCGGCGGTGAGCTCCATGCGGTTGTTCGTGGTGTGCGGTTCACCCCCCGAGAGGACCCGTTCCTCTCCGGAGTCGGACAGGATCACCGCCGCCCACCCCCCCGGCCCGGGGTTCCCGAGACAGGAGCCGTCGCACGCGATCTGCAACATCGGCTCGGTATCCTATGGGGACCGTCGGTCCAAAAGCCCAATGTCCTGGATTCACATGGTTTCGCCGGCTGCTCCCGAGGGGCGGTCGGGCAGGCTCGGGACGCTTTACCGGCGGCACCGGCGTCCCGACGGACTGGTGGACAACATCCTGAGGGTGTCCAGTCTGAACCCGGAAGCGCTGGAGCACCACCTGTCCCTCTATGAACACCTGATGCGGGGCGAATCGGGCCTCAGCCTCGCCGAGCGGGAACTGATCGCCGTCGCCGTCTCCGTGGTCAACGACTGCCACTATTGAATCGAGCATCACCGGAGAGGTCTGCTCCGGCTGACCCGGGACCCGAAACTGGTGGACGCCCTGCGCCGTGACCCGGAGGGGTGTTCGCTCGCGCCCCGGCATCGTGCGCTCGCCGACTACGCCATCAAACTGGCGCGCACCCCGGGGAGCCTGGTGGAGCGGGATCTCGAGCCGCTCCGGAGCGCCGGACTCTCCGATCGCGACATCCACGACGCCTGCGCGGTGGCCTCCTACTACTGCTTCGTGAACCGCATGGCGAACGGTCTGGGGGTGGAACTGGAGGAAGCGGAAGCCGGCCGGTAACCCGGCCCGTGCTAGGGGCTGCCTGGGCCCTTCTGAACCGCGGCGTCGAGCCGTTCGAGTTCCTCGTAGAGGGCCGGCAGCCGGCCCTTCAGGTCCTCGTAGGTGGCCGTGACTTCGCGGGACCCCTCGCGGTCGCCGAAGAAACCGGGCGCCGCCATCCGCGCTTCCAGGCTTTCGACGGCGGCCTCGGTGTCCGCGATGGCCTCGAACACCTCGCGCCATTCCCGCCGCAACTGCCGCAACCGGTTCTTCCCGGGCGGCCGGCGCCCGCCGGCGCCGCCGGCGGGTTTCGCGTTTCGCTTCGGACGCTTCGCCGCCGCCGGTGCGGACGCCGCCGGCGCCGCCGCGTCAGGCTTCGGGGGGCTGACCCTTGCCAGGTAGTCCGAGTAGTTGCCCCAGTAGAGGGCCGCTCCGCCGCCGCCGATCGCGGCCACCCGGGTGGCCAGGGCATCCATGAAATACCGGTCGTGGGCGACGAACACGATCGTACCCTGGTAGTTCGAAAGGGCGTTCAGGAGCGCCCGCTTGGCGTCGAGGTCCAGGTGGTTGGTCGGCTCATCGAGGAGGAGGAGATTCGCGGGACGGAGGAACAGGCGGGCGAGCGCCAACCGGCTTCGTTCGCCGCCGGAGAGGACCGCCGTCTTCTTCTCCACGGTCTCTCCCGAGAACAGGAACGCACCCAGGATGTTGCGGACCTCCGGGAGCATGGCGAGCGGCGCCGCGTCGGCCATGGTCTCCCGTACCGTCCGGTCGGGGTCGAGATCGTGCCGGTCCGGCCCGTAGTAGGCGACCCGGACGTTGTGGCCCAGTTCCCGATGCCCGGAGTCCAGGCTCGCTTCACCGGCGATCAACCGGATCAGGGTGGACTTCCCGGCGCCGTTCGGCCCCACGAGCGCCAGCCGCTGACCCCGTTCCACGACCAGGTCCACGTCGCGGAAGACCTCGTTCGTTCCGAAGGCCTTGGAAACGCCGGTGAGCGTCACCAGGACCCGCCCTGAACGCGGCGGATGCGGCAGGCGGAGGGCCACCCGCCGGGGTTCCGGCGGCACTTCGATCCGCTCGATCTTCTCGAGCATGCGGACCCGGCTCTGCACCTGCCGCGCGCGGCTGGCCTGGTAGCGGAACCGATTGATGAAGCGTTCGGTCCGCTCGATCTCGGCGGCTTGCTCGGCGGCGCGCTTGCGCAGGTCGGCGATTTCGGCGGCCCGCTGGGTCTCGTAGCGGCTGTAGGTGCCCGGGTAATTGCCGAGCCGGCCCAGGCCGATCTCGGTGATCCGCGTCACCACGGAGTCGAGGAAGTAGCGGTCGTGGGCGACCAGCACCAGGCCGCCGCGGTGACGGGCCAGGAAGCCGAGCAACCAGGTGCGGGCCTCGATGTCCAGGTAGTTGGTGGGCTCGTCGAGGAGGACGAGGTCGTTCGCCTCGACCAGCAGCCTGGCGAGGGCGATGCGCATCTGCCAGCCCTGGCTGAAGGTCTCCACGGGGCGTTCCTCGTCCCCGGCCGCGAACCCCAGGCCTGAAAGGACCTCGCTGATGCGCGTGTCCATCTCGTACCCGCCGCGGCGCTGCCACTCCTCTTCCAGTTCGCCGTAGCGGACGACGAGTTCGGGCTGATCCGGGGCGCCCGCGAGCGCTTCCGCCACGTCCTCCTGTTCGCGCCGCAGCCGGAGCAGGTCGGCGAAAGCCGTGCGGACCTCCCCGGAAACGGTGCGGTCCTTGAGGCTCAGTCCCTCCTGGGGCAGGTAGCCGACGCGTTTCCGCTTGGCCAGCACGACCTTTCCGGCGTCGGGGCGCACCAGTCCCGCGAGGATCTTCAGGAGGGTGGTCTTGCCGGATCCGTTGGGTCCGACAAGTCCGACGCGGTCGCCGTCGCCAACCCGCCAGGAAACATCACGGAGCAGGACCTGTTCTCCGTAGGCCTTCGAGGCCTCGGCGAGCTGGATCATGGTTGGGTTGGTGGCCGGGAACCGTATCGCGGGGGACAGCCCCCGGACGGTCGTTCGGGTTCCGGGCGGATACCGCCTCCAGCGATTGAAGTCGGCGCGGGTTGGTCATAATGGGGAGTCCATGTTCCGGAGCCTGAAGCCCCTTCTCTCCTGGCGGCTGCCGCTCGTTGCCGCGGTCGTGGTGTCTTCCGCCGGCGCCCGGACGCCGCAACAGGAGGCGGACGCCGGGATGAGCCGCGGGGTGGCGCTGCTCGAGCAGTTCCGGTTCTCGGACGCCGCCGCCGAGTTCGCGCGGGTGGTGGAGCTCCGGCCCGAGTCGGCGGCCGCCCACGTGAACCTGGGCATCGCCTGGTTCAACGAGCGCGATTTCCTTGCCGCCCGCGCTTCCTTCGCCCGGGCTCTCGATCTCGATCCCGGCGGACTCCACGCCCGCTACAACCTGGGTCTTGTCGAGAAGCTCGAGGGCAACACCGAGGCGGCGCTCGCCGCCTTCCGGCAGGTCGCCGCGGCCGACCCGGATGACGCGATGACGCAGTACTACCTGGGCGCCGCCTACGCCGCGGTCGGCCGACTCGAGGAGGCGGAGGCCGCCCTGCGCACCGCCATCCAGCTCCAGCCGGAGCACGAGTCCGCGCACTTCAGCCTGGGGAACGTGCTCGTGCGGGCGGGGCGCCGGGAAGAGGGCCGGGCCCAGTTGATGCGGTTCCAGGAACTCAAGAACAGCTTCTCCGGAGGCGGGGTCTCCGCCGGGCTCCAGTACACCGAGCTCGGGCCGTACGCGGAGGCCGTCGAAGAGCGTCCGGTATCGCTGCACGGCGGCCAGGACGAACCGGCGGCGACGGGTTCGGTCCGCTTTTCGGAGGCCACCGGGGAATGGAACCTGGCGTTGCCGGCTGCCGGCGCGCCTTCCAATCCTCCCGTGACGCTGCGAGCGGAGGAGTACTCGCCCGACTGGGTGGCGGCGAACCTGCTGCCCCAACTCGGCTCGGGTGTCGCCATCCGCGATCTGGATGCGGACGGCCGGCCGGAGATCCTCCTGGTGCGGGACGGGAGCGTGGCCGTGTTCCGGAACACCGGCGACGGCTTCGAGGCGTGGGCGGACTCCGGGCTCGAAACGGACGGGGCGGTCAGCGTGACCGTCGGTGACGTGGATCTCGACGGCGATCCGGACCTCTACGCGGCGGGCGCCGGCCCGAACGCGCTCTTCTGGAACCGGTCGGGTGAGCCCGGGGCGCTCTTCGCCAGGGCGGAGGCATCGGGAGCGGAGGGAGACGACCTCTCGGTGGGCGCCACGTTCGCCGACTTCGACCACGACGGCGACCTCGACATCCAGGTTTCCAACTACGCCCCGGTTTCGCTCGGGGCGCTCGATGCGGTCCCGGAGGTCCTCCGCGTTCCGGACGATCTTCCGGGGGCCCCGAACCGTCTCTACCGGAACAACGGGGACGGCAGCTTTACGGACGTCGCCGTGGAGACCCGGACGGACGGCGGGGCGCGGCGCAGTCTCTTCGCGCTGTTCTCCGACTGGGACGACGACCGTGACGTGGACTTCCTGGTGGTGAATGACGGCAGCCCGGTGCAGGTCTTCTCGAACGATCGGATCGGAACGTTCACCGAGAGTTCGGAGGCCTGGGGCGTCGAGACGGCGAGGCGGATGCGGGGGGCCGCGGCCGCCGACTACGACCGGGACGGTTTCTTCGACCTGCTGCTTTCGGCCGAGGGAAACGCGCTGAACATGTTGCTCCGGGGGTCCGGCCCCGGCGGGTTTTCTCCGGACATCGGGTCCCCCTTCCTGCTGCGCGCCGGCGTCCCCGGGGCCCGGTATGGGGTCTCGTTCCTCGATGCCGACCATGACATGGATCTGGATCTCCTCATGGCCACCTCCGGGGCCGACGGCCCTCTCACCCTCTACGAGAACTCCCCCGGCGGGTTCTCACGCGCGGGAACGGTCTCCGCCGCGCTCGACTCCGGCGAGGAGCCGCGCGCGCTCGCGACCGGCGATCTGGACGGTGATGGAGATCTCGACGCCGTGATCGGCACCACCCGGGGGCGCATCTTCGCTTTCCGGAACGATCAGGCGGGGTCGGGAAACTGGATGGCGGTCCGTCCGCGGGGCCTGCGCAGCAACCTGGACGGGGTGGGCGCCAAGATCGAGGTCCGCGTCGCCGGGGTGAGCCAGCGCCGACAGGTGCGGACCACCTCGGGATACCTCTCGCAGAGCGATCTTCCCGTCCACTTCGGGCTCGGAGACGCGCTCGCGGCCGACTACGTCCGGTTTCTCTGGCCGGGAGGGGTGAAGCAGGTCGAGCTGGACGTGCCGGCGCTGGCGGTGGCGTCCGTCGAGGAGCTGAACCGGAAGGGCACCTCCTGTCCCGTCCTCTACGCCTGGGACGGCCAGCGGATCCGTTTCGTCACCGACTTCCTGGGCGGCAGCGCGCTCGGCAATCTTCTCGCCCCCGGCTTGTACAACGTTCCGGACACAACGGAAGTCGTGAAGATGGAAGCGTTTCCACTGGTTCCCAGGGACGGGGCCTACGAGATGCGCTGGGTGAACCAGCTCGAAGAGGTCATCTTCTACGACCGGGCGGCGCTGTGGGTGGTGGACCATCCGGAAGACGTGGACGTGTTCCCGCTGGAACGTCTGATGCCGGGTCCCCCGTACCCCGACCCGGGACTGATCGCCGTCCGGAACCGGCGGGCCCCGTCCCGGGCGTCGTCTTCCACGGCCGCCGGGGAGCGGGAGGTGACCGCGGCGCTCGCCCGGGTGGACCGCGTGTATGTGGACGATTTCGCCCTCCTTCCCTTCAAGGGATACGCGGAGACTCACGACCTGACCCTCACGTTCGACGGGGTGCGCCCCGGCGTCCCCCAGGTCCTCCTCCTCTACGGATGGGTGGACTACGCCGACTCGAGTTCGAACCTCGCCGCTTCCCAGGCCGGGGTCGGGGCCCGGCCGCCGGTTCTGGAGATTGCCGACGGCGACGGGTTCCGAGTCGCCACCGAGCGGATGGGATTCCCGGCGGGCCTGCCCAAGACGATGGTGGTACCGCTACGGGACATCGCCGTCGAGAGCGGGCGGCCGCTCAGAATCCGGACCAACATGCGCATCTACTGGGACCGGATCGAGCTCGCCGAGGTCGCCGACATCCCCGTTCAGGAGTGGCGGCTCGACGCCCAGACCGCCGAGTTCGGCTTTGCGGGATATCCCGAACCCCATCGGCCCCGCGGCATCCCGCCCACCGAGTACCGCTATGGCACGCGCGCGGAGCGGGACATCTGGGGCGCCCACGAGGGGGAATACACCCGGCACGGGGACGTGCTGCCCCTCCTCGACGAGATCGACGACCGCTACGTCATCGCCCGGCACGGAGATGAGCTGCGGCTCCGGTTCGACGCGCGGCAGGTCCCGCCGCCGGCGCCCGGGACCCGCCGCTCGTTCTTCGCGTTCGCCGACGGCTTCGGAAAGGACATGGACCTGAACTCCGCCCGGCCGCACACCATCGAGCCGTTGCCGTTCCACGGGATGCCGAGCTATCCGTATCCCCCGGACACCTATCCGGACTCCAAGGAGCTGGCGCGCTGGCGCGCCGAGTACAACACCCGGCGGATCGGCCCGGAGGGGCGGCACGGGTTCCTCCCGGACGGCGAACCGCCCACCGGAACGACCGGCGCGTCCGCTCCCCGCAGCGGCGTCAACCGAGAGCCGCGCCGCTGAGTGCCGAGCCATGCCCAGAGACAGCCTGCGCGCCGAGCTCTACCGGCTGCTCTTTGACGACCGGCAGGGGGCGGCGGCGTTCCTGGCGCCACGGATGCTCGCGGATCCGCAGTCGCTCACCCCGGAAGTGCGCTGGTGCCTGATCTACCTGCTGCGCGGGATCCGTTCGGTGGCGGCGAGCAGCCGCCTGCTGGAGCCGGACTCGGTACTTCACCTGGTGGCGCATACCGTGGAAGCCGCGCGCCGGGCGACGGCGGGAATCGACGGGCACTGGTACGAGATAGCGAGGGAACTCCCGGGCCACTGGTTGCGGCGCTACGAGCAGGGGGAGGTCCGGTACTCGCTGGACGAACTCCGCTACCTGAACGTGCTGCTCGGCCGGCTGTGGTTCGTGGAACGGCAGCGGATCGCCTTCATGGACCCGCCGCTGCTCCCCCGCTACCTGCGCCCCGAAGGGCAGGAGGCGATGCTCCACGCGGGGTGACCCCAGCGAGACGCTCCAGGCCCCGCGGGAAGCGGCCGGACCGTGACCCGGTCCCGGCTAGAACCCGCCTTCGCAGACCCCGTCCTCGATGTCGAGGATCATGTCCTCGACGTCCGCGGCCCGCGAGTCGCCCCTCGCCAGGCGCATGAACGCCCGGAAGTAACGCTCCGCGGTGCTGCACTGGCCGCGATTGAAGGCGATCACACCCAGGGAGTAGTTCGCATCCCGGGCGTTCGGGTTGTTGGGATCCGCCTGGAGCGCCGCGCCGTAGTGGCGCATCATGCCGCTCTCGTCGGTGCTGCGTCCCGCGATGAACCCGAGCATCCAGTGGACCTCGGTGGCGTACTGCCCTTCCGGTTCCGCTTCGAGGTACTTGCCCAGCCGCTCGGCAGCGGTGTCGAACTCCTGGGCGTTGTAGGCGAGCTGGCCAGCCAGGAAGAGAACCTGGGACAACTGCGGGATGTCCGGGTTCAGGGCGATGACGGTTGCAAACGCGCCCTCGGCTCCGGTGTCGTCGTCCTCCTGGAGCAGCGCGAATCCAAGCCGGAAGTGGGCTTCCGCGTCCGACGGATCGGCTTCGGCGACCTGCCGCAGCAAGGGGATCGCCGCCGCCCGGTCGCCCATTTCGCTCTTGGCGATCGCGACGTTGCGCCGCGCCATGGTGATCTGGTCGCCGAGCTGGGCGGCCATCGCCGGATTCGCATCGGCGGCGGAGAGGAATTGCTCGAAGGAACCGATGGCCTCGTCCTGGTTTCCGGTTCCCTGATGGGCGAAGCCGAGGAAGAGATGGGCGACGAAGAAATCGGGAACCGCTTCGAGGATCGCCGGACAGGCGGTCAGCGTGGTGTCCCAGGCGCCGGCCTGCGCCGACTCCACGCACTGCTGCTGGTTCTGGTAGTTGATCGTGGTGTGGGCGTAGTCCACGTTCTCCTTGTAGAACTCGTACGCAGGGTCGCTCTCGTCGTGGGTCGAGAGCAGCGGCTCGCACTTCGCGAGCACGTCCTCCCAAACCTGGCTCTCGATGGCGGCCTCGCACACTTCGCCCGGATCCTCCTCCTGGAGAAGCGGGTGTGGGAGGGCTGCGGCGAGGGCAAGCCCTGGGAAGGCGAGGGTCGCAACGAGCAGAAGCGGGATTCCGATGTTGCTCCGGAGTGACATGACAGAACCTCCTCGAGGGCGGGGTGGGCGCTACGGCCGGCGAAAGCCGGCTAAACCCCCAGAGTCCCCGTCCCCATTATGGGAACGAAGCAGCCTAGCACAGGCAACGAATGGTGGTGTAAAGGCGAGTACGGACATGGAATGGCGAGCGGCTGTTGCGGATTCGGAGCCCGTGAGGAAGGCTTTCAGGCGGGACCGTGCGGGTCGTCAGGCTCAGCCGCCCTCGCAGCCGCCCTCCGCGATCGACGCCAGGATCTCGGTCACCTGGGCGGCGTTCGCATGGTCGGGCGCCAGTTCCATGAACGTCTGGTAGTGCGTCTCGGCGTTACCGCAGTCGTCGCGGTTGTAGAAGATGGTGCCGAGGGCGAAGTTGGCGTCCACGATCCGCGGGTCCCCCGCCGCCGACCCGGAGAGGAAGCCCTGGTAGTGGGTGACGGCCCGGTCCTCGTCCGAGCCCTGGAGCGCCTGCGCGAGCATGAAGTGGGCGTCCGGGACGCCCCGGTCTCCTCCGGCGTTCGCCAGGTAGGCGGTCAGCCGGGTATCGGCCTTGGCGTAGTCGCCGGCGTTGTAGTTGAGCTGGCCGGCCAGGAACAAAACGCTGGCGATCGGGTTCGGGGCGTTGTCGATCACGACCGAAAACGCCCGCTCGGCGCCCGCGCTGTCGCCCGTCGACAGGAGGGCGACGGCCAGCCGGTAGTGGACCTCAACGTCGGTCCCGTTCGCTCGGCCAGCCGCCTGCAGCAGGGGAATGGCGTCCTGCATCGCGCCCGCCCGCGCGTACGCGATCCCGCCGGAGCGCTGGGCGGTGGCCACCTGGTCCGAGAGCTGCGACGCCGCCTCCGAGTTGCCCCGGACCCCGTCCAGGAAGGCGGTGAAGTTGACCGCGGTGTTCGCCCAGTCCTCTTTCGTCTGGTGGGCGACGCCGAGGAAGTAGTTCATGATGAACGCCCCGGGGTTCGCCTCGACCGCCATCTGGCAGTACGCGATCACGCTGTCCCACTGCTGGGCTTCGAACGCCGGCTGGCACTGGAGGCTGTAGGCGTAGTTCACCGTCTGCGCCCAGTGCGCGTAGTACGGATGGTCCTCGGGAAGTACCTCGAGTACTTCGGGGCAGGCAGCGAGGACCTGTTCGTAGTTGGCGCCGTCCACCGCCTGCATGCACGCGGCAGCCTTTTGCGGGTCCACATCCTGGGCTGTCGCCTCCTGGGCGCTTCCCATGAGTACGCCGAACGCGGCAACAACGGACAGGGCGAGGAATCGGGTAGGCATGACGAATGTCTCCTTGACGGGATGACCGGACGCCCCGTGGCGCGCACTCGGATGAAGGCGGTCGCGGCCCGTGCGAACGGGGGAAACTAGCATAGCCCTTGGGAATTGGGCGAATTCCCGGCGGGAGCCGGACAGGGTGCGAAACCCTCTTCCAGATAGCGCCGGACCTCGGACGCGCGTTCGTGGTCCGGCGCAATCCGCAGGAAGTCCTCGTAGTGCCGGCGGGCCTGATCGCACTCCTCCCGGTCGGCCGCGATGGTGCCGAGGAAGTAGTGCGCGACCGCCGCGCGGGGACTGTCCGGTTCGACCTCCAGGAGCGCGGCGAAGTGGCTGCGCGCCTCACCGGCGGCGCCGGGGTCCGCGGTCTCGGACTCCGACCTCCTGAGGGCGATGGACCCGGCCATCCAGTGCGCGTCGGCGGCAAAGGGTCCTGAAGGCGTTGCCTCCAGGTAGCGGGTGAGGTGGGCGCCCGCCGCCTCGTAGTCCCCCGCGTCGTAGCGGAGTTGTCCGGCAAAGAACCGCGCCTGATGGATCTGGGGGGCTTCCCGGACCACGACCGAAAAGGCCGCCTCCGCCCCCTCGGCGTCACCTCGTTGCATCAGCCCGACCCCGAGGAAGAAGTGAACCTCGGCGTCGGCCGGCTCGGCCTCGGCGGTCCGGCGGAGCAGAGGGAGCGCGGTCTCGAGGTCTCCCCCGCGAAACCACGCCAGCCCGGCGCTCCGTGCCGCGATGCCGAGTTGCTCCTCCGGACGCGCAACGTCTTCGGGCAGTCCCTCGACGGCGGTGAGGAAGGATTCGAATGCGGCCCCGGCCCGGGTCCATTCCTGCCTCGCCTGGTAGGCGAAACCAAGGAAGTAATGGATGCCGTAGGTGTCCGGGGATTCCCGGATCGCTTCCTCGCATACCGTGACGGCGGCGTCCCAGTCGGACGCCTGCGCGGCTGCCTCGCATTCCGAAACGGCGCCCGACCCTTGCGGCGCCGGCAGCGCGACAAGGGGCCCGGCCGCGAGCAGGCAGGCGGCGCTCCACCCGGGAAGCGCCCGGAGGGTCCCGAGGGGCTGGTCAGGAGCTTGAGCCGGCAAGGTCGTGTGCACCGAGGCGGTCGAGGCGCCCGGCTGACAAGGCGCGTGAGGGAGGAAGAGCAGCGCTCTTCCGACCGAAGCGCAACGAAGAGCGAAGCGGTTCAGCCGGGATGAATCGGCCGACGAATGCCACGAGATTGCCGGCTCAAGCTCCTAACCAGCCTTATCCGGCCCGAGATTCACTGGAGGACGAGGAAGTCTTGGCGCTGCTCGTCGCTGCCGGCCCCGTTCCCGAACTCTCCTTCCCCTTTGGTTTTCCGGAGTCCGATTTCTCCGGTCCGCCCTTCGTCGCGGACCCGTTCTTCCCGTTGGCAGCCTTCTCGCCGTTCTTCCTCGCGTAGTCGGTGACGTACCAGCCCGTGCCGAGGAACTGGATGGCCGGGCTGGAGACGATCCGGTGCGCAGCTCCGCCGCAGCGCCGGCAAGCGTCGAGCGGTTCGTCGCTGATGCGCTGGATGGCCTCGAACACCTGCTCGCAGTCGTCGCAGCGATATTCGTAGATGGGCATGGGTTTTCGGAGCGTCGGCGCGGGGAGTGTAGCGAAGAAAGGCCGGCCGGTCCGCCGCAGCTAGCGGGGCAGAGGCGGGGTGGTCGGCGGCGGTTCCCGGTGACCGGTGGCCTGCTCGTACGCGAACGAGATGCGGAACAGCGCGCCCTCGCCGAGGGCGTTCCCGAGAAGTTGCAGGCCGCCCGGGAGCCCTGACGGGGTAAAGCCCATGGGAACGGTGACCGCCGGAAACCCGGTGGGAGGGGAGAGCTGGGGCGAGTTGTTTCCGTCGGGCGTGGTCAGGTCGCCCAGGAGGCGCGGGGGGTTGCTCCAGGTGGGGAAGGCGAGCGCGTCGAGATCCTGATCCTCGAACAGGCCCCCGACCTCGGCCCGGAGTTCCCCGGCGCGCCGGTTCGCTTCGGCGCAGACGTCCTCCGGCTCACCCTCCACTTCAAGGGCGGTTTCGAGTCGCGGCCGGATCGACGGGTGGAAGTCGCCGCCCTCCACCAGGTCCTCGAGCGTCGTCACCGGGGCGTTCGGTCCGAGGCTTGCCAGATAGGCCTCGAGCTGGGCCCGGAAGGGGTTGCACCACAGCGATCCCTCGGCTTCGAGCCCTTCGATCCGCACCGGGTCCACGACGGTGACCCTCAGCGCCTCCAGGTCGGCGAGGGCGGCTTCGAAGAGGGCTCCGATATCGGCGTCCGCGGTCTCGGTATCGCTGAGCTGGCGGACGACGCCGATCCGGAAGCCGGTGAGCGACCCCGGGTCGAGGTACTGGAGATAGTCGCCCTCGCGCTCGAACCCCTCCGTGGCGTCGTCGGCCGGGTCCGGCCCCGCCAGGACGTCGAAGACCCGCACGCCGTCTTCGACGGTGCGCGCCATCGGGCCGCCGATGTCGCGGAAGAGGTTGAGCGGCACGATCCCGTCGCGGCTCGTCAGGCCCATCGTCGACCGGATGCCGAAGAGGGCGTTGTGGGACGAAGGCCCGCGGATGGAGTTGCCGGTGTCCGTCCCGAGGCCGACGGCCCCGAAGCTCGCGGCCACCGCGGCTCCGGTGCCCCCGGAGGATCCCGCCGGTACCCGATAGGGGTCGTACGGGTTCCTGACGTGACCCGGAATGACGGAGCCGAGGCTCTGATAGGCGCTGAAGGCGAACTCGGCCATGTGGGACTTGGCGAGCACGATGGCGCCCGCCTCGCGGATCCGTCGCACCTGGAAAGCGTCATCGGGCGGGATCGAGTCCTCGAGCGATGCCGATCCGGCGCTCGTGGGGAGGTCCGCGGTGTCGTAGTTGTCCTTCACGATCATCGGCACGCACTCGAGCGGCCGATCCGGGTCGAGCCCGGAACCCGCGAGGCGCTCGTCGGCTTCCGCGGCCCGCTCCATCGCCTGCGGATTGACGGTGACGATCGCGTGGAGGGCCGGGCCCTCGCGGTCGTACGCCTCGATCCGGGCCAGGTACGCCGCGACCAGTTCCGCGCAGGTGAAGTCGCCCGCCTGAAGGCCCTGGTGGATCCCGGCGATATCGAGTTCCACCACGTCGGGACCGGCCGCCGCTTCCGGCGCCGGAGCGCCGCAGCCGGCCGCGCCGCTTAGCGCGATGAGCGCCAGCCCGATCCTGTTTCCCTTTCCGAGAGTCCCCGCGGTACCAACCATGGTCCGATTCTATGCGTCCGCTTCCCGCCGACCCCGGAAGCCGGGCTCGACGGGGAACGGACGGTGAATGAGCCGCCGCAAACGCGAGCCTCGGGATGCCGGATGCAGTTTGCCGGACTCCTTCGTTAACAGCCGGTGGTGAAACCCACGTGAGCGCCGAGACGGGCGAGGCGCCCGGCTGACAAGGCGCGTGAGGGAGGAATACCGGGTGTATTCCGACCGAAACGCAACGCAGAGCGCCTCGGAGAGGCGCGGTTCAGGCGGGATGCATCGTCCGTCGAACGCCGCGTGGGTTTTGCCACCGGCTGTTAGAATGCCGCGCCCATGACGCTCAGCGAGTCAGCCCGATCGCGCCATTCCCGGCAATGGCTGTGGCGATGGCGATTTTGCATTAGGCCGGGCTCGTCTCGCGTCCGTTCGATCCACTGATTGCGGCGGGAGGCGGCCCGACCCGGGACGCCTCCGGACGACGGCGCGAGAGGGTGCCTGAGGGCGCCCGCCAAGGCTTCGAGGTTCCCGGTTCGGGACGCGCTGACCGTCACTGACCCCACCAAGGAGCCACCCCCGTGATCGCCCCCCTCCTCGAAACCCTGCTCTCCGGCGAGGCCGCCGATTCCGGTGCGCTGGAAACTGCGCTCCACCGGATCCTGGCCGGAGAGAGCGACGTCGCCCAGACGGCGGGACTGCTCGTCGCTCTCCGGATCAACGAACCCGATGCCGCCACGCTGGCCGCCTGCGCCCGCGCGCTCCGGGGTCACCGCAAGGCCGTCATGTCACAGGTGCGGCCGCTGGTGGACACCTGCGGAACCGGTGGCGACAAGAGCGGCACGTTCAACATCTCCACGGCCTCGGCGCTGGTCGTCGCGGCCGCCGGCGGCGCGGTTGCCAAACACGGCAACCGCAGCGTCTCGTCCATCACCGGCAGCGCGGACGTGCTGGAAGCCTGCGGAGCGCCGCTCCACCTCGAGCCCGGTCAGGCGTCCCGGATCCTGGACTCCACGGGCTTCGTTTTCCTGTTCGC
>JAPPGX010000024.1:0-7584 GCA_028877265.1 Acidobacteriota bacterium
TCCGAGGGCGAGAAGGGCTTGACGATGTAGTCGGCGGCTCCCGCGTCCAGCGCCCGGACCACCGTCTCGTCCCGTCCGTAAACGGAAATGAAGATCACCGGCAGGTCGGCGAGCTCGGGCACGGACTCCATGAGTTCGATGCCGTCCGTTCCAGGCAGCACGACGTCGAGCAGGACCAGGCTCGGCTGCTGGCTCCTGAGGAGACCGGGCAGTTCTTCCGGGTCCCCCGTCACCAGCACGGCGTAGCCCGCCTCGGTGAGTGCGTCGCGCACGTAGCGGAGGGTCTGCGGATCGTCGTCCACCACCAGGACACGCGTCCGCCCGTGCGGGTCCCGCGACGGGCGGGACCGGCCCGCGACCGCCGCGGCGGCGACGCGGCCGGGCTCTTCGGCCACCGGCACCGTGAAGGTGAACCGGGTGCCGCGGCCCAGCCCGCCGCTCTCCGCCCAGATGCGGCCGCCCTGGGCCTCCACCAGTCCCCTGCAGATCACGAGGCCCAGGCCGTTCCCCCTGAATCCAGCGTCCCCGGTCCCGCCGCCGGCCTGTTTGCGGAACAGGTGCGGCAGCCGGTCGGGCGACACGCCCCGGCCTTCGTCGGATACCGAGATGGCCACGTGCACGCCGCTGAGCGCCGCCGTGACCTGGACCGGGGACGACTCGGGAGAGTGCCTCGCCGCGTTCGCCAGCAGGTTGTTCAGGACCTGGACCGTGCGTCCCCGATCGACCAGCACCCGCGGCAGGTTCTCCGGCAGATCGATGCGCAGGGTATGCCTGCCGCCGCCGCTCAGGAAGGTGCTCCGGGACTGGTCCACCAGGCCCGCCAGCTCCGCCGGCTCCGGAGACACCGACAGCGTGCCGGTCTCGATGCGGCCCTGGTCCAGCAGGTCCGCGATGAGGCTCCGCATGTGATTGGCCTGTCCATCGATGACCCGGAAGAACTGGAGCATTTCGGCGGGATCCGGGGCCGGAGCGGCGCCGAGCACGGTGGCGGTGGAGCCCTTGATGGAGATCAGGGGAGCCCGCAGTTCGTGGCTCACCAGGCTCAGGAACTCGGTCCGCTGCCGCTCGGCCTCCTTCAGGGGCGCGAGGTCCTGCATCGTGGCCACGTACGATTCGACCTCGCCGTCCGCTGTCCGGATGGGAGTGGCGTTCACCAGCGCGGTGATGCTCCGTCCGCTCGAGACCGAGAACGTGAACTCCTCGGCGCGCACTGTCTCTCCGACGCCGATCTCCTGCACGATCGGGAACTCCGCGAACACGATTTCCCTCCCATCCGCGCGCCGTGCGGTCAAACCTTTCAGCAATCCCTCCAGGGTGGTGCCCGGCGTACGAAGCGGCTCCGTGATCCGCCTCGCCTCCCGGTTGACCCAAACGAGTCTGCCGGTTCTGGCGTCGAGGACGACGACGCCCACCGGCGAGGTTTCGATCAGTGTCTCGAGGTCGGAGCGGGCCCGCTGCTCGTCGCGATGGGTCCGCGCGTTGGCGATGGCGATGGCGGCCTGCGCCGCGAACAGCATCAGGACCTCCTCGTCGGCGCTCGTGAACTCGCCTCCGGACTCCTTCTCGGCGAGAAAGAAGTTCCCGACGTGGACGCCGCGGTGGAGCATCGGGGCACCCTGGAGGGTCTTCGAGCGGATCAGGTCCGACGAGAGGCCGAGGGTTCGGACATAGGCGGGGAGGTCCGCGATACGCAGCGGGGCCTCGAGGTTCCGGAGGTGCTCGAAGAGCCGCGGCCCCTCCGGCCAGTTCGCCAGTGCCTGGCGTTCCTCCGGCGTGAAGCCGGAGGTGACGAAGTCTTCGGGCTGTCCCGTCTCGTCGACGGTCGCGATCGTCCCGTAGCGGGCGCCGGTCAGGGCGCGGGCGCTGTCGACGGCCTCCTGGAGGACGGTATCGAGGTCGAGGCTCGCGCTGATGCGGAGGACGGCGGCGCTCAACCGGGAAACGCGTTCCTGGAGCGCTTCGATCTGCTGTCTTAGCTCGTCGGGACGTTCGTTCAATGGCTCACCTCCGCCGGAGTGTGCGGATAACCGTGCGGAAGTCGCTATATTATCACTGTTGTCTTTGATTCTGGCACTAAAGTATCACAGTATTAGTTTGACACTGCTGTCGGGCAGCCGGTAGTCTCGCGCGCAGCCCGGAATCCGCGGCGGCCGGCGCACCGGGTGCTCCTGGGCTGTTTCCTCCTCATCATCCCTGCACGTCCTGTCGCTGGTTCGTGCCTGCCCACGCGAGCGCGCCGGCCGCCTACCCGGGTGCCGCGGACGGCTTGCAGGCAGGCGCCCCGCGGCTTCGGATCAGGAGGCTGGCTTCACCCCGCGCTCGTCGGATTCGTAGCCAGTGGCCACCCGGAGCGCCACGCCGACCTGCTTGACTTTGTCGTCACTCAGCCGCCCGGCCAGGGCGCCCAGCCGGGCGCGGGAAACCGTCATGACCGCATCCAGATTGGCCACCGCCGGCGCCTTCAGTCCGAGCTCCGCCTGCAGGGCTACCTCGGAGGGAAGCCCGCGGACGACCGTCGTGACGGGGGCCACCATGATCCCGGGCAGGAAAGGAATGGCCCCGTTCCGGGTGAGCACCACCACCAGCCGGGTCTTCTCGCCCGAACCGGCCTCATAGACGCGGATGTCTCCGCGCCGGACCGGGCCGCTCACTCCCCGCTCGCAGGCGGCTCGGGGGGCCAGTCCCCCTGGTCCGGCCAGTCCTGCCACCGGGAATCGTCCCGCTGACCTCCGGCGTAGGCCCGCGCGTACTGTTCGTCGATCCGGCGTTCCCGCTCGCGGCGGAGGTAGTCCCGGGCCAACTCGCGCAGGAGCGCCGAACGGCCGATCCGCCGCACTCTCTCGTCGGCGGCCAACTCGCGCAGCAGATCCTCTTCGAGCGTGACCTGTACGGCCTTCATGGTCCTACCATTTTAGGTAGGAAACGCCGTTGTTGCCATGCCTCCGTCATGAGTCGGCGCCGGCATCTGCGAATCAGAGACAATGGGCGGAACCTTGACCGTGGCGGACTCGTCAACCTCTGCGCCGATGGCTCTCGAGGTCCCGACCGCCTACCGGCCCGGGTATGAGAAAGCCCGCCGGTCGGATCCGGAGCTGGCCGACCGCTACTGCGAGCACACCATGATCGGGGACCCCCTCGCGGAGGCCGCGGTCGGGGCCATGGCCGGCATGCCCCAGGAGCGGATCCACCGGCTCATCACCGCCGGGATGGACGAGGACGCGGCCGGCTTCCGCGACGCGCCCGCCGACCTCCGGCGACTCCTCGAGGCCAGTGCGGAAGTACCGGACTGGTTCGATTCGCGAGCGGTGTACCCCGGGTGCCGGGCGTTCCACACCGATTCGGATCTCTACGTCGAGGCGCTGGTGGGCTCGAGCATCGTCCGCGGATTCACCACCCTCATCAGCAAGTCGTTCTTCACGACGGGGCGGCTGACCGACCACGGGGTGCGCCGTCTTCGGCAGAACATCCGCCAACTCATCGAGATCATGATGCCCGGCGGCCTCGAGCGGTACGGCGAGGGCTGGAAGCTGAGCGTCCGCATCCGCCTCATCCACGCCCAGGTGCGCGGTTTCCTGCGCCGGTCGGACGAGTGGGACGAGGCGGAGTTCGGAGTGCCGATCCACGCCGGCCACGTGGGGCTCGCCGCGGCCAACTTCTCGGCGCGCGTGCTCGAGGCGGCGATGCGGCTCGGCGCCGAACCGACGCCGGAGGAGCGTGAGGCGTTCGTCCAGATCTGGCGCTATTCGGGCTACCTGATGGGCGTCCCGGAGACGATCCTGTTCAGGAGCGAAGCGGAGGCGCTCGAGCTGTGCCGGGTCGCCTTCGCGTGCGAGCCGCGGCCGGAGATCGAGAGCCTCGTGATGGGGAACGCGCTGGTGAACTCCTCGCCCGTGGTGATCGGAATGGCGGAGCCACGGGAGCGGCAGAAGCTCGCCGACTACGTCTACCGCGTTTCCCGGGCCCTGATCGGGAACGAACTCGCGGACCAGCTCAACTACCCGCGCCAGTCCACCTGGGGCCTGCTGTTCTACCTGCGGACGAAGCGCCGCCTGGGAAAGCGGGTGCGCAGCCTGTTCCCGCGCTGGGAAGCCAGGGTCAAGGTGGACCGGTTCAAGGCGCTGGTGGACAACTCGCGGCTCCGCGATCCGCTGATCTCGTACCGGTTGCCGCCCAAGCTGTATTCCGACGAAACCCAGACCTGGTAGTCCGGGAGCGCCGGCCGGTTCTCGCGGTAGCGGCCTTCAGACCGGCACGCGGGCCGGAGGCCCGCAGACTGCGTTCGGCCCGATCCGCGCGTGCGATCGATGGCGCGTCCGGGTACAATGCTCGCTCTCATTTTCCTTTCCGGGCCGGGTCACTCCGCGCCCCGCCACCAAGGAGAACCCCGATGAAGAAGCTTCTCATCCTCGCCCTCGTGCTCTTCGCCTCCGTCGCGTTCGCCGCCGCGGAAGACATGACCTTCAAGGGCTGGGTCTCGGACGAGGCCTGCGCGAAGGACTTCGCGAAGGCCGGCAACGCCGAGCACAAGGGCTGCGCCACCGGTTGCCTGAGCCGGGGCGGCGGCGTCGCGCTCGTGAGCGAGTCCGGTTTCCACCTGCTCGACATCACGAACGAGAAGGCCATCGAGAACCTCGGCATGGAGGTCACGGTGATGGGCACCCTCGACGAGGCGACCAACACCATCAAGGTGACCTCGATCGCGGCGTCCAAGTAAGGACTGTCTGACCCCGGCCGTGCACGGCCGGATCTACCTGGGGAGCGGCCCCCGCCGCTCCCCCTAGGCACCCGCTGCCGCGCGGGGCCTTTTGTGTGTACGGGCGGTATCTTCGGAGCGCCGGCCTCCGGCCGGCATCGCCGACCGCAGGGAGGCGAAACGCTGACCTCGCTGGCGTTCCAAGCCGTACGGGCCGCCGGGCGGCTCCCGTGGGTCAGGGGCCGCCAATCACTCCTCGACCACCACCGTTCCCCCGATCCGCGCCGCTTCGATTTCCGCCTCGCAGTACGGAAAGCGGATCCACTCCTTGCGGCCGTACACCTCGGTCTGGTCGGCGTAGTGGGGGGACTCGGGGTCGCTCGACTGGGACGGGGCGAGGACGGTATCCGCGACCGGGCATGCGTCGTCCCACGTCACGGCCTGCAGGTAGGTGTTCCCGGACCACGGGGTGTAGCGCCCGTCGCCGAGGCTGGCCGAGATCGCCCCGTAGACCCCGGCCTGCGGATCGCCGCCGTGTACCGGGATGCGCATCCCGTTCCTCGTGACGAACTGCACGTCGCGCCACGGAGCGTCCAGGGCGACGCCGGCCGCGTCCAGCGCCTGCACCGCGCCGCTCAAAGCCTCCACCACGAGTTCCCGATTGCCTGACTCCGAGCGGTCGATGCCTCGGGGAGTGTTGAGCGGGTCGGCGGGATCGAAGTCCACCTCCCAGAAGGAACGGGAATCGATGAGGAGGCCGAACTCGCTGCCCAGTTCACGGTGAATGCGGCGCCAGAACTCGGTGAACACCTGAGCGCCGCGGCTGTCGGGATCGACCTTCCGGTCCCAGGCGGCCAGCGCCGAGCAGGCGCGACGCGCGCGCTCCGTTTCGGCGCCGTCGCCTCCGAACTCTCTGCAAAGCGCCAGGACGTCGTCGAGGACGATCTCGGCTCCGTAGACCCGGTTTCGGTACATGAGCGCCTTCAGGGAATCCAGCGTGAACCCCGGCGCCGGATCCAGCCCGTCGGTGGCCGTTCGGCGTTCCCGCACCATCAGGTGGCCGATGCGGGTGCGCAGGGACTGCTGCGTGTTCTCCCGTCCGAGCCAGCCGAATACCAGGGGGTAGCCGGTCAGCGGGCGGTCGGCGTTGCTCAGCCAGTAGCTGTCGTTGCCGTTGCCGACGTAGTCGGTCGTCAGGAGCCGGGGCCGCGCCTCGTAGCCGTAGAGGTTCGAGTTCGGAGGGCTGTCCGGGTCCTCGCCCCACTCGCAGGCGCGCGAACTGCCGTCGAGAACGGTCAGCGCCTGGTTGGACGCGGCGGCGAGCAGGCGTCCCAGGGCGGTGGCGCAGACGTCCCGTTGCCGGTCGGTCACGTGGGGCACGCCCGAGACCTCGCCGTAGAACGCGTCACCGTGGCGGTCGGCGGCGAGGGTATGGAAGACCGGAACGCCGATCCCGCTCAGCGCCTCCGCGAACTCGGCGAGGCTGCGCGCCTGGCCCATGTCCAGGTACTGGTCGATCGCGGAGGTGTTGGGTGGAGCGCCCGCGTCGCGAAGGGTGAGGAGATTGCCGTTCGGGAGCGGCCAGGCACCGAGCAGCGGGATGATCTCCCTGAGGCTCACGATCGGACCGAAATGGGACCGGTAGAAAGTGTGCGTCCGTTGTTCGAGGGATCCGTCCTCGAGCTTCACCCTGATGGTGGCGTCCTCCGTGGTGATGTCCCGCCACTCGTCCTCGTAGCGGTACTGCATCGGGTCGTCCGGATTGAGTTGCAGTTCGTAGAGCGTGAAACGCGCGGCGAACGAGGTGGTGTGGGTCCAGGCCAGGTCGCCGTTGAAGCCGATCCCCACCCAGGGCATGCCGTGCAGGGCGGCCCCCGCCACGTCGTATTCGCCGGGAAGGGTCAGGTGGACCTGGTGGAAGCCGCCCGAGCCGCTCCAGCCCCGGTGCGGGTTGCCGAGCAACAGTCCCTTGCCGGTCCGGCTGAGGTCCCGGCCTACCGCCAGCGCGTTGCTGCCGAGGCCGCCGGTCTGGAAGGCGTGGCGGTTCCGGCGCACGGCGCGCTCGAGTTCCAAGCGCTGGGAGCGGCTGAAGCCGGTCGCAGCCGTGCCGTCCGGCCCCGTGGCGGCGAAGATCGCGCGGCGGACGATGGGCTGGTCCGAACTCCCGGAAAGCAGGATGCGGAACATGCGCATCCAGACATCGACGGCATCGATCTCGTAGACCCAGTCGGCATCCCGGCAGCCCTCGTCGCCCGCCGGGAGATTGGCGGCGCCGGTCTCCCGCAGGTATCGGTTCATGCCCGCCGCATACCCTTCGGCCAACAGCAGCGCGCGCGCCGTTGAATCGGCGAGGTAGTTCGCCCGAAACTCCTCCCTGGTGCCGAACAGAAGCCGTAGCACGAAGTCGGAGGCAAGGTTGCCGCGCTCCGGACCGAAGAACTCCGCGGACCGGCTGCTCGCGGAGACGAAGGCTCGCATCGCGACGCAGAAGTTGTCCCGGGCGTACGCATACCCGTAGCCGTAGCCGAGACTGCCCCAGTCGTCGGCCTTGACGTGCGGGATGCCGTATTCGGTGCGGCGGATCTCCGCCCGGTAGCTCGGATCCGGCGGTGTCGGCGCGGGAGTCGCCGGTGCAGGGGTGGGCGACGGGACGGGCGGCGCGGCGTCGCCGGTGCAGCCAGCCAGCCAGAAGAACGCAATGGCCGACAGTGCCCGCATGACGTCTTCGATCGTACAGGAGGGGTCAAGCCGTGATCGTCGCGGGGATGGGGTGGTTTCGCGGGCCCCAACGGGCCCCCATGCCCGCCGGGGGCCGCCCGCCCCCCGAAAAAAGAAGAAACCCCCCGCCCGCGGGGGCCCGGGGGGCCGTTTTATTTACAAAAAAAAAATAA
>JAPPGX010000024.1:7594-14736 GCA_028877265.1 Acidobacteriota bacterium
TTTTTTTTTTGTGGGGGGGGTTCTCCCTGGGGGGGGGGGGGGGGGGGGGGGGGCGGGGCGGCCCGCGGGGGCCGCCGTTGGCGGGGGGGGGCCGGGCGCTCCGACGTACAAAGGAAGAACCCCGAGGCCGGATGGCCCCGGGGTTCCGTTTCGATTCCGAAGAATCAGTTCAGCGACGAACTCCTACTTGGCGGTGCACTGGGCGAAGGCGCCGATGTAGCCGGCAGCGCGAGCCCCGTCCGCACCTTCGTTCTGCACGAAGGCGGCGACGAAGCCGGCACCTTGCGTCACGCCGTGATCGTCCGCGCGGTAACGGCCCAACTCACCGTCGGCGTCCCATTCGCAACTGATCGTCACCATGCGCGTGGCCTCGCAGCCGAAGAGGCCGTCCGCGAACAGGACCTCGTAGTCCTCGGACCACATGGCGTCACAGCCGTCTCCGCCGTCGTCGTCGGTGCAGGCCTTGGCGTCGTCGGCCGAGGCGTAGTTGTCCGCCTTGCCGTCCGGCTCGTCGGCGTCGGTGGCGGTGTCCGTGTCCTGGTCGTCGAAGTCCGCCTTGCCGAAGTCACCCATGACAGGATCATGGTCCCTGTCGACAAGCGACTTCCAGATGACCGTGATGTTGGCGGTCTTGTTCTCGTCGCTGGCCGTGGTCTCCGCCAGATCGTAGAGGTCGTTCGGCCCGCCCATACCGGGAGTGGAGTCGGAACTCGACTTCCGGATCTTGCCGTCCAGGTCGTCGTCGAACCAGACCGTCTTGAAGCGATCCATCGAGGCGCGGACGACGCCGACTCTCCACATCTCGACCTTCCCCACATTGGGATCAGCGGCTTCGGCTTGGACGACAACCTGAACACTGCCCTTGTCGCCCGAATCGGTGTTGTCGCCGTCGTTGTTCATGTCGTGGCCCCAGCCGCCGCCGAGAGCCTGATCCACCTCGTCCGCGAACAAGTCGCAGACGCTCGCTTCCATTGAGTCGCTGGCCATGAAGCTCATGGAGTCGCAGGTGAGATCCTCGCCCTCGGCGTCCACGAAGGGGTTGTCCTCCCACTCGACCATGCCCCACGCGACGGCGGAGTCCTTGGCCGCGACCTCGATGCTGTAGCCGTCGAGATAGTTGGCGCCGTTGGCGACGACGCGGAAGCAGTTGGCCGGCCGGTGGTTCGCGCCGATCGTCTCGCCGTACTCGGATGCCGCGTAGCAGGCGCTCGGATTGGCGGCGTCGGTCCTCGGGTCCGTCCCGTCGGCCGCTACGTCGTCGTTCATCCGGATCTGGATTCCGGCGCCGTAGCCCTCGTTGTCGTTCCAGGTCGAAGCGGTAGCCGTAGCCTTGTCCAACTTGAGCGCCTTGTCGGAACCCTTGGAGGCATCCGGACCCGCCACGTCGTAGTTGGTCCCATCCTCGACGCCGGAGAACTTGTGCTTCACCGTCATCGCGGCGGTGGAATCGGTCACCCAGCCCGCGTCAATTCCGTCGGTCGCCAGAGGATCCGCCGCGGTGTCGCCGTCGAGATCGAAGACATCGTTGTCGACAAGACCCACGTTCAGCATCGCTTCCGGCATCCAGCCCGCGCACACCGGGGAGTCGGCGATCGAGATCGGCGGCGGCATGGGGCCGTCGGCGCACTCGAACGGCCCGCAGGTCACGAGCGAGGCGTCTCCGATCGGCAGCGGAACCTGGTTCGCGCCGATCTCCACCGGCTGGACCGCGAAGGTCACGCCGGAAGTGACGACCATGCTCTGGAGCGCGCTCCAGCTGACGTACTGGAACGGCATGTTCTCGCCGGGAACCAGCCCGATCGGGCTCGAGCCCGGCATGAAGGTCGCGGAGATGATGGCCGGCATGTTGACCCCGACCTCCATGTCCTGATTCACCATCGCCATGGCGGTCATCTCGTCGTCGTCGTCATCCGGGACCATCGGGAACTCACCGTCCGGGATGTGGAAATGCACATCGAACGGAGTCGGCGCCGGCTCAGGCTCCGGTTCAGGTTCCGGCTCGGGCTCAGGCTCCGGCTCAGGAGCTGGCGGCGGTGGCGGCGGCGGAGCCGGTGCGGGCGTCGTCGTCGTCTCGTCGTCGCCACAACCCGTGAGCACGAGACCGGCACCCAGGAACATGGCAAGAAGGAGAAAATTTTTGTGACAGACGTGACGTAGCATGACTGACAGGAGGTACGGCGCGTTTCAACTGTAAGTGACTTGTTTTTCATTGACTTATATCCCGATTCGTGCAACAAATCACGTGGGCTTCCCGTGTTGCGACCGGGAACCAGACGCATCCCGTCATCGCCGCCGCGCGGAGCCCGTCGTCCCCGCGACGTTGATCTGTTGATTCGGGCGCCGGTCCCCGGCGTCGCCCAACCCCGTTCCGAGGAACATGCCGACCACCCGACATAAGCGCATCGCCAAGGTCAAGGTGACGTTGACCAGGCGGACGATCGAGGCCCTGATGCCCCAGGCGCGGCCCTGGATCGCGTGGGACACCGACGTCACCGGGTTCGGCGTGAAGGTCCATCCCACCGGGACCAAGTCCTTTGTCCTCAACTACCGCTCCCGGAGCGGCGGCCGCCGCGCCCGCAACCGGCGCGTCGTCATCGGCGACGCGAACTGGGTGGCGCCCGACCACGCGCGGCGCCGGGCGCGGGAGCTGCTGGACCGGGTGGCCGTGGGGGAGGACCCCGTCGCGACGCGGACGGCCGTGCGCCGCCTCCCGACGCTCGCGGAGGCCTTCGAGGAATACCTGGACGCCAACCCGGACCGCAAGGAGCAGACCGCGAGGTTCTACCGCGCCCTGATGCGCAACTGCTTCGCCGACTGGCTGGCGCGGTCGCTCGACAACATCGTGCGCCGGGAGGTGGAGGCGCGCTTCCACCTGGTCTCGAGGGGCCGCGGCCGGACCGTCGGCAACCACGCGATGTCGCTGCTGCGCTCGGTGTACCGCCGGCCCTGCGTGGACTTCGAGGGCCTGCGCAATCCCGTCGAGCTATGGCTCGCCGGAGGCGGCCGCTACCACCGCGTCGTCCGGCGGCGGATCTCCGCGCCGTCCGAGGTGCTGCCGCGGTGGCGCCGGGGGATCGAGGCGGAGGTCATCGTGCCGGCGACGCGCGACATCTTCTGGTGCGGGCTCTACACGGGCCTCCGCGTCAGCGAGGTGTTCGGGCTGAGCTGGGACCGGGTGAGCCTCTCGCGGCGCCTCCTGCGGGTCGACGAGACCAAGACCGGGAAACCGCTGCTCCTGCCGGTCACCCGGCAGCTCGCCGCCGTCCTCGAGCGGCGGCGGGCCGACTGCCTCGGTGAGCCTGGCGTGGCGGACCGGACGCGCGTCCGGCCACGCGGCTGGGTGTTCCCCTCGGCGACCAGCGCCTCCGGCCACGTGGAAGAACTCTTCCATCTCTACGGGCGGATTTCCCGGGTGGCGGGGACCAAGTTCTGGTTCCACGGGCTCCGGAACGCCTTCATCAGCGTCGCGGAGCGCGAGCTGATGCTGCCGCGCTCGCTCACCAAGCGGCTCGTGAACCACGCCCGGCAAACCGACGTGACCGAAGACTACGCCGCGGACTGGACCATCCGGCAGCTCCGCGAACCGGCGCAGCGGATCGCGGATCGGATCGAGGAGCTGATGCACGCGGAGGTCCCGGAGGATGGGGAATGGGACGGGGACGAGATCCCGGAGGGGTGGTGGGACGATCCGTGATTGGGGGGGTGGCGGGGCGTCAGGGCTCGCGCACGCTGACCGGACCATCGGCAGCCGCCCGGATGAACCGCTGGTCGAAGGTCAGCATGGATTCGCATCGCGCCGCGGCACCGAGGTGCAGCGCGTCGGCGAAGTCCATCCCTCGCGCGGTCCGATCCAGCGCTTGGCCAAGCAGGACGGGATTCTCCACGGCTACCCCCCGGAGGCCCGCCAGCGCGCGTAGGGCCGCCGCGACCTCCGGTGCGGTGAAACCGTAGACGCTGCGCAGGACCCAGTCGCTTTCGAGGAGGACGGTTGTGCTGACGAAGACCTGCCCGGCTCTGAACACATCCCTCGCGCGCGCAGCCTGCTCCGGCTGATCGCCCGTCAGATACCGGACGACAACGTTGGTATCAACCGCCCGCATGGCGCCGCCTGGCTTCCGCCATGACCCCTGCTTCCATCTCCGCCAGGGACTTTGGCGCGCCATCGAACGGGAGGCATCCAAAAACCTCCTCCGGGTCAGTCTCCGGGAAGCCCGACACGGGTTTCAGGAGCACCCCTTCGGAGGTGCGTTCAACGGCCAGCCGCGCCCCGGCGTCCCAACCGAGCGCATCCCGAATCGGTTTCGGCAGGATGACCTGACCCTTGGTCGAAAGGGTGGTGGTGGGCGGGTGGAACACGGACATCGCGGGCCTCCGGAACGCTTGTAAGACGAAAGTAAGATAGCTTGAACACTGCCCGGAATCAAGCGCCGACATTGACGGACCGGGCTGCGGCTCGTGGTCCCGTCCCGCGGTTGCGACGCGGACGGTCAACCACCGGCTCCCGACGCTCGAGGAGGCCTTCGAGGAGTATCTGACGGCCAACCCGGACCGCAAGGAGCAGACCGCGAGGTTCTACCGCGCCCTGATGCGCAACTGCTTCGCCGACTGGCTGGCGCGGTCGCTCGACAACATCGTGCGCCGGGAGGTGGAGGCGCGCTTCCACCTGGTCTCGAGGGGCCGCGGCCGGACCGTCGGCAACCACGCGATGTCGCTGCTGCGCTCGGTGTACCGCCGGCCCTGCGTGGACTTCGAGGGCCTGCGCAATCCCGTCGAGCTATGGCTCGCCGGAGGCGGCCGCTACCACCGCGTCGTCCGGCGGCGGATCTCCGCGCCGTCCGAGGTGCTGCCGCCGGCGGGAACGAAGTTCTGGTTCCACGGGCTCCGGAACGCCTTTATCAGCGTCGCGGAGCGCGAGCTCATGCTGCCGCGCTCGCTCACGAAGCGGCTCGTGAACCACGCCCGGCACGCCGAGGTGACCGAGGACTACGCCGCGGACTGGACCATCCGGCAGCTTCGCGAGCCGGCGCAGCGGATCGCCGACCGGATCGAGGAGTTGATGCACGCAGAGGTCCCGGAGGATGCGGAGTGGGACGGGGAGGAGGTTCCGGAGGGGTGGTGGGACGATCCGTGAGGGGGGGTGGGTGCCATGCAGCCCCATGCGCTTTGCGGCCCTCCGGGCCGCGTGCCGGCTGTTTCCGGAGCAGAGCGATAGCTCTGCGTAGACCCCTTGAGCACGAGGGATGGAAGTCGGCGACAGCCGGCCTCCATTCCTCGTAGCTCGGGAACCCGGCGCTCCAAGCCGTTGCGCAGTCAGGACGTCGCAGCACTACGCGCCTTACGGGCCTGCGGCCCGCGTGCGGTTCGCCTCCCTGCGGTCGGCGATGCCGGCCGGAGGCCGGCGCTCCGAGGTCGGCGTTCCAAGCCGTGGGTACCGCCGGGCGGCTCCCGTGGCTCAGGGGCCGGCCGGATTCCGGGCGTCCGAAGCCGGGACGAGGTGCGTCTCGATCAGCGTTTCGATGCGCGTCATCCGCTCGGAGAGCCCACCGATCTCCTCGTGCATCTCTGCACGGAGGCCGCCAATCTCCTTGTGCACCTCGGTGCGGATCCCCTCCACCTCGGTGTGAAGTCCGCCGATCCGCCGCTCCATTTCCAGAAGCTGACCGCCGATCGTCACGAATCCGATGAGAGTACTGCCGAGGAGCGTCGCGAGCAGGCCGACGATGTACCGGTCTGCGCGGCCGAGCCGCTCGCGGGAAGCTCCCGGGCGTCCGGCGAGGCGCCGCGCTTCCGCGCTCGTCATCGCTCTACCCTGTTCACTCTCTCGCTGAGTACAGGACCGGGCGCGGGCCGGGGAGGTGGTCGTGTAGTGCTTGGGGCGCGGTTGGCCGGAAGCGACTCGCGGCAGGGCACGGGCTGACCCGTCACATATGGGGCGCCGCGGCCTCCGGGCGCGTCCGGTACGCCTGCCGTTGATGACGGGGGTTGTCGGGATACTTGAGTTCGAGCAGGCCGGCCTCCACCAGCTCGCTGAGATGACGCTGCACGAGGCTCGGCTGGTGCATGTCGAGGAAGCGCGCCAGGTCTTCGCTGGTGGTCCACTCGCGAAGGCTGCAGATCTTCAGGATCAGGGCGTGGAGCGACCCCCGCCGGGGCCGCGCGGGGAGATCCCGGACCCACTTGTGCAGGACCTCCGGCAGGCCCTTGAGACGGGTGTCCCAGTCCACCGGGCGGGGGACGGCCGCGGGTGCGGGTGGGTCCGTCTCGGGAGCGCCGGACGTGGGACCTTCGGTTTCGGGAGCGTCGGGCGTGGGCGGCTTTCGAGGAGGCTCCTTCGGCGGGTCGCCGGGCGGCCCGGGTGTGGGGCGGCGTGCGGAATCCGGCTCCGGCACAGGCAGGGGAGCGGCGGCGGGGCCTTCGGGGAAGAAACCCGCCAGGCGTTTCAGGACGGAAACGACGATCCCGACGATCCTTGCGCCAAACGTGACCCGTTCGCCGAGGCGCCGGAAGGTCTCGCCGAGCTGATCGAGTTCGCCGGTTGCTGCCTGGCTCTCGCCGCGGGGATCGCGGAAGGCCTTGAACGCGGCATCCAGCTTGACGGCCGTTTCCCGGAGGAGGTGGCCGACCCGTTCGAGGACCCGCCGGGTGACGGTGCCTTCGGCGGCGATCCGGCGCAGCCACTTCGCGATGCGCGGGCCGTGCTTCCGGAGCCACCGCCAGGCTTCTTGAGCTTTGGAGCGGACCCACTTGATCCAGAGCCGGAGGCCGCGAAGCCAGGGGCGCGGCTTACCGAGCCAGGCGCGGATGGCGTCGAGTCCCGGAGGAGTCTCCGGGTCGGTGATCTCGTCGTCCGGTTCGGGGACGGGGTCTCGGGAACGAAGGTTGAGGCTGGCCACGGGAGAGCGAGCGTACCGGAGTCGATGCCTTCGTTGCGTCCTTTTATTTGCCTATTTTTGAATGAGTTATCTGTAACTTACGTATGTGATTCACGATTGTACAGACGGCGTGCACCCATCGATATCGGATCCGATGGGCGTCTGCACCCAGCGATATTGGGGCCGGTGGGCGTCTGCACCCATCGATAACCGGGTCGGCGGGCGTCTGCACCCAGCGATAACGGGGTCGGCGGGCGTCTGCACCCAGCG
>JAPPGX010000128.1 GCA_028877265.1 Acidobacteriota bacterium
CGGAGGTTGCAGCGGTCGGTGACCGAGAGGCGCAGGCTGCCGAGCGGCCGGCCGAGGCGGTCGAGGACGGGATTGGGGGCCGGATCGGGCGACACGTGGCCTAACAGCCTACTACTGGAAGGTGGGGAGAGCCCGCTATCCGTCAGTTGACCGCGATGAGTTCGACCTCGAACAACAGGGTCGCGTAACCGGGGATCCTGGGCGGACGGCCGGCCGCGCCGTAGGCGAGTTCATGGGGAATCACGATGCGCCGGCGTCCTCCGACGCGCATGCCCACGATCCCCAGATCCCAGCCCACGATGACCGCGCCGACCCCGAGCGTGAAGTCGAAGGGGTCCTCCACGGTCCTGGAGTCGAAGGTGTCGCCCTTGTTGCCGGGCGCCAGCAGGTCGTACACCCAGCCGTGGTAGGCCATCGACAGGGAATCCCCGTTCTCGGCCTCCTCCCCGGAGCCGACGTCCAGATCGATCGACTCGAACGGCACCTCCGCCCCCGCCACCAGATCCACCTCGAAGAGCAGGGTCGCGTTTCCGGGGACCAGGTTGTTCCCCCGGGGGCCGAAACCCAGGTCGGGCGGCACGACGACCCGGCGTTTCCCTCCCACTCGCATGCCGGCCATCCCCCGGTCGATTCCGGGAATGACCTGCCCCACGCCGAACCGGAACGAGTCGGGGTCCTCCTCGGCTACCGATATGAACTCCGAACCCTTGTTGTCGGGAGCGGCCTCGTCGTAGAGCCACCCGGTGTACGCGATCGCGAGCAGCCAGCCCTCCTGCACCTCGGGGCCATCCCCTTCCTCGAGATCGGTGAACCCGAAGGGCACGTCGAGCGGCGGGGCGGGATCCGGCGGTTCGGGCGTCGTGGGGGTGGCTCCGTCACCGCCGCAGCCGAATCCGAAAACGCCGGCCGCGAACAGGATTGCAGCCAGATAGAACGCCCGACGCGTCACCGGCCTCCGGCGTGTGATGCCGGTCTGAAGACCGGCGCTCCCAGCCGCCACCCTACGCTCAGCGGGCAAGAAAAACGCCGGGGCGCGCGTCAGCGACCACGCCGTCCGCGAACACGGTCTCGCCCCCGACCAGGACCCGGTGGATCCCGACGGAGAGTTCATGGGGCGCCTCGGGCGTCGCCCGGTCGGAGACCGTCTCCGGGTCGAAGAGGACGAGGTCCGCGACCATTCCGGGAGCGATCCGGCCCCGGTCGTCGAAACCCATGTGGTCGGCGGCGAGCGAGGTCATCCGCCGCACGGCCTCTTCTAGGCTCAGGATTCCGCGCTCGCGGACGAACTGCCGGAGCGCGCGAGGAAAGGAGCCGAAACCGCGGGGATGGGCGCCGAAGAGCGCCCCGTCCGTGGACAGGTTCGCGTGCTCCCAGGCGAAAATGGCGGCGATGTCGTCCTCGGCCATGCTGGTGGCGATCACCGTTTCGACGCGGGTTCCGGGTTCGAAGGGCGGATCGTCGCGCATCGCCTCCGCCTCCTGGATCAGCTCGAGAAGGGTGACGGCGGGTTCCTCCCCGCGCTCCTCCGCGATGCTGGCGAGGGTGCGGCCGGCATAGGCGGGCTCCGGCGCGTAGGTCGGAATCAGGATGTCTTCCGGCAGGGCCATCTGGGAGACCACGAACCGGGACTCCTCGAGATCGGTGAAGTCCCGCTCCGGGAACATGACGGTGAGGGTGGATTGCCAGTACGGGTAGGGATAGACGTCCAGCGTGATGTCCACTCCGGCGGCCCGGGCTTCCTCCAGCCGGCCGAGAAAGCGCGGCGCCTCACCCCAAAGGCTCTGGAGCGCCAGCTTCGCGTGGGTGACCTGAACCGGCATTCCGGTCTCCTCGCCGATCCGGATGATCTCCTCGACCGCCTCCCAGAACCAGCGGTCTTCGCTTCGCAGGTGGCTGAGGTAGCGGCCGCCCGCATCAGCGGCCACCCCCGCCAGGGCCACCACCTCTTCGGTCGCCGAGTAGATCCCGGGGTCGTACTCGAGTCCGGTGCTCAGACCCAGCGCCCCCGCGGCGAGATCCGCTTCGAGCAGACGCGCCATCCCGGCGATCTCATCCGGAGTCGCCTCGCGGCGGAAGTCCTGGCCCATGACCAGCTCCCGGAAGGTGTTGTGGCCGGCGTAGCTCGCGACGTTGACGGTCGCCGGGGATGCCTCGAAACGGGCGCGGAACTCGGCCAGCGGATGGTGCGAGCCGCCGTCCTGCCCCACCACCAGGGTGGTGATTCCCTGGCTCACGGCGGCGGTGGCGTCGAGCCGCTCGAGGAGGTCGAAATCGGCGTGGCTGTGGGTGTCGATGAACCCCGGCGCCAGGACCAGGCCCCCAGCATCGATCACGGTGTCTCCGGACACGGGGGCAACACCGGTGCCCGCCTCGGCGATCCGCCCGTCCACGACGCGAAGGGTTCCGGAAACGGCCGGGGTCCCGGAGCCGTCCACGATCCGAACGTTCGTGATGGCAAGTCCGGGAGGCCCACCGGCATCGCATGCCGCCAGGGCCAGCAGCAGTCCCACCAGCGGCAGCGCTACGCCACGCTCTGGACGGATCATCTGGGTTCCGGCTCCGTCGGCGGACGGTACCAGACGGGTCCGCGGCGGAGCGGGTGTTTTGCCCGCCTGCGGCGGGCTGTGCCGGCTGAAGCCGGCGTTCCAAGCCGGCAGTGCGATGCGGCTAAGCAGCTCCACGCGCTCTGCGGGCCTGCGGCCCGCGTGCCGGTCTGAAGACCGGCGCTCCCCGCTCCTCTACCCGATGAGTGCTTCGAGGCGCGCCGCCAGGTTGGCCTTCGACTGGACTCCCACGATCTGGCCGACCACCTCGCCCTTCTGGAAGAAGAGCAGCGTCGGGATCGAGCGGACCCGGAACTTCTCGGCGATCCGGGGTTCGTCGTCGACGTTCACCTTGCCGATCACCGCCCGGCCGTCAAAGTCCTCGGCCAGTTCCGAAATCGCGGGCGCGATCATCCGGCAGGGACCGCACCACTCGGCCCAGAAATCCACAAGGCTTGGCTGGTCGCCGCCCACCGTCGCATCGAAATTCTCGCTTGTCAGTTCCAGCGCCTTGCCATCGGTCATACTTGGGTTTACTCCGGGGAATGGGTCCGCCACTGGCGGTGTTCAGGGATCGGTTTCCATTCTAGCCGGTCGTTTTTGACCAGCTGCCTTACGCCATACTCTGGCGATCAGGGTCATGTCGCATCACCATCATCACGACGCGCTAGCCCCTGCGCACGGCGGGAAACTGCCCTCGCGGTGGGCGTTGGGCGCCGCCCTGGTCTGCACCCTGACCATCGCCGTCGTGGAGTTCGTCGGGGGAATCCTGGCGAACAGCCTCGCCCTGCAGGGCGACGCCGGGCACATGCTGAGCGACGCCGCCGCACTCGGCGTTTCGTTTCTCGCTGCCTGGTTGGCCACCCGTCCGATGACGGCCCGCCGCACCTTCGGATTCCACCGGGCCGAGGTGCTGGCGGCGCTGCTGAACTCGGTGTTCCTGCTGGGGATCGCCGGCTGGGTCGGCATTCGCGCGATCGGCCGTCTGGGTCATCCGGTCGAGGTCGCCGCCGTGCCGGTGCTGATCATCGCGATCATCGGCCTGATCGTGAACCTCCTGGCCCTGAAGATCCTGGGCCACCACCAGCACAGCAACCTGAATATCCGGGGCGCCTTCCTGCACGTCCTCGGGGACACGCTCGGTTCGGCCGGGGTCATCGTCGCGGCCATCGTCATCCATTTCACCGGCTGGAACACGATCGATTCCCTCGTCTCGATCGGGATCGCCTGCCTGCTGGTTCTCTCGGGAGCGCGGCTGCTGCGCGACAGCATTTCGGTGCTGATGCTCGCCACGCCGGCCAACGTGGACGGCGAGGCGGTGCGTTCCGGCCTGCTTTCGCTGCCGGGCGTCCTCGGGATTCACGACCTGCACATCTGGACGGTCAACAGCGGCTTCGTTTCACTCACCTGCCACGCCGACATCGAGGCCAACACTCCGACGGACGTCATTCTCAGGAGCGCAACCCAACTGCTGCGCGAGCGGTTCGGCATCCGGCACGTGACGATCCAGCCGGAGGTCACCCGGGTCCACGGAGACGCCGACTCGTGCCAGATCCTCGCAACCTGACGACGTCCCGGGTCGCCATCCTCGCGCTGGCGGCGCTCTTCCCGGCGCTTTCCGCCGGGGCGCAGATGAGCACCCTGCGCTACCCCGCGGTCGCGGGAGGGCAGATCCGGGTCGAGAACTACCTGGTGCCGCGGGTCACCTCGTGGCCGGCGTATCCGGCCTGGTCCCCCGACGGGACCGAGATCGCGTTCGCGCTCGACGGCCGTCTCTGGGTGATGCCCGCTGCGGGCGGCGAGGCCCACCAGCTCACGGGCAGACCGGAAGATCCGGCGGCGACGTACGACTTCGAGCCGGACTGGTCCCCGGACGGCCGCTCGGTGGTCTTCTCCCGGGACACCGACGGCAACCTCGACATCTGGCGGGTGGACAGCGCCGGCGGCGCGCCCGAGCGCCTCACCAGCCATCCGGCGATGGACTTTCACCCGCGGGCCGCGGCCGGCGGGGCCGTCGTCTATTCCTCGGCCGAGTCCGGAAGCTTCGACATCCGGATGGCCGGCCCGGACGGGTCGGACACCCTGGTCTGGGGAGGAAGTTCCAACGAGATCCAGCCCGATCCCGGCCCGGGGTTCGGAGCGGGACTGCCCGGCGGGTTCCTGGTGGCGGTCTCCAACCGGTCGGACTACCCCGGGACCGGGGGGATCTTCCGCATCGAGGGGCAGGGCGACTACCAGGAGCTCCACGTCGAGGAGACCACTTTCCGGACCCGCCCCGCCGTGTCCCCCGACGGGAGCCTGATCGCCTTCGCGTCTGACATCCGGGGCAGCTACGACCTGTTCCTGCTGCCCGCGGACGGCGGGCTCCCCTTCCGGCTGACCCGCGACGAGTACTGGGACGAGAAGGACCCGGCGTGGTCTCCCGACGGCCAGGAACTCGTCTTCACCACGAACCGGAACGGGCAGCCGGAACTCGAGGTGATCGGAGTCCACGGCGGCGGCGCCCGGCCGCTGCCGGTCACGGGGCTCGAGCGCTCCGGACCCGCCTGGGGACGCCTCCGGGTGCGTCTGAGCCAGCCCGCGCGGGCGACGGTCCTGGGAGCGGACGGCCGGGGCCACGCCCCCCGCGGGGCCTTCCGCCGCATCGTCTCCTACACCGAGACCCACTACTTCCACGCCGCCGGGGAATTCACGGTGGAGCTGCCTCCCGGATCGGCCACCGTCCGGCTGAAGCGGGGCGTCGAGTTCCGGCCCTGGGAGCGGGAGGTGACGATCCGGTCCGGGGAGGAGTCGCACCTCGAAGCCGAACTCGGACGCTTCGCCGACCTCGGCGCGGACGGCTGGATGTCCGGAGACACGCACGTCCACGACCTTCATGCGGGGGACCTCCGGATCACGCCCGCGGACCTCGTGGCCCAGGCGGAAGCCGAGGCGGTCGAGGTGATCCATGCGCTCATCCACGTGGACGGCTCGCGGACCATGGGCGATCCCGCCCGCTTCGTCGCCGGCCGGCACCCGGCCTCCACGGAGACGGTGTTCCTTCGCTACGGCCAGGAGTACCGGATGCCGTTCGGCCACCGGACCTTCCTGAATCCCGAGCGGCTCTTCTATCCGCTCGCGACCGGTGTGCGGGGCACCGCGCGGGAGGCGCCCTTTCCCCCGCTCTTCGAGTACATCCGCCGCCTCCGGGCCGAGCAGGGAGATCAGGTCGTCGCCGGGATGCCGCACCCCTACTTCGCCTATCTCGCCGAGGGAATCCGGTTCGACGGCGCCTCCCCGTCCGAGATCCCGCTCGACGCGGCGCTCGGGGTCGCCGATTTCTTCGACATCAACTGCATCCCCAGCTCG
Organism: Acidobacteriota bacterium; assembly: GCA_028877265.1. GTDB lineage: Bacteria > Acidobacteriota > Vicinamibacteria > Marinacidobacterales > Marinacidobacteraceae > Marinacidobacterium. The sequence goes on from JAPPGX010000128.1 coordinate 5,892, forward strand.
GAGACCGGGTCGGCGGCGATCTACGCCCGCCTGCTGAACGCCGGCTTCCGGCTCGCGGCCGCCGGCGGTTCGGACACCTTCTCGGACACGTCGCGCGATCCGCCGCTCGGCACCGGGCGGACCTACGTGCGCCTTCCGGAAGGGGCCGGACCGGAGGAGTGGCCACTGGCTCTCCGCACCGGCCGGAGCTTTTCGACCAATGGGCCGCTGCTGGAACTGGACGTGGACGGCCACGGGATGGGCGACGAGATGGATCGCCCCGGCCCCGCGCGTCTTCCGGTTCGGGCGCGCGCCGTCTCCGCGGTGCCGATGGAACGGCTCACGGTGCTCGTGAATGGCGAGGTGTGGCGCGAGACGACCGGTGACCCGGCGGCCGATCCCGTCGCGGACTCACCCTTCGAGCTTGAGGTCTCCGGAGAACTCGAACTCCAGGACAGCGCCTGGATCGCGGTGCGCGCCGAGGGGCCGCGTTCCGTCTGGACCACCGACAGCTCCCTCTTCGCCCATTCGACCCCGGTGTACGTCCTGATCGACGGCCGCGACATCGTGGTGGAGGCCGACCGCCTCTACCTGGAAACGATGATCGAGGACTTCGGCGCGGCGATGGCCCGGCGGGACGACTGGCTGAACGAAGGGCAGCGCGACCTCGTCCTCGCCGGAGTGGAAGAAGGTCTCGTCCGGGTGCGCGCCCGGAAGAGGTAGGCAACCCATCCAGGCCAGCACGGCCGACGTGGCCATCGCCGGCGCCGGCCCGGCGGGATCGCTGGCGGCCCGCCAACTCGCCGCCTACGGTCTCGACGTGGTGCTGGTGCACCAACCACGGCGAACCCGGCAGCATCTCGGCGAGAGCCTGTCGGCCTCGGCGCCGCGCCTGCTCGGGTCGTATGGCCTGGAGATTCCGGAGCCGGTCTACGCGCCGCGCCCGAACGACCATTTCGTCCGCTGGGGAGGGCGCGAAGACCGGATCGCCGCCCAACCGGAAACCGGCGGCGGGGAAGGCCAACGGCTCATCCGCCGCGACCGCCTCGATGACTGGGCCCTGTCCGAGGCCCGCGCCGCCGGCGCGCGGGTGGTCGAAGGTGCGGCAGCGCCGGACCCCGGCGCCGGACGCGCGGCGCTCGTCGTCCGGCGGCAGGGCGAAACCGACCGGCGCGTCACCGCCCGGGCACTCATCGACGCTTCCGGCCGTAGCGGTGTGCTCACCCGGGAGGAGCGGGATTGGCCGGACTCCCGCACCACGGCGCTCACCGCGCACTACGCCCCCGGAGAACGGGAAGGCACCTTGATCGAGACGTTCCGGGACGGCTGGGTGTGGAGCGCGCCCGTGGTGGGCGGCCGCCGGGACGTGACCGTGATGCTCGACGCGGAGGACACCGCCGGCAGCCCCGGGGAACGCTTTCGGGAAGCGGTGGACCTCGTGGATCTCGCCGGGTTCGTCACCGGCGATCCCCTGACACCGATCCGCGCGGCGGACGTCACCCCGTACCGCGTGCGGTCCGCTGCCACCTCCGGCGAAGCGCCGCTGATCGCGGTCGGCGACGCCGCGAGCGCCCTCGATCCCCTGTCGGGCCTCGGAACCATGAAGGCGATGGATTCCGGTCTCACCGCAGCGGTCGTCCTGCGTACCGCGCTCGCGCGGCCGTCGGACGCTCGCCTGGCCCTCGCGTTCCACGGGACGAAGGAACGGGGACTGGCCCTCGAGGCCGAGGAACGGGTCGCCGGCTTCTACGCCGAAGAAGAACGCTTCGGCGAGCGGGAGTTCTGGCGGCGCCGTTCCCGGAGGGCCGCGGCGCCGGCGCCTCCCGGGCGGCTCCCCGGAGACGGCCGCGTCGCGCCGGCTCCGGGCGCCCGGATCGAGGCGCAGGGGGTGCTGCACGGCGACTGGATCGGTCGCGCGGACGTGGTGGTCCGGCCCGGGCGCCTCCGGCCCGCCCACCGGGTCGCCGGGATCGCCCTTGCCGATCTGTTCCGGACGGCGTCAGCGCTGGGAAGCGTGCGCGGGACTCTCGAGGCGGTCCCGGCCCCGGAACCGGCCGTGCGCGCCGCGCTCTCCTGGCTGGTCGCGGAGGGGTTCCTGATCGCCGGCGACGCGAAGCCGGCTTCCGCCGTGGGCGGGACTTGAAGGAAAATCCCACCCCCGGATTCTTCGAGGAGGTGATTGTGGAACCCGAGAAACCTGTGTCCGGCCCAGCAGCGGCGGAACCGATCGCGGTCATCGGAATGGCGTGCCGCTTCCCCGGCGCGCCGGACATTCCCTCGTTCTGGCGGCTTCTGGAGGCGGGCGGAAACGCGGTCACCGAGGGCGTTCCCGGTTCGGGCGTCGGGCGGGTGGGCGAACTGCTTCCCGAGAGCGCGGCGACGAACTCCGCGTGCCGCTTCGGCGCGTTCGTCCCGGACATCGACCTCTTCGACAACGGGTTCTTCCGGATTTCGCCCGTCGAGGCGGAGTTGCTCGACCCCCAGCAGCGCATGATGCTGGAAGTCAGTTGGCAGGCCCTCGAGGACGCCGGAATCGATCCCGACCGGCTGAAGGGAAGCCGCACCGGCGTTTACGCCGGCATCAGCAACGACGAGTACCGCATGCTGGTGGTGGACGGGGAAAAGCCCGCCGAGGCCGCCGGATGCCTCTACGCGCTCAGCGGCACGAACCTGAACGGGGCCGCCGGGCGCGTCTCCTTCGTCCTGGGGGTCATGGGACCGGCGAAGGCGGTGGACGCCGCCTGCGCATCCTCGCTCGTTTCGGTCCACGACGCGGTGGCCGACCTCCAGGCGGGGAAAGCGGACCTGGCGCTCGCCGGTGGCGTCCAGGCCATCCTGAACGGCCGCATCTACGAACTCCGCGCCGATTCGATGATGCTGTCGCCCGACGGGCAGTGCAAGGCGTTCGACGCATCGGCGAACGGCTACGTGCGCGGCGAGGGCTGCGGCGTCGTGGTGCTGAAGCGGCTCCGGGAAGCCGAGGCCGACGGGGACCCCATCTGGGGAGTGATCCACGGCGCCGCGGTGAATCACGGCGGCGCCAGCGTCGGCCTGACGGTCCCGCACGAGCCCGCGCTCGTCCGGGTGATGAACGAGGCCCTGTCCGACGCGGGCGTCGCTCCGGCCGAGGTGGACTACATCGAGGCTCACGGCACGGGCACCACGGTCGGCGACCCGATCGAGATCAACGCGGTGGCGGCGGCCTACGCGAGGGACCGCGAGGCCGGGCATCCGCTGCTCGTCGGCTCCGTCAAGACCAACCTCGGCCACCTGGAATCGGCGGCCGGCATCGCCGGACTCATCAAGGCGGTGCTCGTCGTGAATCAGGGAGTCATTCCGAAGCACCTCCATTTCAGGGACCCCAACCCGAGCCTCGACTGGGAGCGGCTCCCGATCCGGGTGACCTCGGAGAGGTTGGAGTGGCCGGACGGGAACGGCCGGCCCCGTCTTGCCGGGGTGAACTCCTTCGGAATCTCCGGGACGAACTCCCACCTGATCGTCGGCGAGTATCGAGACGCCGAAGGTCAGCCGCGGCCGGCGGCACGGCTTGCGGCATCCACGCGGCCCGTAGCCGTCGGCGAGGCACTCCGGCCGGACGGGGAGTTTCAGGAACGCGCCACGCGGGTTCTGCCGCTCTCGGCCAAGACAGCGGGAGCCCTCCAGCAGTTGGCGGGCCGCTACCTGGAATGGCTCGACCAGGTCGGGGACGGGGACTCCGCGGAGTGCCGGCTCCCCGACCTGGCGTGGACGGCGGGCATCGGCCGCAGCCATTTCGATCACCGGGCGGCGGTCGTGTTCTCAGGCGCCGAATCCTTGAGCGAGCAGCTCCGCGCGCTGGCCGACGCCGGCGACGGGATGGAGCCGGGCGCCAGGGCGAAGGTGGCATTCGCCTACACGGGACAGGGAAGCCAGTGGGCCGGCATGGGGAAGGCGCTCTACGAGTGCGAGCCGGTGGTGCGCTCGGTGCTCGACCGCTGCGAGGCGGCGTTCCGGGAGGCGCGCGGGACATCGCTCCTGGACGTGATGTTCGGGCGCGGCAGGGGAGACATCGACGGGGGGGACCACGACCTCGGAGACACCGCCTGGGAACAACCGGCTCTCTACGCGCTCGAGTGCGCGCTGACGGCGCTCTGGTCGAGCGTGGGCATCCGCCCCGACGTGGTGATGGGACACAGCGTCGGGGAGATCGCGGCCGCGCAGGCCGCGGGAGTGTTCTCGCTGGAGACCGGAATGCGGTTTGCCGCCGCACGGGGGACGCTGCTGTCGGGAACCTCCCCGGGCGCGATGGCGGCGGCCTTCGCTCCGGCCGAACGGGTCGCGGCGGCCGTCGAAGCGTGGAACGCCACATCTTCGGAACTGCCGGTGAACATCTCGGCGGACAACGGCGCCCACCAGGTGGTCAGCGGCCCCGCAGCCGGGATCGAAGGCGTTTCGAAACGGTTGGAGGAAGACGGGATCCGGGTCCGGCGGCTCAACACGACCCGTGCGTTCCACAGCGCCCTGGTGGAGCCGGCGCTCGCGGAGCTGGAGGCCGTCCTCGACGATCGGGAGATCGGGAGCCCCAGCGTCACGCTGGTGAGCAACCTGACGGGCCGGCCCGTCGGTCCCGGCGAAGCGCTGGACGGAGCCTACTGGCGGCGCCACGCCCGGGAGCCGGTGGCCTTCGCGCAGGGCGTGGGCGCGCTCGCCGAACTCGGCGTGGACGTGGTGGTGGAGATCGGCCCGCGCCCGGTGCTGGCCCCCATGGTGATGTCGGCGTGGCCGGCGGCGGCAGCCGCGCCGGCGCCCGCGGTGATCGCCAGCCAGCGCGCGCCGTCCGGTGACGAAGCATCCGGGGGGCAGGCCCACTTCGTCAAGGGAGTCGCGGAGGCCTACGAAGCCGGCCTCCCGGTCCGTTTCGAGGGGCTCTTCACGGGGGAATCGCGCCGGCGCATCTCCCTGCCCGGCTATCCGTTCCAGCGCGAGCGGTACTGGCTCAAGGCGCCCAAGCGCCGGCGGCAGGCCGCGGGACACCCCCTGCTGGGGGTCCGGCACGAATCCGCGCACGGAGAGATCACCTTCGAAACGGAGGTGTTCCCCTCGGACCCGGCCTGGCTGAACGACCACCGGGTGTTCGAACGGCGGATCGCGCCCGGCGCGCTCTCCGGGGCGATGGCGATGGCGGCGTCACTGTCCGAGGGCGGCGGACCGGTTTGCCTCGAGGACATGCAGTTGCACAGCCCCCTGGTCTTCCCGGAGGACAAGTCCGAGGATGGAACGGACGAGGGAGGCCGGAAACTGCAGGTCGCGCTCGACACCCCGGAGCCGGCGTCGCCGCGCCGCGTCCAGGTCTTCAGCAGGGGACCGGAGGGCGAGTGGACCCTGCATCTGGAGGGCCGGGTTTCGGTGCAAGCGGGGGTGCCGGAAACCGGCGGGCGTGTTGATCTCGAAGGTCTGAAGGCCGGGCTGGCGCCGGGGGACGTGGGCGCCTACTACCGGGCGCGGTCGGCCACCGGGATCGATCTCGGCCCGTCGTTCCGAACGCTGGAACGGGTGTGGTCCCGCCCCGGCGAGGCGCTCGCCGAGGTGTCCTTCCCGGCGGCGCTCGGCCGGAACGAACTGGAGATCCATCCGCTGGTACTGGATGGATGCTTCCAGACCGTCGGCGTGGCCCGCCTCGCCGGCGGAGCGGACGAAGCCACCTACCTGCCGTTCGGCTGGGACCGCGTCTGGCTCAGCGGCAGGCTGCCGGACCGGGTGATCTGCCACGTGCGCATGAACGAGGCTGCCACGGACTCGAATACCGAAACGGCGGAGCCTCCGGAAGTCCTCAGCGGGGAGATCCGCATCTATGACCCGGCCGGCGTGCTGCTCGGCGGGCTGAGCGGCTACGCGGTGAAGCGCGCCACCCGCGAGGCGCTGCTCTCGGCGGTCGAGGGCGTGGACGAACTGCTCTACGAGATCGTCTGGCGCGACCGGGCGCTCCCGCCGGGGATCTCACCGGCGGACTTCTTCCCGAGCCCTCAAACGGTCGCCGCCGGCCAGCGGCTTCTGTCCGAATACCTCACCGCGGAGGGGGTGGCTCCCCGGGACCGGAACGGCCTGCTGGAGGACCTGGAGCGATGGTCCCGGTCCCGGGCGCTCGCGACGCTGGAGGACCTGGGCTTCCGGCGGGAGGCCGGCGCGACGGTGGACCCGGAGGTCCTGCGCGAGGAACTGAACGTCCTCCCCGAGCACCGGCGTGTGTTCCGCCGGATGCTCGAGATGCTGGCCAAGTCGGGCGTCCTGGCGGAGGCGGGCGGCGGATTCACGGTGACCGTGGGATCCGGGGATGCGTTACCGGAGCACATGCCGCGGGATCTCGACGAGTTCGCGGACCGAATGGTCGAAAGGTATCCCCACGGGGTCACCGAGGTCGGGCTTTTCCGGCGGTGCGGCGGCGCGCTCGGGGAGGCGCTCCGCGGCGAGGCCGATCCGCTGACCCTGCTCTTCAGCAGCGGCGATCCCACCCCCGCGGATCTGTACCTGAAGGCGCCGGTGGCGCGCGCCGCGAACAAGATGCTGCGGGACGCGATGCGGGCCTTGCTGGCCGAGAACCCGGAGGGACGCCGGCTGCGGGTGATCGAAGTCGGAGCGGGAACGGGCTCGGCGACCACCTACATCCTGCCGGAACTCCCCGAAGGACAGTTCCTCTACACCTACACCGACATCTCCGCGGGATTCTTCGCGGAGGCGGAGTCGACCTTCGGGGACGCCGGCGGGTGCATCGAGTACCGCCCGCTGGACGTCGAGAAGGAGCCGATCGGCCAGGGCTTCGAGCGGCACGGCTATGACCTGCTCATCGCGTCCAACGTCCTGCACGCCACGCGCTACCTGCCGGAGACGCTGGCGCACTGCCTGGATCTGCTGGCGCCCTCGGGCACGCTGGTCGCCCTCGAGAACCTCAGCGGTCTCGGCTGGATGGATCTGACTTTCGGTCAACTGGACGGCTGGTGGCGGTTCGCCGACGACTACCGCCCGCACCACGCGCTGGCGAGCCCAGCGGTGTGGCGGCGGGCCCTCGGCGATGCCGGCTTCACCGGCGCGGAAGTGCTGGGAGTGGACGAGTCGGACGCGTCGATGACGCCGGACAAGGGCGTGATCGTGGCCCAGGGGCCCGCGGACGTAAGGGAGGCTCCCGGAGCCTGGGTGGTGACCGGGGACGGCGGAGGCCTTGGAAGAGAGCTGGCGGCCGGGTTGGCGGCGCGGAATCAGACGGTGGTGCTGGCGAACGGAGCGGGGCCTGACGCCGAAGTCAGTTCCATCGCCGGTCCCGGCGTCTTCGAGGTGGCAGTGGAGGCGGACCGTCGCGAGTCGTGGCAGTCCGCGCTCGCCGGCCTGCCGGCGGATCTGCCCCTCGGCGGCGTGGTGCATCTCGCTTCCCTGGACGGCCACGGAACGACCGCAACGACGGCGGAAGTCGCGGAGGACGTCAGGCGCGCGGGGGCCGGCGCGCTCGCCCTCACCCAGGCGGTGGCCGATGCGGACCTCACGCCCGCGAAGGGCATGTGGTTCATCACCCGGGGCGCACAGGTGCTGGAGCGGGAGAACTCCGGGGAGATCGCCGGCGCGACCCTCTGGGGCTTCGGCAAGGCGGTGGCGCGGGAAGCGCCGCAGCTGCAGGCGCGGATGCTGGACCTCGATCCGGCGCCGCTGGCTCCCGAGCCGGATCTCCCGAACGAACTGCTCTATCCCGACGAGGAGAACCACATCGCCTACCGGCGCGGCGCCCGCCGGGTGGCGCGCCTGGTCCGCGCCGGCGCCGAGGTCGAGCGCCTCACGCTGCCCGAGGATCCCGAGTGGGCGCTCGCGCCTGATCCCGAGGGCGTCTTCGAGAAGCCGACCGTCAAGCCGCTGGCGGCGCCCCCGCTCGAACCGCGGGAAGTGCGGGTCGGCGTCGAAGCCGCCGGGCTCAACTTCTGGGACGTGTTCCGCTCGCTCGGCTTCATCCCGGAGGGGAACCTCGGCCGCGAGATGTGCGGCCGCGTCCTCGAGGTCGGTTCCGATGTATCCCGCGTCGCCGTGGGCGACGCGATCGTCGGGCTGGGCTTCGGGGCGTTCGCGGCGGCGATGGTGACCCACGAGGAACTGGTGGCGCCCGCGCCCCCGGGCTTCTCCGTCACCGGACTCGCCACGGTGCCGAGCGCGTTCGTTTCGGCGGCGCTGTCGTTCGAGTTCACGGGTCTTGCGGCCGGCGAGCGCGTCCTGGTCCACGCGGGGGCCGGCGGGGTCGGACTGGCGGCCATCCAGTGGGTGCAGGCCGCCGGCGCGGAGGTCTTCGCCACCGCGAGCGCACCGAAGCAGGGGTACCTGCGCTCGCTGGGCGTCGAGCACGTGTTCGACAGCCGCCAGACGGCATTCGGGGAAGAGATCCTCGCAGCCACCGGTGGCGCGGGCGTGGACGTCGTCCTCAACAGCCTCACCGGCGAGGGCTTCATCGAGGCGAGCCTCTCCTGTCTCCGGTAGGGAGGCCGTTTCGTGGAAATGGCCCGGCGGGACATCCTGAGCGAGGAGGAGATGGCGGCGGCGCGTCCCGACGTCCGCTACCACATCCTCGAACTGGACGTCCTGAAGAAGACCGAGCCGGAGCGGGTCGGGAGGGTCTTCCGCGACGTCATGGCGAGGGTGGCGGCGGGAGAGCTGCAACCCATCGTCCACAGCCGGTGGCCGCTGGCCGAGGCGGGAGCCGCGCTCGGCTTCATGCGGTCCGCGCGCCATCTCGGCAAGATCGTGGTGACCGCGCCGCCGCTCCGGCAGGGGCGGCTGCGGCAGGACCGGA
>JAPPGX010000084.1 GCA_028877265.1 Acidobacteriota bacterium
GTCTCGACGAAGCGAGCGGAGAGCCGGTAGGGGCGTTCGGTCACGGTTGCGGGTTCTTCAGGCAGTGGCTGGACAGCACACAATGGGCGGGACTGCGCGGCACTTCGGGGTTCCGAGGGGGACAGTATAGCACTGTAACCCGTTGAATGTGGACTTGGTAATGGGACAGTATGACACCATACGGGACACTACGGAACCGGTAGACTGCGGAGCGGAGCACCGCGCGTGCCGGCCAGAGGCCGGCGTTCCAAGCCGGCAGCGCCATCCTCCCGGTCAGCGCCGCGCGCTCTGCGGCCCTATTCGGGAACCAGCGTCAGGGTCCACTCGGCGGGGCCGGCGAGGAAGGGGGTGGCCCGGCCCTCCTCCCAGTCCCGATGCCCGGAGAGGTAGTACGGCATCCCCGGATGTCCCGACTGCCCTCCCGGCATATGGAGGATTCCCGTTTCCTCCCGGCCCGGGGCCACCACGAAGCGGTTCGACGGCCCGTGGTCGCCAACCTGTTTCCGGGGCAGCCCCTCGTCGCCGGGAAGACTCCGGGGCGGAGCGTCGAGCAACGGGGAAAGGAGGCGGGAGAGTGGCGGTGGGAGTCCCGGGCTCAGCGGGTGCCGGATGTGGACGACGTTCTGCGCGCCCCAGGTCCGCTCGGCCAGCGGCCCCGCGGCGCGCATCCGCTCCGCCGCCGCGAGCACCGCCTGCCGGAGCGCCTCGCTCCAGTCCGCCGCGCCCGGGGGAACGAAGTGCGCCGGCGCTTCCCGCGCCAACCGGAGCAGCGGTCCGGGCCAATGAGTGGCGACCCCCGGGGAGAAGTCGGGCAACAGTGCGGCCGCCGGTGCGGTGAGCGGGCCGTATACCCGGCCGAAGAGATGGAGGCGTGCGTTCCGCACCAGCGGATAGGCGGCGCTGTCCACGCTCGCCCGGCCGGTCCATCCCTCCTCGAGGACGCGCCGGGCTTCCACCGCCAAAGGTTCGCGCGCACCCTCCAGGGCGTCGAGGAACAAGGCGCGCCACACCGCCAGTTCGTCGGCGCGGTCCTCCAGTTGGATGTCCAGCATCGCCGCCTCGTCGGCGGCCTCCACCGCGTGCAGCCGGTCGCGGATGAGGCGCGCCCGCTCGCCGTGGTCGTAGCTGCCGCCGCGTCCGATCCGGTCCAGGAACGCCCCGTCCACCAGCCGGTTGTTCGCCGTCCAGATGAGTCCGGACTCCGGATTCCGGATTACCGGGATCTCCCCGGGCTCCAGGTATCCGTCCCAGCCCCGCGCTCCGTCGGCCCAGGACTCCGGAACCCGTCCGTCGAACCCCCGGCGCCGCGGGATCGGCCCGGCGATGGTCCAGCCGATCGAGCCCGCCCGGTCCACGGCGACCAGGTTCTGGGGGGGCATCCCGCTGCCCCAGCCGGACCGGAACACGTCTTCGACGTTCGACGCCTCCCCGAGCCCCAGGTACGCGGTCCGGTGGCCTTCGGGATCGTGCGCGATCCAGCGGATCGCCTGCGGCCGTCCCCAGCGCTCGGTGACCGGGCCCCAGATCGTTTCGCGGACTTCCACGGTCTCCGAGGGGGCCCCGGCCACGGGAACCTCCTCCTCGAACACATCCATCCGCCGCCAGCCGTCTGGAGTGCGGTAGCGGAGCGGGTCGGCGGGGTCGATCTCCAGTTCCACGAGGTCGGTCCAGTCCCCTCCGGAGTTCGTGAATCCCCAGGCGACCTTGCCGTTGCTCCCGGCGATCACCGCTGGCACGCCCGGCAGCGTCAGTCCCCGGAGGCGCAGGTCTCCGACGTGCAGTTCGGCGCGGTACCAGATGTTGGGGACCCGGAGCGGCAGGTGCATGTCGCTCGCCATCAGCGCCACCCCGCCCGCCGTCCGCTCGGCCGCCACCGCCCAGGAGTTGCTTCCGGAAACCGGGGGAGGTTCGCCCGGAAGAACGAAATGGCCGCGCGGGACGCCGCTGAAGGCCGCCGTACCGGGAATGTCGGGGACCGCGAACGCGCCGCCCTGAAGCGGGGCGTCCCGGTCGGTTCCCGGCGGATTCAGGAACGCCGCGAGCTCGGGTGGCAGCGCCGCGTCGAGCGCCGCGGTCCTCGCCTCGCGGGCCCCCTCCGCGTCGTTCAGGACGAAGTACATCGCCACCACCGTCAGCAGGGAGTCGCTGATCCGCCAGGGCGCCGGATCCTGCCCGAGCAGCAGGTATTCGAACGGCGGCGCCGAGAGATCGGCGAGGCCGGCGGCGATCCCGTCCCGATACGCCTCGAAGGTTCCCCGCGCTTCGGCAGGAAGCGCCCGGGCGGCCCGTTCGGTCCGGGTGCGCATCCGGTGAAGGCGCGCCTCCCGGTCCGCTCCGACAGCCGGCCCTCCCACCAACGCGGCCAGCTCGCCCGCCGGCTGCCGCCGCTGCAGGTCCATCTGGAAGAACCGTTCCTGCGCGTGCAGATAGCCGAGCGTCCGCAGGGCGTCGCGCATCGTCTCCGCCCGGATACGCGGGATGCCCAGCCGGTCCCGCTCCACCGCGACCGGGGCCGAGAGGCCCGGGAGCGTCACGGCGCCGCTCAGCAGCGGCTGGCTGGCGCGTAGCCGGTCCTGGACGTACCAGCCGGCCGCGAGCGTCAGGAGCAGCGCCGTGGCCAGGACACCGGCGGCGGCGAGCGCCAGGCGGCGGCTGTTGCTCGTGGTTCGCGGCATGCGGTGGGTATTCTCCCGGCGCTCATGTGTACCCGCGCCGGGCGCGACGGAATTCTGCGCCTTGTCCTCGCGCTGCCGCTGCTCGGGGCCGTCCCCCCCGCATTTGCCCAGACTGCGAATGCCCCCGCCAGCGCGAGGGACCGCTGGAGCGGCCAGGCCAACCTGAGCCTCGCGGGTTCCTACGGGAACGCCGGCTCGGGTTCGCTCGGCATGAGCGCGGCGGCGGCGCGGCAGGCCGGTTGGCTGCGCGTGGCGCTCGAGGGCGGCCTCCTGCGGACGAGCACCGATACCGTGACCCGGGAGGCCTTCGGCAGCCCGGACGACTTTTCGGTACGTCGGACGGTGGAGAGCCAGACCTCGGCGGACCGCACCCATCTCCGGGCGCGTTTTTCCGAGCCGTCCCCGGAGGACGGCGATACGAGTCCCCGCTTCTTCGCCGCCGCCGGCTGGGAACGGGACGCCCCGGCGGGGGTGCGCTCCCGTTTCGACGTGACCGTCGGCATGGGCACCGCCTGGGGACGAACGGGCGCCGGAGGACGGCGTCCCTTCGAAACCAGCCTGGGGCTTTCCGCGATTCACCAGAGCGATCAGGTCGCCGACCCCGACGTCGAGTCGGCTTCGCTCGGCCTGCGGCTGGACGTTCGCGCCCAGGCCCGCTATCGCGGCGCCGACCTCGCGCTGGTCTCCGCTTCGACCTGGAACCTGCGGAACACCGACGACCTCCGTCTGGACGTCACCGGCTCGGCGTCGCTCCCGCTGTCGCAGCGGCTCGCCTTCCGCACCAGCGTGCAGACCCTGTTCGATTCGCGTCCCTCGCTGGAGCGGCTGAGCCTGTTTCCCGTTCCCGGACAGCCTGCGTTGGGCACCGTGGTGGCGCCCCGGCGCCGATTTGACCTCATCATCCTCGCTGCCTTGGTCATCCGGTTCTAGCATGCCCGCCACCGTCCCGCGCGCGGTCGTCCTCGGGCCCCAGCCGGGCCGGATCAGCCTCGGTCCCGGCCTCGAGGCGCTCGAGCTGCCGCCCGGTCCGGTGGCGGCCATCACGGTGGGCTGGCGGGAGACGGAACCCGTCCTGAAAGAAGTGGAGCAGGAACTCGGGCAGTGCGGCCGCGAGGCCGTCCCGCTCCACATCGGCGAGCGGGTCGGCCGCGTCTTCGAGCGGGACGCACCGCTCGCCGAGGCGCATCGCGCGCTCCAGGAGGGGCTCCTCGCCGAGGAGCAGCTCTACGGCGCCCGGCTCCGCCGGGCGGTGGAGACCGCGCGCGAAGTGGTGCGGCTCAGCGTTGCCGAACGGTATCGGGATCCCTACGCCGAGCAGGCGTGGCAGGCGATTCTGGTGGCGGACCGGTTCCACGTGGAGCGCCACGCGGAGCTCTGGCAGGAGTTCCGGGAGGCCGTGGGTCTCGCCGAGCGTCCGGCAATCCGCGAGCAGCGGGAGGAACTGCAGGGTCTGCTCGCGGGAGCCGCCGCGGTGGTGCTGACCGGGGGGCACGTCGCGGTCATCCGCAACCGGCTCCTGCTCCTCGGGCTGGCGGACGCGCTGGCGCCGCTTCCGGTCCTTGCCTGGTCGGCGGGAGCGATGGTGCTCACCCCGCGCGTGGTCCTGTTCCACGACCGGTTGCCGGGAGGTGCGGCGCGTCCCGAGATCCTCGGGGACGGGCTCTCGCTGCTCCCCGGAATCGCCCTCTTCCCGGACGCCCGAATCCGGCTCGACCTGGGAGACCGGCAGGGCCTCGCCGAGTTGTCGGGGCGCGTGGACCCCGACCGGGCCGTGTTGCTGGACCCGGGGGACCTGGTTTACTGGGATGGCCGGGTCTGGAGTGCGCCGGACGGAGTCCGGCTGCTCTCGGGTAAAGGCGAAGTCGAGACGGTGCCCTCGTTCGTCCCAGGCACGTCCGGGGCGGAGCCCTTCCCGGAAGGAGCCGCGACGTGAGCGCTGCTTCCGAGCTGGCGATCCAGGAACTGCTCCTTTCCGGTCCCACCGGGGAAGCGGTGGACGCATTCATCGAGGCGCACGACTTCCCCATCCGGGAGGGGCCCCACACCACCTTCGTGTTCCGGGGCGAGGCGACATCCGTCCTGCTCGGGCACTGGCTCTTCGGGACCGCCGCGGCGCGGGAGATGGAACGGGTCCCGGACTCGGACCTGTGGTTCCTGACCCTCGACCTGCCGGCGGAATCGCGCGTCGAGTACCGGTTTCAGCGGGTCCGGGGAGCGGACGCGGAATGGATTCTGGATCCGCTCAACGAAAGGACGGTGCGCGACCCCTTCGGCGTCTGGTCGGTGTGTCACGGCGAGGGGTACCAGCGGCCGGAGTGGACCGAGGAGGATCCCCAGGTCGGCCGGGGCGAACTGTCCGTCACGCACGTACGGAGCCGGGCCTTCGGAACGCGCGCGGTATCGGTCTACACGCCGTTCGGGTTCCGCAACCGGCGCCGGTATCCCCTGCTCGTCGTGCTCGACGGCGAGGACTATCTGCGCCACGCCGCCTGCCGGACCGTCCTCGACAACCTGATTCACCGGCGGGAGATCCCGCCGCTGATCGCCGCGTTCGTGACTCCCGAAAAGCGCATCCGCGAGTATGCGGACAATCCGGCGCACGCGGAGTTCCTGACCTCGGAGCTGGTGTCGCATCTCCAGGCCGAGTTCCCGATCCGGCTCCGTCCGGACGACCGCGGGCTGGTGGGCGCCGGACTGGGCGCGGTGGCGGCCCTGACCGCCGCCTGGCGCTATCCGGGCTTTTTCGGAAAGCTCCTGCTCTCGTCGGGGTCGTTCACCTTTACGGACGCCGGGCCGAGCACGCGGACCGCCCTGCTGGATCCGGTCGTTGATTTCGTGAACGCCTACCGCGCGGACCCGCGCCGGGTGAGCCGCCGCGTGTTTGTCAGTTGCGGGATCTACGAGCCGCTCATCTACGAGAACCGGTCGCTGGTGCCGCTGCTCCGGGAGAGCGGGATGGAGGTCCGCTACATCGAGGCTCCGGACGGTCACAACTGGGAGAACTGGCGCGACCGGTTGCGCGTCGGCCTCTCGTGGCTCTTCCCGGGGCCGTTGTGGCTCTACTACCGATGAGCCCGGGACCTCCTCGGAGCGCCGGCCTCCGGCCGGCATCGCGGCCCGGCAGGGCCGCGAAAGGCTGAGCCATGACCGCTCCACCCGACCTCGACCGGCTCATCCCCCGCGCCGGAACCGGATCGGTGAAGTGGGAGTACCGCGAGGGCGCGGTCGGCCACGGCTCCACGCTCGTGCCCGCCGAAGATCCCGACGTGATCCCCATGTGGGTCGCGGACATGGACTTCCCCTGTCCCGAGGTGGTGATCCAGGCGATCCGGCGGCGTGCGGAGCATCCGATCTTCGGCTACAGCGTGGGGCTGCCGAGCCTGCGGGAAGCCTTCTGCGACTGGTCGGCGGCCCGGCACGGGTTCCGTCCGGACCCCGACTGGGTCGTTCCCACCGAGGGAATCGTCCCCGACCTGGGTCTGCTGGTGCGCACCTTCCTCGAGCCGGGGCAGGGGGTCATCCTCCACCCGCCCGTCTACTTCCCGTTCTTCGGAGCGGTCCGGAACAACGGCGGCCGGATGCATCTCTGCCCGCTCCGCCGCGAGGATGAGCGGGGCGACGGCGACCGGAATCCGTACCGGCCGGACCTCGAGCGGTTCGAGAAGCTGGCGCGCGAGCCGGACACCCGGATGACGTTCCTGTGCACGCCGCAGAATCCGGTGGGGCGCGTGTGGACCCCCGGAGAGCTGACCGCCTTCGCCGAGATCGCCGCCCGGCACGGCCTCATCGTGGTGGCCGACGAGATCCACGGCGACCTGATGCTGGACGGGCGCCGGTTCACCCCGTGGCTCAGTCTGGAACACCCGGCGGGACTTCGCTCCGTCGTCGCCTCGGCGCCGAGCAAGACGTTCAACCTCGCGGGCCTCAAGTCCTCGTGCCTCGTCATCCCGGACGACGCGATGCGCACCACCTACCGGCATGCCCGCGACCGGACCGGCGTCTACGGAGTGAATCCGCTGAGCGCCGCGGCGGCGGAGGCCGCCTGGCGTGGCGGCGGCCCCTGGCTCGACCGCGTGCTCTCCTACCTGAGCGAGAACGCCCGGACGCTGCGGCGTTTCTTCGGCGAACGCCCCGAGCTGAACGTCGGGACCGTACCGGTCGAAGGGACGTATCTCGCCTGGCTCGACTTCCGGCGGACCGGCATCGAGCCGGGCGCGCTGGAAGACTTCCTGCTCGACAGGGCCCGGCTCCGCCTCGAGAACGGGGCGATCTTCGGCGAGGAGGGGCGGGGGTTCGCCCGGATGAACCTGGCGTGTCCGCGGCCGCTCCTGGAGGAGGCGCTGGGCCGGCTGGAAGTGGCGCTCCGCGGGTAGCTCTTCCTACTTTTCCAGGAAGTCGTTCCAGGCGCGGGCGCGGAGGCTGTCCTCCCCGTGGGTGACGAGCGCGGTGACCACGTGCCGGGCCAGTGACGGATCGGTGATCAGCGGCACGCCCCGGTCCACCGCGCGGCGGCGCACCAGGTAGCCGTCGGGACGGCCCTCGGGGTCGAAGGCGACGGGCACGTTCACCACGAGGTCCACCTCCCCGCGGTCGATGAGGTCGAGGGCGCTGAGCGGGCCGGGCTGGTCGAACCCGGCGCCCAGCGGGCGCTGCTCGGAGCGCACCCGCGCCACTTCGGTCGCGTCGATGCCGCTCTCACGGAGCACCCGGCAGGTTCCGGAGGTCGCGTAGATCTTCAGGCCCAGTTGCTCGGCCATGGTCCGGGCGGTGCGGACGAAACGGTGCTTCCAGCGCGGAGGCCCGAGGGAGAGCAGGACCCCTTTCTGCGGACCGCGGAAACCGGTGGCCACCAGGCCGTGGAGAAGCGCCTCGTGGAAAGAGTCGCCGAGACACCCCACCTCTCCGGTGCTGGCCATCTCCACCCCCAGCAGCGGGTCGGCGCCCATGAGCCGCGAGAAGGAGAACTGCGGCACCTTGACCCCCACGTGCTCGAGTTCGTAGAGCGGGCGGTGCTCCATCCCGGGGTCGGCGCCGAGCATGATGCGGGTGGCGGCCCTCGCGTAGTTGCGTCCGGTCACCTTCGAGACGAACGGCAGGCTGCGGGACGCGCGCAGGTTGCACTCGATCACCTTCACGATCCCGTCGCGGTGCAGCAACTGGATGTTGCAGGGGCCGGTGACCCGCAGTTCCTTCGCGATCTGCTGCGCGATGCGGCGCACCTGTCCCAGGGTGGGGATGGTCATGTCCACGGGCGGCAGCACGAGCGTCGCGTCGCCGCTGTGGACGCCGGCGTCCTCGACGTGTTCGCTGACGGCCCAGAGCACCACCTCGCCGCGGTTCGCGACCAGGTCGATCTCGATCTCCCGGGCGTCCTCCTCGAACTTGGAGATGACGACGGGGTGCTCGGGGGAAATCGCCTTCGCCTTGCGCAGGATGCGGGCGAGTTCGTGGTGTTCGTGGGCGACGGACATTGCGGCGCCGCTCAGCACGTAGCTCGGGCGCACGAGAACGGGGAAGCCCCCCAGTTCCTCCACGATGCGCTCCGCGTCGGCGACGTCGGTCACGTGGGCCCAGCGCGGCTGATCCACTCCGATCCGGTCCAGCAGGGCGCTGAACTTGTTGCGGTCCTCGGCCCGGTCGATGTCCTCCGCGGAGGTGCCGAGGATCGGAACCCCGGCGTGGTGGAGGCGCATCGCCAGCCGGTTCGGAATCTGGCCGCCCATGCTGACCACCACCCCGTCGGGACGCTCCTTCTCCACGAGGTCCAGGACCGATTCCACGCTCACCTCGTCGAAGACCAGCTTGTCGCAGATGTCGTAGTCCGTGCTCACCGTCTCCGGGTTGTAGTTGAGCATCAGGGTTTCGAACCCGAGCTCCGCCGCTGCCTGGACGGCGTTCACGCAGCACCAGTCGAACTCGACCGAGGATCCGATCCGGTAGACCCCCGAGCCGATCACCAGAATGCGGCGCCGGTCGCCGGCGGGGAGTCCCACGCCCTCGTCGCCGCTTGCGTGGTAGGTGGAGTAGAGGTAGTTCGTTTCGGCCGGGAACTCGGCGGCCAGGGTGTCGATGCGGGCGATGTGGGGACCGACCCCCGCTGCCCGGCGCGCCGCGCGCGCCTCGCCCCGCGCCCGCCCGGTCAGGAACTCGAGCGACTCGTCCGAAAAACCCTGCTCCTTGGCCCTTTCGAGCGTCGCCTCCGGAATTGGCCAGCCGCCGCGTTCGACTTCTGCCTCGGTCCGCATCGCTTCGGCGACCCCGTGGAGGAACCAGGGGTCGATCCGGGTGAGGTCGTGGATTTCCTCAATCGCCTCGGGCACCCGGCCGGCTTCCACCGCCTCCCGGAGCGCCTGGGCGAGCGCGAAGACGCGCCGCGGCGTCGCGTTCTTCAGCTCGTCGTCCCGGTCCTCGAACTCGAAGGCGCGCGAATCGAGCCCCTTGACGCCGATGTCGAGCATGCGAAGCGCCTTCTGAAGCACCTCCGGGAAGGTGCGGCCGATGGCCATCACCTCGCCGACGCTCTTCATCTCGCTGCCGATGCGGGTGCCGGCCTCCTGGAACTTGCCGAGGTCCCAGCGGGGCGCCTTGAGCACCAGGTAGTCGAGCGCCGGCTCGAAGAACGCCTTCGTGACCCCCGTGATCGCGTTCTTCAGGTCGGGAAGCGTGAACCCGAGCCCCAGTTTCGCCGCCACGTACGCAAGCGGATACCCGGTCGCCTTGCTGGCGAGCGCCGACGAGCGGGAGAGCCGGGCGTTCACCTCGATGACCCGGTAGTCGGCTCCCGTCGGGCTCAGCGCGAACTGCACGTTGCACTCGCCCACGATGCCGAGGTGCTGGATCGTCCTGATCGAGACCGTGCGCAGGAGCTGGTACTCCTCGTCGTTCAGCGTCTGCGACGGCGCCACCACCAGCGACTCGCCGGTGTGGATCCCCATCGGATCCATGTTTTCCATGTTGCAGACGGTGATGCAGTTGTTCTCCCGGTCGCGCACCACCTCGTACTCGATTTCCTTCCAGCCGCGGAGCGACTCCTCCACGAGCACCTGGGCCTGTTTGGTGTCGTGGGCCCCGAAGATGTTGGTGAGGGCGGCCTCGAGTTCGGCCTCCGTGTCGACGATGGCGCTCCCCTTGCCGCCGAGGGCGAAGCCGATGCGCAGCATCAGGGGCAGCCCGATCGTGCGCGCGGCCTCCCGCGCCTCGTCGCGGCGGTGGCAGACGATGCTCCGCGCGGTCAGTACCCCGATTTCCGCGAGCCGGGCGTTGAAGCGCCCGCGGTCCTCGGTGTCCCGGATGCTCTTCACCGGGGTGCCCAGAACCTGGATTCCGGCGTCCCGGAACCACTCCTCGAGTTCGAGGCCGCAGTTGAGCGCCGTCTGTCCGCCGAAGGAGAGCGCGACGCCGTCCACCCCCTCATCCTCGGCGACCTGCCGGACGAGCCGGGGCGTCACCGCGTTCAGGTAGAGGCGGTCCGCCATCCCCTCGCTGGTCTGGATGGTCGCGATGTTCGGATTCACGAGGACGGTGCGCACGCCCTCCTCGCTGAACGCCTTGATGGCCTGGGATCCGGAGTAGTCGAACTCGCCGGCCTGGCCGATCTGGAGCGCCCCCGAGCCAAGGACGATGACGGACTGCGGTTTCGGCGGCGCTTTGCTCACGGTCCGGCGCATTCCTCGACGAAGGCGTCGAACAGGTAGGCGGTGTCTTCCGGCCCGGGATGGGCCTCGGGGTGGAACTGGATGCTCCGGAACGGCCGGCCGAGCGAGCGGATGCCCTCGTTGGTGCCGTCGTTCAGGTTCTGGAACCAGGGTTCCCAGCCGTCGGGAAGGCTCGCTTCGTCCACCGCGTAGCCGTGGTTCTGGCTGGTGATGAAGGAGCGGCCGCTGACGAGGTCCCGCACCGGCTGGTTCACGCTGCGGTGTCCGTAGGGGAGCTTGAAGGTCCGCGCGCCGGCGGCCATGGCGAGCAACTGGTTGCCGAGGCAGACGCCGAAGATCGGGCCGCGGAACCACTCCATGACCGAGCGGAGTTCGCGAGCGAGCTCCTGGAGGTCGCCGGGATCGCCCGGGCCGTTCCCGAGCATGATGCCGGTGGCGTCGCGGGCCGCGGCGGCGAACGGTTCGAGCCCCGAGACCCGGTGGACCCGGGCGCCCCGGGACACGAGCGAGCGGACGATGTTGTCCTTCGCGCCCACGTCCACCAGCAGCACCTCGGGTCCGTCCCCGGGGCCGTAGTACGCCGGCGCGCCGGGAACCACCTGTTCGAAGACCTGCCGGTGCATTTCGACCGCGGACGCCCGCTCACGGGCATCCGCAGGAGCGACGCCGGCGCGGCAGAGCAACCCCTCCATCGTTCCGGCCTCGCGAAGGCGCATGGTGAGGGCGCGGGTGTCCACTCCCTCGATCCCGGGCACCCCCTCGGCCGCGAGCCAGGCCCCCAGGGATCGGACTCCGGCGTGGTGGCTGTACCGCGGTTCGTGGTGCTGCACCACGAGTCCCTGGATCTGGATCCGCCCGGACTCGAACGGCCCCTCGATGGAGCCCGCGGGCCGCGCCGGGGGAACGCCGTAGTTCCCCTGGAGCGGATAGGTGAGCACCAGGATCTGTCCCCGGTACGACGGGTCGGTGAGGGTCTCCACGTACCCCGCCATTCCGGTGTTGAAGACGACCTCGCCGGCCACGGGTTGATCGAGGGCCGCCCCGAAAGAAGTTCCCGAAAACTCGGCACCGTCTTCGAGATGAAGTCGTATCCCGCCGCGTGCGGGGCGCATATCCGGTTCCGAACTCAAACCGACCGGAAACTCTATCAGTGAAGACCGGTTTTTTGGCCGTCAGGGTGGAGGAATTTTCGGGAGAAAAGTAAGCTTCCGGCCCGCGTAGAACTAGCCGCCGAGTCGGTGACTGTCTTGCCGAACAGGCCGAGGAGGCGAAGGGAACACCATGACCCATCCGATCCACCGTCCCGCGTTTCGTCGGGCGATCCGTCTCGTCCTGGCCTCGGCGCTTGTTGCTCTCTCGGTGTCGCCGGGGTTCGCCGCGTCCTCCGAGACGCAGTTGCCCCAGGATTCTCCGACCATTCACTTCGTGGCGTCCGGCGAGTACGCGTTCTCCGCGGCGCGGGTCACGGTGGACGTTCGACTCGAGGAGGGAGCGCGGCTGAACGTGACGCTGACCTCCCCCTCGGGAGGCAGCGAGAACCTCACGATGGACCGGGATGAGAGGCGCTATTCGTGGACCGGTCAACTGAGGGAGGCCGGGACCTGGCGGGCCGAGGCGACGGTGAGCGGGGCGGGGTCCCCGCAGTCGGCGAACGCGAGTGTTTCCCTCGAGCCGGGCACCCCGACCTGTTCGCTGGACATCAGTGCGCCCGAGCAGGCCACCCACTATCTGGAAGCCGAGTTCGTGGTGGACGCCTGCGGCTCCAGTGCCGTCACCGGCGAGATCGCGACCCGCTACATCACCGTGCTGCAGGACGGAGTGCAGATCTCCACCCTCGACGCCAGCGCCCAGTGCGAGCGCCGGTTCATCCTCCAGGGCGGCGGGACGTACGAAGCCAGCGTCACGATCGCCGATGACCGGGGGGTCACCGCCACCTGCAGCAGCACGAACCTGGGTGTGGACGCGCTCTATCCGCGCTACTGGCCGATCGCGGACTTCGCCACGGGAACCTACAAGAGCGAGCGAACGGACATCGTTCCCACTCCCGAGGCATCGTGGCTCAGCGGCGCCGGGGTGGGAATCACCGTCCCGCACGACGAGGCGGCCGAGCGCACCAACGCTTTGACGGTCCGGGCCGGCGGCGGCTTCGCCCACAACTTCTGGACCGGATCGTCCGTGGACATCCTGCTGACCCGGCAGACGCCCGGCGGCTTCTTCGGCCTGGGCGGCGGCGCCTGGGGCATCGGAGACAACGACATCCTGGACGGCGCGGTCTTCGGCACCGCCGGCTTCAACCTGCCCAACTACACCGGCGCCGGCCAGATGCAGGCGTTCGCCGAGATCCGCCTGTTCGCCCGGCACATCTCCGCGCCCCAGGACAACTTCTCCGGCCTCGTCGGAATCCGGCTCAACTTCAAGCGGACGCACGAACTCCGGGCTCGCTGACGCTCCCGCGGGCTGCTGGCGCATTGCCTGGCCGTAGCCGGTTGGTCGCCGCGGTAGCGGCGCTGGTCCTCCTGCGCCTGCTCGTTGCGTTGGCGCCGGCCGAACCGCGGTTGTTCGGGACGCCGTTCGGGCTGGTGCTCGAGCTCGCGATCGTGGGACTGGCCACGCTCAATCTCTGGTTCGCCGTGCGGACCCTGTTGCCCGAGACCGAAGGCGCGGCCAGCCGGGCCTCTTCCGGCGCCGCCCGGGCAAACGACCAGAGCCCGCCATGACGCTCGCGGTCGTCGGCCTCTACCTGGCTGCGGTCATCGGGATCGGGCTGGTCTCCCGCCTCGGTCTCGCTCGAGGCCCGGACCGCGCCGGGGAGGGGTACTTCCTCGCCGGCCGCTCGATCGGTCCGTTCGTCCTGCTGATGACGCTCTTCGGAACGAACATGACCGCCTTCACCATCCTGGGCGCCTCCGGCGAGGCCTACCGGCAGGGAATCCGGGTGTTCGCGCTCATGGCGACCAGTTCGGCGGTGGTCATCCCGATGACCTTCCTCGTGATCGGGGTCCCGCTCTGGCGGCTCGGGAAACGCCACGGGTTCGCCACCCAGGCCGAGTTCTTCGAAGCGCGCTACGGGTCCTCCGGACTTGGTCTGCTGGTGCTCGGCGCCTCGCTGCTGTGGCTCGTCCCGTACGTGCTCATCGGGGTCAAGGGCGGCGGCGATGCGCTCGCCGCCATCGCGGGCCCGGACGCCGCCATCCCCGGGTGGGCCGGCAGCCTGGTGATGTGCCTCGTGGTGCTCGTCTACGTGGTGCTCGGGGGCATGCGCAGCACGGCGCTCGTGAACACCTTCCAGACGCTGGTCTTCATCGGCGTCAGCGGACTCGCCTTCTTCGTGATCACCGGGGGGATGGGCGGTTTCGGCGCGGCGATGGCCCGGCTCGGGGACCAGTCTCCCGAGCTTCTGGAGCTCGCGCGCTCTTCGCGGGACTGGATCCAGATTGCAACCTATCTCTTCGTTCCGCTGTCCACGTCGTGTTTCCCCCACATCTTCAGCCACTGGATGTCCGCCCGGAGCGCCGAGGCGTTCCGGCTCCCGGTACTGGCCTATCCCGCCTGCATCGCGGCCGTGTGGTTCCCCTCGGTGGTGCTCGGAGCACTCGGCCGGCTCGACGTACCCCTCGATGCGACAGGGCCGGTCATCATCCTGTTGATCCGCGAGCACGCCGGAAGCGTGCTCGCGGGCCTGCTGGCCGCCGGGGTGTTCGCCGCGATCATGTCGTCGCTCGACTCCCAGACCCTGGCGGTGGGGACCATGCTCACCAAGAACGCCGCGGCCCGCGTGCCGCGGTTCGCGGCGTGGAGCCAGAATCGCCAGGCCCTGCTCGGCCGGATCTTCGTGGCCGGGTTCCTGGTCCTGGTGTTCGTCCTCAGCCTGGTCTCCACCCAGACGATCTTCAGCCTGGGGATCTGGGCCCTCTCGGGTTTCTCGACGTTCTTCCCGGTGCTCGTCGGCGCCATCTACTGGAAGCGGAGCACCGGGGCGGGCGCCGCGGCGGGCATTCTGAGCGGTCTGCTCCTCTGGACCTGGTTCTTCGTCGCGTCCGAAGGGGCGCCGGGCTGGACCATCGCGGACAGTGGCGTGGAACCGGCCGCCGCGATCGTCCTGGTCTCCGCGCTCGCCCTGGTCGTGGTCTCCCGCCTCACCGCCCCACCGGACTCCGACCGTCTGCGCGGCTTCTTCGGCTAACCCCGTCCGGGGAACACCGCGGCCGCTGTCCGTCCCGATGGCGCGCCGGCCTGGAACGCCGGTCTCCAGACCGGCACGCGCGGTGCTCCGCTCCGCAGTCTACCGGTTCCGTAGTGTCCCGTA
>JAPPGX010000169.1 GCA_028877265.1 Acidobacteriota bacterium
TTCGACGGGCACACCGGGCTCGTCTTCGATCCGCTGGCCGCGGCGGACACCTCGGCCGACTACACGGTGGAACTCCTGCTCCATCCGGAGCGGATGGCGCGCCTTGTGAACAACCACGCCATGGATCCGGACCAACCGGGGCTGGCAGAGGTCCTCGACCGGCTCGTCGAGAAGACCTGGAGCGCCGCGGAACCGGAGGGCGGCTACCGGCGCGCGGTGCAGGACGCGGCGGAGCGCAGCGTCCTGAACGGCATGATGCGGGAGGCCATGAACCCCGACAACCCGGCGCGGGTGCGGGCGATCATCGAGGATCGGCTCATGGCGCTCGGGCGGACGCTCGCCGACATGAGCGACGCGACGCCGCACGAGACGCTCGCCGTCGCCGACATCCGCCGCTTCGCCGATCGGGACGAGAGCCTCGACCCGAACGCCAGCCGGCCGGAGCGCCCCCAGGGTTCGCCCATCGGCGGCGCGAACGCCTCTGGGCAACGCCGCGTCCCGGGGCGCTGATCGGAGCGCCGGCCTCCGGCCGGCATCGCCGAGCGCCGCGAGGCGAAACGCGCGCGGCGCTCGGATCAGTGGTGCGCCGGGATCGGTAGCGCCAGGACCGACGCCCGCGCCCGGATCATCATGTGGACGGCCGGGTCCGGCCGGAAGAACGAGCCGGCGTGTCCCTGGTCGTACCCCAGGATCAGGAGGTCTCGCGGACCGGTCAGCCGGGCCAATTGCCGCGGCGGGTTCCCCTCCGCGCGGATGATGGGCACCCGCACGCGGTAGAGATCCGCCATCCGCTCGATGGCGGCGAGCACCGATGCCACGTCGGCGCCACCCTCGAGTCCCCGCCCGATGAAGGACGGCGGGGTCACGACCACGGCGGCCAGCGGGATGCCGAACTGCCGGGAGAGACCGATCGCGGTATCGGCAGCGCGCAGCGTGCCCTCCACGTCGGTGACCGGGATCACGAGGCGCTCCCACGGAAAGCTGGCGCCGGGAATCAGCACCGGGCAGGAGAACCGCGCCATGGTGGAAAGGAAACGCGCCGCGTTCAGGCCGATGCGCGCGAGGAAGGACGGCTCTCCGTGGTCGATCACCACGCAGCCGGCATCGGGCCGCGCTACCGCGAAGGGATCGTCGCCCGGCACGATGCGGGCGAGGCGGTCGGCGGGGACTCCGAAATCGCCGGGGGGTTCCACTCCCTCGGGCGCCACGACCCGGAAACGGCGTGCCCGGGAGGTGCGGAACAGGTATTCGGCCTCCCGCCAGGCCACCTCGGGGAGCTCCCGCTCAGCGAACACCACGATGTGGCTGCCGAACTGGAGCGGGAAGAGGGATTTCCCTTCCCGCAAGAACTCCGCGGCGCCGGGGGCCACCTCCGGCTCGCCGGTGATCAGGAGGCGGTCTCCCGCTTCGATCACCGCGTCGCCGTCGGGGACGACGAAGCGGTCTCCCCGGTAGATCCCGGCGACGAGCCACTTCCGGGCGCCGAGGTCGCGGAGCTTCACGTTCACCGCCGGCGAGGTGGGAAGCACCTGGATCTCCCGGATCTCCCCACGGCCGAGGCCGAGGCTGGTCGCCACCTGGTGGGAGCGCTCGATGCGGTTCCGGATCTGGTTCGCGATGACGCCGGGACGGGCGATGCTCTCGGCGCCGGTGGCGCGCAGTATGCCGGTGCGGTGCGACTCCCGGAGCGTGCCGATGGTGGACGGACGGGGTTCCAGTTCGGCCGCGACCCGGCAGACCTCGATGTTGACGGCGTCCTGGTCGGTCGCGGCGATCACCCATTCGGCCCCGTCGCCGGCGGCGTCCCGCAGCGCGAGAGCGCTGGTCCCGTCGCGAAGGAGGGTCTCGAACGACTGGTGCGGCGCGTCCTCGTGCAGGCGTTCCAGCTTTTGCGGGTCGGTGTCAAGGACCACCACCCGGCGCTCGCCGGCGAGTTGGCGGGCGAGTTCCCGCCCGGTCTGCCCGGAACCGACGATGACGACCCGGGGGAGGTCCTGCGGCCGCGCCGTTTCGCTCTCCGCGGCGGCGTCCGGGCGGGGTTCAGGCATGGCGGCAAGGCGTCCGGACGCGCTACGCCCTCAGACCCGACGCCTGACGCATCGGGGAGCGGCGCCGGAGTGGAAGCTCGCGTCCGGCGCCGCGCGAACCGGTGAGCGGAAGACTACTCCTGGAGGGTGCCCGTGATCGTGGAGATCGACTCAGTGTCCCAGGGCGGCGTCATCACCCGGCTGATTGGCTCGAAGGGGTCGGTCTCTCCGGTGGCCGTCATGTAGGGCTCGCCGTCGCGTACTCCGGCGTCCCACATCTCAGCGCGTACTTCGAGCGTGTCCTCCCAGTGGAGCTCACCATTGTCATCGTGGATGGCGCAGGCGTTGAAACCAATGAACCAGTCGGGGCTCGGGTTGAACTTCTGGGCGTAGCTGATGCAGGGGAACTCCGAACTCAGAGTGATTTCCGACGCCCCCAGGAGCGCGATGATCTCGTCGAAGCTCTCGGCGAGGACCATCCAGCCCATGTCCCGGGCCTCGTCCGCCAGGTCGTGCGCGTGGCCATCCCAGGCCAGGTGCTCGAGACCCTCGGTTGCCGTGCCGCCGTCCTCCCAGACCACGGTCCCCAGGGGATGGGCGATGAACGCGATTTCGTTCGAGGCGCTCCCGTCATTGGGGTAGGGCTGCGCGCCGAGGGTAAGGAAGAGCGGATTGGTCGAATAGTGCGGGGCGTAGCTGATGCTGTAGGTGGCCATTTCCGGCGTTTCCGGCTCGGGCTCGGGCGCCGGGGCCGGTGCGGGCGCCGGGGCCGGAGGCGGTGCGGGGGCGGGCGCCGGCGTGGTCCCGGAATCCCCTCCGCAGGTCGCCAGGAGGAGCACGCTGAGCAGCAGCGCGATTCCCATCCAGATGTTTCGTGTCTTCATGGCGGATCCTCCTTTGGGCCGCGAAGGGATCGTTTCCCGTAACGATTCCACGACGATCAAAACGAATCGTACCGCATTACGGCGCGCTCGGGTCCACGTGCGGAGACGGATCGAAGCCTGTACGCGGCCCGACTACTCTTCCTTGCGGGTGGCGACCAGCTCCATCGTGACCGCGGGCGCCACGAAATACGGGGCCACGTCCAGTTCGGCGATGGGTTCGCGCGGCTCGGTGTCCGCGGACTTCATCATGAAATCCTCGCCGGTGGCGGTTCCCGCGTCGTAAGCGACGAGGGCGCCCGCCATCTCGGACTGCCACGCGCCCTCCTCGTCGGTGGCGCAGACGTTGCTGAAGCCGACGAACCAGTCGGAGCTGGGAGCGATCGCCTGAGCGTAGCTGACGCAGGGCCGCTCGATATGGAGCTCGAGGCCGTGGGTGGGATCAAACAGGAAGGCCAACATCTCGCCGAGCGTCGCCCAGATCAACTCCGCCCCGGCGGCTTCCGCTGCGGCGATGAGGTCCGTCGACATCCCCGTTTCGGCCAGGACCTTGAGGCCGTCGGAAGCGGTTTCGCCGGGCGCCCACGGCGCCGCGTCGCGGGCGTGCGCGACCACCGCCACGAAAGGAGCGAAATCCACGCCTTCCGGCATGGACCCCGGGACGCGGGGACTGATCTGCGGGACGGGCTGGGCGAACGCGTAGGTGGCGGTCTCCGGTTGTGGCGGTGGTGGAGGTGGGGTGGGTGCCGGAGCGGGTGCGGGCGCAGGGGCCGGCGCCACGGGGGTGGAACCGCCGTCGTCACAGGCCGTGATCGCGACACCGGCAGTGAGCAGCAGGCCGGCGAGAAGGGGCAGGGTGGCAGACGGGCGGACGGGGAACTGCAACAGAAAACTCCGTGGGTTGAGGCCGGAGGGACCCAGCCGGGGAAGAAGCAAGGCCGGGCAGGGCGCCCGGCGCGCGGAAGTCTATATTCTGAAACCGAGTTTCAACTTCAGCCCGCCTGCACGGCCACTCCCGTGCCGGCGCGCACCGGATCCACCCCGGGCGTGAACCGGATTCCGTCACCGGTCTCCGAGATCCGGATGCCGCTCGCCCGGCCGAAGTGGCCACTCAAGGCCGTCTCCCGGCGCACCAGCACCTGGTGGCCCCGCGCTTCGAGGCCGCGGGCGACGTTTCCGCAGTCCGGCGTCCGCTCGTCGAGAGTGAGCGGACCCACGTCGGCATGGAATCCCGGCCCGCCCACCGCGTCCTGGATGGAGGCCCCGCGGTCCACCAGACGCGCCATCCCGATCACGACCGCCGAGATGAGGCGGCGTCCTCCCGGCGATCCCACCACCCCCCAGGGCACTCCGTCCCGTAGCAGGATCGCCGGCGCTGCGGCGTGCAGCGCGCGGCGGCCCGGTGCGGGGGAAATCCGGCGGCCGGGCCGCGGGTCGAACCACATCATGCCGTTGTTCAGGGGATAACCGAGTCCCGGCACGGCGAACGCGGACCCGAACCGGCCACCCAGCGTCCCGGTGAGCGAGACCGCCATGCCGTCCGCGTCCATCGCGTTCACCTGCGTCGTGCAATCCGAGGTCGGCGCGCCGGACCGCGGAGCGCCCACGCCTTCCGTCGTCCCCGGTGGTGGGGGCTCGTTCGGGACATCGAGGCGGCGGCCGTCCGGGCTGAGTCCGCGCCGCCGCTCGCGGAGGTAACCGGGATCGAGCAGCCCCGGAAGCGGGACCGGCACGCTCTCCGGGTCCCCCAGGTACGCGAAGCGGTCGCGAAACGCGAGCCGAAGCGACTCGGCGGCCAAGTGGAGAAAACGCACCTCGTCGGCGGTGTCACCAGGTGGAGAGTCGACCGGCGCGAAGGCGCCCAGGTGGGCGAGGGCCGCCGCCAGCGTGGGTCCGCCGGAGTTGTCCGGCAGAGTCGCCACCGTGAGGTCCCGGAAGCCGAACTCGAGCGGCGGCACTTCGCGGACGGTGGCGGCCGCGAGGTCGGATTCGGAGAGGATGCCGCCCGCCTCGGTCACCGTGTCGAGCAGCCGGCGGGCGATGGGCCCCCGGTAGAAGGGCCCGGGGCCCTCTTCAGCCAGCACTCGCAGCGATCCGGCCAGCTCGGGATTGCGCAGCCGGTCCTCCTCACCGCCGGGCACGAAGGGAAGGCCGTCCCCCCGCGTGTAGAGCGCGAACGCCGCCGGCGAGAGCTGGAGCCGCCGGTAGCCGGCGGCAACGTGCACACAAAAGACCCAGTCGGGAACAAACCCCTCCTCCGCGAGCTGCACCGCGGGTTCGACCACGGCGGCGAACGGCAGCCGGCCGAACCGGCGGTGGAGTTCGACGAGGGTGGCCGGGGCCGTGGGCGCCAGCACGCTGAGCGCCCCGGTCTCGGCGTGGTCTCCCTTGGTCGGAGGAAAGCCGTAGAGTCCGCCGCCGACCCCTTCGAGGGGTTCGAACATCTCTTCGTGGGCCCGTCCCGGACACCGCGCGCTGCCGTCGAGCGCGGTGACCCGGCCGCTCCCAGGTTCGAACACCACGGCGTAGGCGGTGCCGCCGAGGCCGTTCATGGCGGGCTCCACCACGCCCGCCGCCAGCATCGCCGCCACCGCCGCGTCGGCCGCATTGCCGCCGGCGGCCAGGATCTCCCCGCCGGCGCGCGCCGCGCTCGCGGTCATGGCGGTGACAGCCCCGCGATTCCCGGTAACGCGCGAGCGGCCGGGCAGGGGGACCTGCTCGCGCAGCGAAGCCGTCATTCGCTAGCGCCGGCGAGGAGCGCGGGATCGGCGTTGCCGCCGCAGAGCGGAGTGAGGACCTCCCGACCCCGGAATCGGTCCGGGTGCTCGAGGAGCGCCGCGACCCCTGCGGCGCCGGCCGGCTCCACCACGAGGCCGAGCGTCCGGTGGAGCAAACGCACGGCTTCCCCGAGAGCGTCTTCACTGACCTCCACCACCTCGTGCACCACCCGCCGCATCAGGGGCAGCGCCTCGGGGACCGGGACCCGGACGGCGATCCCGTCCGCGATCGTGGCCGGGGCGGCTTCGGCGGGCGAGGGGTCGCCCGACTCGAAGGCGCGGCGCATGACCGCCGCTCCCCGCGCCACCACCCCCACGACCGACACCTCGGGAGCGGCGTGGCGAAGCCAGAGCCCCATCCCTCCGATGAGCGCCCCGTTGCCGACCGGAATCAGCGCGGTGTCGGCCCGAAAAACCGCCTCGACGCACTCGAGCGCGATCGTCCCGGCACCCTCGGTGATTTCCGGCTCGCGGCCGTCCTCGACGAATTCGGCCCCGGTCTCTCCGGCGTAGGCGAGGGCCGCTTCCTTGGCGGCGTCGAAGTCCTCCCCGACAAGGCGGACCTCGGCGCCGAGATCCCGCATGGCGCGCACCTTGTCCGGATTCGCGTGGAGGGAAGAGAACACCGTGAGCGGAATCCCGGATCGCCGCGCCGCCCACGCGAGTCCCTGCCCGAAGTTCCCGGCCGATCCCGTGACCCAGCCCGGAGTTCCGGCCGGGAGGCCGCGGAGCCGCGTGACGGCCTCCGGACCCCGCCGGGCGCCGAACCAGCAGGCGCCGCGGGCCTTGAAGCTGCGGATCGGGTTCACACATTCCACCTTGACGGTGACCCGGCAGCCGGTGGCGGCGCCGAGCGGAGCCGAGTCGAACAGCGGCGTGTCCCGGAATTCCCGGGGAATGGCGGTGCGGGCGGCTTCGATGCCCTGCGGCGTAGGTTCGGTCGGCACGGCGGGGATGGTAAGGCGCGGCTCTGCGCCGCCGGGCGTGGAATACACTTCGGCTCCCGTTCGGAGAAGCGTTCCCGCGCCGCCGGAAGGCCGGGACTCGAGTGGCGGGAGAGGGGCAACCGATGAAGAAAAAGGCACCGTGGACCGGCCGCAACCTCAGCCGCCGGCAGTTCGTCCAGGTCGGCGCCGCCGGAGCGGCGGCGCTCGGCGCTTCGGCGTCCCGCGCACCGGCGATCCAGACGTCCGGCCCCAAACCGGTGGTGATCGCCTCCGGGAACGGGAACCGCTACAAAAACGGCGGCGACGAGGTCGTCGTCGAGCGCGCGTTCCGGATGATGACGGAAGGGAAGGACATCCTCGAAAGCCTCATCGAGGGCGTGAAGATCACGGAACTCGATCCCGAGGACGCGAGCGTCGGCTACGGCGGCCGTCCGAACGCGGACGGTGTGGTGCAGCTCGATTCGTGCTGCATGCACGGCCCCAACCGGCGCGCCGGCGCGGTGGCCGGAATCGAGGGCGTCCGGACCCCGGCGTCGGTCGCCTACCAGGTCCTTCAGGTGACCGACCATCACCTGCTGGTCGGGAAGGGCGCCCAGCACTTCGCCCGCAACATGGGCTTCGAGGTCGAGGACGACCTGAACACCCCAAGGTCCCGGGAGATGTGGCTCGAGTGGAAGCGCCGCATCGATCCCGGTCACTACCTCGATCCCAAGAAGCGCGCGGCCGCCGGGCACGCCGCCGGCCTCTCCATGGTCCGCGACGGCCTGATCGACGAGGAGGAGTACTACGGCACCATCAACTGCGACGGCCTGAACGCGAACGGCGACCTGGCCGGAGTCACCACCACCAGCGGCCTCGCGTGGAAGATTCCGGGACGCGTCGGCGACTCGCCGATCCTGGGCGCCGGGCTCTACGTGGACAACGCGGTCGGCGCGGCCGGATCCACCGGCCGGGGCGAGGCCAATCTCTACGGGCTCTGCTCGTTCCTCATCGTCGAGGAAATGCGACGCGGCGCCCACCCCAAGGACGCTGCGATGACGGCGCTCTCCCGCGTCAAGGACAACACCGTCGAGAAGCGGCTCCTGAACAGCCGGGGCCTGCCGGCCTTCGGCCTTTCCTTCTACGTGGTCAACAAGGCCGGCGTGCACGCCGGGGTCTCGATGTACACGAGCGCCCGCTCCAGCTATGCGGTCTGCGACGAGAACGGCCCCCAGTCGCTTCCCATGGAGCCGTTCCTGGAGGGGAGCGCGTCGGACTGAGGGCCGTTCGGATCGTTGCTTCGGAAACGCCGCCGCGCCGCCCGGTGGCGGTGCTTTGCCACGCTCTTCGTGACCGGGGCCGCGCTCTGCCTCGGCGCCACGGCGCGGGCGCAGGCGCCGGCGGAAGACGAAGAGGATCGGCCCCGTCCGCCGAGCATCTTCGACTTCAGGTACGAAGTGGACGATCCCCGCGACCTGCATCCCCCGGCAAGGAAGTTCGAAAACCGCTGGCGCCGCATCTGGGGCGCCCTCGGCATGCGCTACCACCTGTATCCGTCGCAGGCGACCGGCCCCGACGACTGGCCGCCCCATCTGTATTCCGGCGGCACGAACTACAGCGTCTGGCGCAATCCGGTCACCGGATGGCCGGAGTTCTGAGTCCGCGCCGCCGCGACCGAAACCACCGTCCGAACTCGTGCGCATTCTGAGTTTCACCGCCGGAGCGGGGGAGATGCTCTGCGGGAGCTGCATCCGCGACAACGCGCTGGCCCGATCGCTGGCCGTCCGCGGGCACGACGTGCGGCTCGTGCCCCTCTATCAACGCAGCCGGACGGACGAAACGAGCGTCTCCGAGGACCGGGTGCGCTTCGGCGGGATCTCCGTGTACCTGCAGCACGCAGCCCCGCTCTTCGGGGCGATGCCCGGACTCGACCGCCTGCTGGACTCCCCCGCGCTTCTCGGCTTGGCCGAGCGGTTCGCATCGGCCACCGACCCGACCAGGCTGGGGCCGCTGACCGTCACGACGCTGGCGGGAGCGCGGGGACCCGCCCGCCGTGCGGTCGAGGCGCTCGCGGAGTCCGTCCGCGATGCGGGCCCCGACGTGGTAGTCCTGCCCAACTCGCTGCTCCTGGGGCTGGCCGCGCCGCTCGCCGCGGCCACGGGCGCCCCGGTCGTGGTCACTTTCTCGGGAGAGGACCTGTTCCTGTCCCGGCTGCCGGCGGCGGACCGCGAGCGGGCCCTCGGGCTGATGCGGGAGGCGGCGGAAACGGCGCATCACTTCGTCGGCGTCACCGAGCATCACGCCCGCGGCATGGCGGACGCGCTGGGCATTGCCGATCACCGGGTGTCTTTCGTGCGGCTGGGAGTGGACTCCGCGGGATTCCCGGCAGCGGCCAAACCCGCCCCGGAAGCGACGACGGGCGGTGATCCGGAGCCGGTAACGATCGGCTTCTTCTCCCGGATCGCTCCCGAGAAGGGCCTCGACCGGCTGGCCCGCGCCGCCCTGGAGCTTGCCGGGCAGCCGGGCGTTCCGCCGCTTCGCCTGCGTGCCGCGGGCTGGATGAACCGCGCGGGGCGGAGCTATCTGGACGAGGTGCGGCGGCTCTGCGCGATGGACGGGAACGGGATTTCCTTCCAGTACCTCGGGGAACCGGACCGCGGCGCCAAGATCCGGTTCCTGCGGGAAGCCGACGTCGTCGCGATTCCGGCGACGTTTCCCGAGCCGAAGGGGATTCCGGCCATCGAGGCCATGATGGCGGGCACTCCGGTGGTGGTTCCCCAGCAGGGGGCCTATCCCGCCTTGCTCGACCGGGCCGAGGGAGGCGTCCTCGCCAAGAGCAGCGACCCCGAACACATTGCGGCGGCGCTTTCCCAACTGGTCCTGCATCCCGAGCGGAGAGCGGCGGTGGGAGCGCGCGGCTTCGCGCGCATCCGGGAGGAGCACTCCCTCGAACGGATGGCCGAAGACGCCGAGGCGGCTTTCGTACGCGCGATCGCCGCCTGAACACCTGGTGCACAGCAAAGGGAAGTGATGGAAACCGACCTGCGAGATTCCGAGGCCGCCGTCGCGGCCCGCCATGACCTCGACCAGCACGTCCGGGACACGGTCCGCTGGCATTTCTCGGAAGAAACGGGATGTCCGTTCTGGCTCGATTTCCGGAAGCGGCTCGACTTCGATCCCGTGGCCGACGTGCAGGGGTTCGACGACCTGAAGCGCTTTCCGCCGTTCGAGGACGAGTGGCTCCGGGGTGGGCCGGTGCGCCGCTTCATTCCGGCGCCGTACCAGGACCGGCCGCTCTACGTCTTCGAGACCGGCGGAACTACCGGCATCCCGAAGAGCCGCACTTCGGTGGACGATTTCCGGATCGACTACGAGCTGTTCAGCGCGGTGCTTTCCGAGGAGCACTTCCCGCCGGGGTCCAACTGGCTCATGCTGGGGCCCTCGGGGCCGCGCCGGCTGCGGCTCGCAGTGGAACATCTCGCGCAGTTCCGGGGCGGAATC
Source organism: Acidobacteriota bacterium (assembly GCA_028877265.1). GTDB lineage: Bacteria > Acidobacteriota > Vicinamibacteria > Marinacidobacterales > Marinacidobacteraceae > Marinacidobacterium. The sequence goes on from JAPPGX010000169.1 coordinate 10,113, forward strand.
GCGTTCTGCGTGGATCTCGACCCCCGCTGGGTCATCAAGCTGATCAAGAAGGGCTGGACCGAGCATCTCCTCGCCTACCAGGCGCACGTCATCGACCAGGCGCTGACGGTCCTCTCGGCCGGGCACGACATCCGGTGTCTGTTCACGACGCCGAAGCTGCTCGAGGCGCTCTGCCTGCGGCTCGAGGACGAAGGAAGGACGCTGGCCGAAACGGGCATCCGGGGCATCTTCTCGGGAGGGACCGAGTTCACCCCGCAGTGGACGCGGTTCGCCATGGAGGAGCTGCTCGACGGGGTGTTCCTCCAGCCCACCTACGGCAACACGCTGATGGGCCTGGCGCCGGCGCGGCCGCCGACTCCCGAGGACGGCTACAAGATCGCCTACTACCCGCCGATGCCCCGCGCGGTCCTGGAGGTCGTGGACCCCGACAGCGGGGAAGTGGTGGATTACGGGCAGACCGGACGCGTGCGTCTCACGACCCTGACGAGGGAGTTCTTCGTCCCGGGGTTCCTCGAACGCGACGAAGGCGAACGGGAACCGCCGTGGGGCCCCTACGCCTGGGACGGCGTCAGCGGCGTCCGGCCGTTCGGCCAGCTCGCCGGCGGCACCACGGTGGGGGTCTACTGACGTCCGATCCGGTGCGGCAGATGACCTGGCGAAGCTGGATCCGTTCCGGCGGGCGCAGATGCTCCGCGGCGATCCTCGCGGCCGCCGCCGCGACCACCGTTCCCGGCGCCGCGGGCGCCCAGTCCGAGTCCATACTCGTCCGCGGACGGACGATCCACACCGTCACCGGCGGGACGCTCCCGGACGGCGAGATCCTGATCCGGGACGGGATCATCGAGGCGGTCGGCCAGGCCCTGGACGTTCCCGCCGGGACCGCGGTTTGCGAAGCGGAGGTGGTGATCCCGGGCCTGATCGACGCGCACGCGCATGTCGCCCTCGACCGTTCCAGCCGCGCGCGCATTCCCGGCCCGGTGACCGCCGAATGGAAGGCGGTGGAACACCTCGACCTGTCGGATCCCATGCTCCAGGTGGCGCTCTCCGGAGGCGTGACGTCGCTGGTCACGCGCTCGGGGAGCGGCATCATCTCCAGCGGACAGGCGGTCGCGCTCAAGCTGAAGCGCGTTCCCGGCCCGGAAATGATCCTCAAGCCTTACGTGGATCTGAAGATGGCGGTGCGCCCGCTCATCAACCTGCGGCCCGGCGAGACCCCGCAGACGGTGATGGGTTGGTACGCCACCGCCGACGAGTACTTCCGCCGCGCGGAGGCCTATCTGCGGGCGCAGGAAGCGCACGCCGCCGGAAGCGGACCGGCGCCGGAGCGCGACGAACGCCTGGAGGCCTTCGCTGCCGTGATCCGGGGCGAAGTCATGGTGCACGCTCACGCGCACTACCCGAGCGAGGTGATGATGGTGCTGCGCCTCGCGCGCAAGTACGGCTTCTTCGACCGGTTGGCGCTCGCCCACGCGGAAGAGATCTTTCCGCTCACCGAGCTGCTCGCCGGCACCGAGATCGTCCCGGTGATCGGGCCGATGATGATCGTCCAGTACTGGGGCGACCCGGAGCCCCTGAACCTGCTGAAGGACCTCCTCGACGCCGGTGTGTACGCCAGCATCCAGACGGACATGTCGAACCAGCACTTCAAGGACTTCCGCGAGTACGGGGCCTTTCTGGCGCGGCACGGGCTCACCGACGACCAGGCGCTCGAGATCATGACCATCAACGGAGCGCGCGCGATGATGCTTCAGGACCGGATCGGCAGCATCGAGGTCGGGAAGGACGCCGACCTGGTGCTCCTCGACGGGCATTTCCTCGATCTGACCGCCGACCGGGTGGAGCGGGTGTTCGTGGACGGCCGGCTCGAGTACGAACGCGACGGCGTGCTCCAGGCCGAACGGCCGCGCGCGGTGGGGCCGTTCCGCCCGGTGACCGGGGACATCACCGCGGAGGACGCAGGGTTCGCCATCACCGGCGCCCACGTGTTCACGGTGAGCAGCGGGGAAATCCGGAACGCCACCCTCGTCGTCGCGGACGGCCGGTTCACGCTGGTGGAGGCGGACGCCGCGCCGCCCGCGGGCGTGGCGGTCATGGACGTCGGGGGCAGGGTGGTCATGCCGGGAACGGTGCTCGCGCGCGCCTTTCCCAACGACTGGATCGGCGACCTCAAGTGGCAGGTGCAGAACGACGAGATCACCGCGCCGGTGGTGCCGGAGATGAACGCCCTCTACGCCGTGGACCCCTGGTTCCCGTCGTACCGGGTGAACACCGCGATCGGGGTGACCGCGATCCACGTCACCCCCGGCACCCGCAACCTGGTCGGCGGGAACGGCGTCCTGGTCAAGACGCCCGGCATCGACTTCGAGAAGATGGTGCGCCGCGAGCCGGCGAGCATGGTGTTCGCCCTCACCCCGTCGGCGCTCCGGGAGTGGACGGACGGGATGGGAGCGCCGCTGACGCTCGCAAGCGCCTCGGCGATGATCCGGGAAGCGCTGGACGCCGCGCGGCGCTATTCGGAAGCGGACGGGTCGCGGGAGTACAACGCGCGCCTCGAGGCGCTCCTGCCCCTACTCCGGCGCGAGGTGCCGGCGATGGTCCATGCGGACCGGGTCCCCGAGATCGAAGCGGCGCTCGGTCTCGCGGAGGACTACGGCCTGCGTCTCGTGATCACCGGCGGGGTGGAGGCGCACCGGCTGGCCGGCCGGCTCGCCGCGGCCGGCGCGGGAGTCATTCTGGGGAACTCCGGAAGCTACGCGTCGGACATCCGCGGGGGCGGCGAGGGCTGGAGCGTGGAGGGACCCGCCATCCTGAACCGGGCCGGCGTCAAGGTGGCGTTCTTCGGTCCGGGCGCCTCCCGGCGCGCCTCGCCCATCGGGCGCCTGGGCGGGGAGCCGATCCTCAACTCGGCGTGGGCCTTCCGCAACGGGGTCCCGGAGGTGGACGCACTTCGGATGGCGACGCTCAACGCCGCCGAGCTGGTTGGCCTGGGCGACCGGATCGGCAGCATCGAGCCGGGCAAGGACGCCGACTTCGTCATCCTGGAAGGGCATCCCTTCGACTACCGGGTGGTGCCCGACTGGGTGTTCGTGGACGGGAGGCTGGAGGCGGGCGGCTCTCCCTAGCCCGGCGAGCGGGGCCTGCGGGACCGCGAGCCCCTGGCCGGCGCGCGGGGAGGGGCGCGGGTCCGTTCCTGGGAGCGCATCCTTGACTTCCTGACCGTTTCTGGGGTCTATACTCCCGCCTTCTGGCGCGCATTGGCCCGGTGCGATCTGGAGCGGTCGCTCCCGCGACTGGTTTCCCGATCCCCTGACGATGTGAGCTTCAAACAGAGCGCGCCGGCACTTTGTGCGGGGTGCTGAATCAACAGCGTTTGGTTAGAGGAACGATTCATGGCTACTGGCACAGTAAAGTGGTTCAACGCGGCGAAAGGCTTCGGGTTCATCGAGCCCGATGACCGTTCGAAAGATGTTTTCGTGCACATTTCGGCGGTCGAGAAGGCCGGACTGCAGTCGCTTCGCGAAGGGCAGAAGGTCTCGTATGAACTTGAGGTCGGAAACAACGGCAAGACAGCCGCCGGAAATCTGTCCTCCGCCGAATAGGCACACCGGGCTCCCCGTGTTGTGACGGGCATCGCCCTGTCCGGTTCTCTCAGATTGACGGGCCACGGAGCGAACGGATCTGGCCACACCGCTCTTGTGGTGGGATGAGTGTTCCTGGACGGCAGGCTGGAGGCAGGCGGCCCCCGGTAACCCGTTGACGCCGTAACGCGTGTTCACGCACGCGGCCTGGAACGCCGGCTTCAGCCGGCACAGCCCGCGAAGCCGAGCGGCGGGAAGGACCTCATTCGCCGGGATGGCGCGGCGGGAGCCCTGTGTGGGCCCGCCATGCAGGGAGCAGCCATGCGCCCTTTCGCTGCGCTCAGCGCAGCGGGTGCCGGCTGAAGCCGGCGTTCCAAGCCGGCGACGCCTTCAGAGGGGGTCGGACTGCGCGCCTTCCTGGAAGGCCCAGATCCGGTTGCGCGTGAGGATGTAGAGGACGCCGTCCTTGACCACCGGGGTGCAGTAGACGGAGGCGCCGAGGTTGTACTCCCCGAGCACCTCCAGCTCCTTGCCGGCGCGCAGGACCACAACGTCCCCGTCCTCGTCGCCCAGGAAAACCTTGCCGTCGACGACGAAGGGGGAGCCCCACACCGCGGCGAAGGTGTCGTAGGTCCAGAACT
>JAPPGX010000162.1:0-50837 GCA_028877265.1 Acidobacteriota bacterium
CGGGGGGGGGGGGCGCCCCCCCCGGTGCCGGTCTGGAGACCGGCGTTCCAAGCCGTACGCGCCGTCGGAGTTCTCGGCGTCGGACGTGGCTCCGCCGCTGGTATGCTGGCTGACCCGGAAGGAGGAGACTCCGTGATTCCACCGTCTTTCGACTATCACGCTCCCGACACCCTGGAAGAGGCGAGCCGGCTGCTGCTGGCGAACCCTGAGGCCAAGCTGCTGGCCGGGGGTCACAGCCTCATCCCCATGATGCGGTTCCGGCTGGCGGAGCCGGCCGCGCTGGTGGACCTGAGGAAGATCCCCGGGCTCTCCGGAGTCCGCGAAGAGGGTGGCTCGTTGTGCATCGGGGCGATGACCCGCGAGTCCGCACTGGAGAAGTCGGACCTGGTCCAGAGCCGCTACCCGCTGCTCGCGGACACCACCCGCGTCATCGCCGATCCGGTCGTGCGGAACCTGGCGACCGTGGGCGGGAACGTTGCGCACGCCGATCCGGGGAACGACCACCCCGCGGCGATGCTCGCCTACCGGGCGTCGTTCCTCGCCTGCGGTCCTTCCGGCGAGCGGACGGTCGCCGCGTCCGATTTCTTCACGGGGCCGTTTTCGACCTGCCTCGAAGACGGGGAAATCCTGACCGAGATCCGCATCCCCGAGGCCGGATCCGGTTCCGGGGGCGCCTACCGGAAGTTCGAGCGGAAGGTCGGCGACTACGCGGTGGCGGCGGTGGCGGTCCAGTTGCAGCTTGACGGCGGGCGCATCGCCAGCGCCGGCGTCGCCCTGACCAACGTGGGCCTCACCGCGATCCAGGCCGGTGCGGCGGAAGCGGCGCTCGTTGGCTCCGACGGGAACGACGCGGCGCTCGACGCGGCCGCCGAAGCCGCCGCCGCGGCCGCCGACCCCGCCGACGATCACCGCGGATCCGCCGACTACAAACGCGCGGTCGTCCGCGTGCTCACCCATCGGGCGGCGTCCAGCGCGCTCGCCCGGGCGAGGGAGGCGTCATGAGTTCCCACCAGATCAGCGTCACCATCAACGGCGAGGAACACACCCGCGAGGTGGAGGCGCGGCTGCTGCTCGTGCATTTCATCCGCGAGGAACTCGGCCTCACGGGCACCCACATCGGGTGCGACACGACCTCCTGCGGCGCCTGCACGGTGCTCCTGAACGGCGTGCCCGCCAAGAGCTGCACGGTGTTCGCCGTAGCCGCCGACGGCGCCGAGGTCACGACCGTGGAGGGACTCGGAAACGGCGGCCTCCATCCGGTCCAGCAGGGATTCACGGAGAAACACGGACTCCAGTGCGGTTTCTGCACTCCCGGGATGATGCTGACCTCGAAGGCGCTCCTCGAAGAGAACCCGGATCCCAGCGAGGCGGAGATCCGCTGGGGCATCTCCGGCAACCTGTGCCGGTGCACCGGCTACGTCAACATCGTGAGAGCGGTGCAGCGGGCCAGCGAACTGATGAAGGAGAACAGCGATGGCTGAGTGCAGAGGTCTCGGACACTCCGTCCAGAGAAAGGAAGACGCCCGCTTCATCAGGGGACAGGGCCGCTACATCGACGACGTCAAGCTCCCGGGCATGCTCTACCTCGACATCGCCCGGAGCCCCTACGCCCACGCGAAGATCACCAAGATCCACGAGGACACCGCGATGGCGGTGGACGGCGTGGCCGCGGTGATCACCGGGAAGACCCTCGAGGGTTTCAAGCTGGCCTGGATGCCCACCCTGATGAGCGACCAGCAGATGGTGCTGCCGGTGGACACTGTCAAGTACCAGGCCCAGGAGGTGGCGGCGATCGTGGCCACGTCGCGCTACGCGGCCGCCGACGGCGCCGCTGCCCTCGAGGTGGACTACGACCCGCTTCCGGTGGTGGTGGATCCGCACGAGGCCCTGAAGCCCGGGGCGACCAAGGTCCGCGACGACAAGGAGAGCAACCACATCTTCCACTGGGAGCACGGGGACGCGGACGGAACGGACGCGGCGCTCGCCGGCTGCGACACCGTCGTCGAGCAGAAGATGCACCTGCCGCGCATCCACGTGGCTTCGATCGAGACCTGCGGCTGCGTGGCGAGCTGGAACCCGGTGGAGGGCCACCTGACCCTCTACCTGACCACCCAGGCCCCGCACGCCATCCGCACGGTGGTGGCGCTCGTGACCGCCCATCTCGGCCTCGCCGAGCACAAGATCCGGGTCATCTCGCCCGACATCGGCGGGGGATTCGGGGGCAAGGTGCCCGTGTATCCGGGCTACGTGCTCGCCACCGCCGCTTCGGTGGTCACCGGCAAGCCGGTGAAGTGGATCGAGGACCGCTCGGAGAACCTCCAGGCGGATTCCTTCGCCCGCGACTACCACATCACCGCGACCCTCGGGTCGAAGAAGGGCAAGGTAGCGGCGCTCAAGCTCGACACCGTTGCCGACCACGGCTACTCGGACGCGGCGGCGAACCCGTCCAAGTTCCCGGCGGGGCTCTACCACATCGCCACCGGGTCCTACGACCTGGAAAACGCCCACGTGTCGGTGGACGGCGTGTACACCAACAAGCCGCCGGGCGGGATCGCCTACCGGTGCTCGTTCCGGGTCACCGAGGCGGTGCACGCCATCGAGCGGATGGTGGACCTGCTGGCCCGGGAGAACGGGGAGGACCCGGCGGACTTCCGCCTCCGGAACTTCATCAAGCCCGAGCAGTTTCCGTACACGTCCGCCCTCGGCTGGGAGTACGACAGCGGGAACTACGGCGCGGCGCTCGAGAAGGCCATGGACATGATCGGCTACCAGGATCTCCGGGCCGAGCAGGCCGAAAAACGCGCCCGCGGCGAGCTGATGGGGATCGGCATCTCCTCCTTCACGGAGATCGTGGGCGCCGGCCCGTCGAAGACCTTCGACATCCTGGGGATCAAGATGTTCGACTCGGCCGAGATCCGGATCCACCCCACCGGGAAGGCGATCGCCCGCTTCGGCACCAAGTCCCAGGGGCAGGGGCACGAGACCACCTACGCGCAGATCATCGCGGAGGAACTCGGGATCCCGCCGGAGGACATCCAGGTGGAGGAAGGGGATACGGACACGGCTCCCTACGGGCTCGGCACCTACGCCAGCCGTTCCACCCCGACCGCGGGCGCCGCGGCGTCCATCGCGTCGCGGAAGATCCGCGAGAAGGGGAGGAAGATCGCGGCGCATCTCCTCGAGGCGGACGAGGCCGACCTCGTCTGGGAGCAGGGCAGGTTCTACGTGAAGGGCTCCCCGGACCGGGCGAAGACCATCCAGGACATCGCCTTCGCGGCCTACACGAACCACCCGCAGGGCCTGGAGGCCGGCCTCGAGGCGATCTCCTACTACGACCCGCCCAACCTGACCTTCCCCTTCGGGTCCTACATCTGCTGCGTGGACATCGACCGCGGCACCGGACAGGTCAGGATCCGGCGCTTCGTGGCGGTGGACGACTGCGGGGTGCGGATCAACCCGATGATCGTGGACGGTCAGATCCATGGTGGCCTCACCATGGGGATCGCGCCGGCCCTCCTCGAGGAGATCTCCTACGACGCGGACGGCAACATCACCGGGGGCAACTTCATGGAGTACCTGGTGCCGACCGCGATGGAGACCCCTCACTGGGAGCTCGGCGAAACGGTCACGCCGTCGCCGCACCATCCCATCGGCGCCAAGGGCGTCGGCGAATCCGCCACGGTGGGCGCCCCGCCGGCCGTCGTGAACGCGGTGGTGGACGCCCTCTGGCACCTCGGCGTGCGTCACATGGAGATTCCCATGACCCCGGCGCGGGTCTGGAACGTCCTGAACGAACACGGCGTCGCGGCGACGCGTTAGGGACGCCGTGAGCGGCGGCCCGACGGATGTCTTCGCCGCGGCCGCCCGGCTCTACCGGGACGGCGTGCCCTTCGTCCTGGCGACGGTCGTGCGCGCCGAACGCCCCACCTCGGCGCGGCCGGGCGCCAAGGCGATCGTCACCGGCGACGGGCAGTTCCGGGGTTTCGTCGGCGGGACCTGCGTCAAGCCGGCGGTCCGGCGGGAGTCGCTGCGGGCGCTCGCCGACGGAGCGCCCCGGTTGCTCCGCATTTCCCCGGACAGCCCGCCCGAGGGCGTCGAGTCGGAGGAAGGAGTTCTGGAGGAACACATGGCCTGCGTAAGTGGCGGCGCTCTCGACATCCATCTGGAGCCCTATCTACCGTCGCGCCGGCTGCTGCTGGCGGGGAGTTCGCCCATCGTGGAGTCCCTGGCGGCGCTCGGCGAGGCGCTCGGGATGGAGGTGCGGACCGCCGAGACCGAGGAAGACCTCGACACCGCGGCCGAGGGGGCCTTCTGTGTGGTCGCCGGTCACGGCGAAGGGGAGTGGGAGACCCTGAAGGCCGGATTGACCGGTGGCCGCGCCCGCTACGTGGGCCTGGTGGCCAGCCCCCGCCGCGCCGCGGCGATACGCGAGCGGCTGGTCGGGATCGGTGTTTCCGAAGCCGACGCCGGCCGGCTCCGGTCCCCCGCCGGGCTCGATATCGGCGCCGAGACCCCGGGTGAAATCGCGCTCAGCATCCTCGCCCAGATCGTGGAGGAACGGCAGGCGCCGGAGCGGCCGGAAGCGACTCCGGAAGAGGCGGCGCCGTCCCCGATGGTCGGGATCGCACTCGAGACCTCCAGCGACGAGCTGGCGGTGGACCCGATCTGCGGGATGACCGTCTCCCGGGACTCTCCCCACCGCGTGGAATCGGGCGGCGAGACCTGGTGGTTCTGCTGCGCCGGCTGCGCGGAGACGTTCGCTACCGCCGGAAAGCCCGGCGATTCCGCCTGAATCGCGCGCCGACCGGGCGCCGCCGCCCCGCAGGAGGGCCGAAACGATGAAGTCTCGCCGCATGTTCTGCGCCGTCGTGATGATCTCCTCGATCGCTGCCGGCGCTCTCGCCCAGACGCCGACCCGCGCCCGGGATCTGGGGGTGCCCTTCGAGGGCGACCCGGGTCCGCTGAACGCCATCACCGACGTTTCCGGACTGGAAGTGGGACACACGACCATCCTCCGGGAGGAGGGGCCGGTCCGGACCGGGGTCACCGCGGTGCTGCCGCGTGGGCGGATGAGCCAGGCCGGAGTGTTCGCCAACTGGTTCGCCCTGAACGGGAACGGAGAGATGACCGGAACCACCTGGGTCAGCGACCGGGGGATCCTGAAGGGGCCGGTGCTCATCACGAACACCTACAGCGTCGGCGCGGTCCACGAGGCGGCGATCGCCTGGGCCGAGGCGAACCTCGGTTTTCGCGCCTGGACGCTGCCGATGGTCGCCGAGACCTGGGACGGATTCCTGAACGACATCACCGGCTTCCACGTCCGCCGCGAGCACGTGTTCGCCGCGCTGGACTCCGCCCGCGGCGGACCGGTCGAGGAGGGGTCGGTGGGAGGCGGCACCGGAATGCGCACCTTCGAGTTCAAGTCGGGAATCGGCACCGCCTCGCGCCGGGTCCGGACCGGCGGGACGGACTACACGGTGGGCGTCCTCGTGCAGTCCAACTTCGGCCGGCGCCCGCAACTCCGCATCGCCGGGGTGCCCGTAGGGCGGGAGATTCCCGACCTGCTTCCCGAGAACCCGCCGGCTCCGGAAGCCGGTCCTCCCGCCCCCAGGGGAGGACGGGACGGATCCATCATCATCGTCGCGGCCACCGACGCGCCGCTCCTCCCGCACCAGTTGAAACGTGTTGCCCGCCGGACGTCCCTGGGACTCGGACGCCTGGGGAGCATCTCGATGAACGGCTCCGGCGACATTTTCGTGGCGTTCTCGACCGCCAACGAGGAGGCCGCCGCCAACGAGAGCGGCGAGGCTCGACTGCGGATCCTGGCGAACTCCGATCTGAACCCGCTCTTCGAAGGGGTCGTGCAGGCCACCGAGGAGGCCATCGTGAACTCCATGATCGCCGCTCGGGACATGACCGGCGTGAACGGCCGCCGGATCTACGCGATCCCGCACGACCGTCTCCGGGAGATCCTCCGCCGCCACGACCGGCTGCTGGCGGTAGCCCCGGACTGACGGCCGGTCCGGCTTCCGGGCGCTAGCCTGCCGGAAGATGACCGGCGTAGGTGACTTGACTCGGGTTGTGCTGTGGAGGACGGCGTCGAGCGCGGCAGTCCTCGCCGCAATCGTGTACGCGCTCGGTCTCGGTGGCTGCGGCGACTCGGCGACCCCGACCGGGCCTCCCCCGGGACCGGTCCCCACGGCGCTTGAAATCCGCGGCCTGCCGGAAGAACCGCTCGAGATCGGGACGGTGACGCAACTCACCGGCTGGGCCACCTTCAGCGACGGCGCCACCGGGCAGGTGGACCCGCTCTGGAGTTCGAGCGCGCCGGAGGTGGCGAGCGTGGACGGGCGCGGCTTCGTGTTCGCGCACGCGGCGGGCGAGACGCGGATCACGGCCACGCTGGGACCGGCCAGCACCGAGGCCGGAGTGGCGGTCGCGCCGGTCAATCCGAACTTCTACGACCTCAGCGGGCAGGCCGTCAACCACAACGGCCGCTCGGTGGCGGATGTGCTCGTAATCGCCCTCGACGGCCCTTCTGCGGGGAAGGCAACGGTGACGCGAGGAGACGGCGGCTACATCCTGCATGACCTGGAGGGCGACACCACTCTCGCGGCGCGGAAGGACGGGTACGCCGAGGTGACCGGGCTGGCAACGCGCGATTCGGGTCGACTTGACTTCACCCTCACCGGTGGGGCCCCCCGGGACGCGTTCGGCGGCGGACAGTGGATCGTGGGTGACGAAGTCCTGCCGGGGCGGTACTTCACCGATCCGGACTCCGGATGTTTCTGGCAACGGCGCTCCGGGTTCTCCATCGGATACCCGGTCAACCGGGCCGCTCTCTTGCGCTTCGATTCCGAGCCGGACCTGGATTTCATCGCCGGACGCGAACTCCGGTTCGATTCCGGCCAGGAGATCGTGGACATCCACGCGAGCGATGCGGCGTTCCGGTCCCGCTCCGAGTGCGGCGAGTGGAAGACCGAGCCCCGCGACACCGGCGTGCAGGAGCAGATCCCTCCCGGCACCTGGCTGGTGGGACCCCAGATCGCCCCCGGGACCTACCGTGCGAACGCCGAGTATCTCTGTCTCTGGCTGCGGCTTGCTGCCTTCGGGGGCGGTCAGGAGGACGTCGTGGAGGACGGCCTCGTCGAGACGCGGGCCGGCACGGCACTCACGGTGACGATCGAGGCGTCCGACGCCGGTTTCTACACCGACGCCGAGTGCGGTCCCTGGACCCGCGTCGAAGACCCGTAAAGGAAGTCGCGGTCAGAAACTCACGTCCAGTTCGACCCCAATCGTGCGCGGCTCGCCGGCGCGTCCCAGCGCACCGAAGATCGGCGCGGTCGGCTGCCACGCTTGCAGGAGATACGCCTCATCGAGCAGGTTCCGGCCGAACGCGAAGACACCGAAGTTGCCCCGCTGGTAGCCGAAGCGGGCGTTCACCAGCGTGCGCTCTCCCACGCGGAAGCGGGCATCGTTCCCGCTGTTCGAGAACGCGTCCGCCTGCGCGGCGATCTCGGCATTCCCCGACCAGTTGTCGTCCAGCCGGACGGACAGGCCGGTCAGCCAGGACCAGGCCGGAGCGTACGGGAACTCGTTGCCCGTGAAGTCCCTCTCGCCGTCGCGGAACTCGTCGAACCGCGTGCTGAGCAGGCCTAGCGAACCATAGAACTGAACGCGCGGGTCGAACCAGTAGCCGGCCTGCGCCTCGAGGCCGCGCACCGTGGACTCCCCGGCGTTCACAGTAACGGTGTCCACCGGCAGGCCGAGCTCGGTCATCACCCGCACCTGCTGGTTGGTCCAGTCCGTGTAGAAGGCATTGCCGTTGAAGTACCAGCGCCGGTCGGGGGCCGCCGCGCGCAGCGCGAACTCGACGTTGCTCGTGTACTCCGGCTCGAAGTCGCTGACCCGCTGGCTCAGGACAGCGATGGACTGCCCGCCGGCCCGGTAACCCCGCTGCCAGCCGACCGAGGTGGACAGCGAATCGCTCCAATCGCGAGTCAGGGTGGCCTTCGGGAGGAAAGCCCGGTACGAAGCGTCCAGTTCCTGCGGGGGACCCTCCGGCGGCAACTGGGGCAGCGGCGGGTCGGAGACCACCCCCTGCCGGTTCGTGGTCTGGCGGCGCTCGTCGTCGTAGCGGGCGCCGAGGGTGAGGGTCCAGACGTCGGCGAGACCGAGGTCGAACTCGCCGAAGAGGGCCGCGTTCCGGGTCGTTTCCTCGGTGTTGAAGAACGAGGTCAGCGTGAAGCCGGGAGGCAGGCCGGCCAGTTCGCCGGGCCCGGCGGCGTCCGCCTGCAGGGTGTCGGTCAGGTCGGCAAAGTAGAGCCCCAGCACGCCGCTCCGCCGGCCGGGGCCCTGGTAGCGGAGCAGGAACTCCTGCGTCATCCACTCGTCGTCGGTCGTGTAGTCGAGGACGCCGGCGGCCAGGGGCGTCTGGTCCAGATCCTCCTCGCGGCGGTAGTCGTGCTGGTAGACGCTCGACGTCGACTCGAGCGACAGCCGGTGGCTCAGGTCGTAGGCGAGCGCGAGCGTCAGGTTGTGGTGCTCCGAACCGTCCTCGGCCGGGTGGTCCGAGATGTTCACCCGCTCTTCGGGGAAACGGTCCACGTTGATCGCGCCGTCGCCGCCCCGGCTCTCGGTCGCCTGGTAGGTGAGCAGTCCCCGGAACCGGGTGGTCGGATCGAAGCGGAGCTTCATGCGCACCGCGAGGTAGTCGCGGTAGTCGTAGGAGTCCTCTCCGCGGGTCGGGTTTTCGACGAAACCGTCGCTCTGCCGGTTGTCCACCGCGAGCCGGAAGGCGGCCTTGCCGGCCACGATGGGGACGTTCAGCACCGCCGAGCCCTGGGTGGCGCCGAAGTTGCCGAACCGGCCGCGCACCCGGAACCCGGTCCGGTACTCGGGATCGGCGCTCTTCATGACAATGGCGCCGGCGAGCGCGTTCCGCCCCTGCTGGGTGGACTGCGGGCCGCGGAAGATCTCGACCCGGTCCATGTCCCAGGTGCTGAACGGTCCGAAGAAGGTGCCCTGGTAGCCCTGCACGGTGGCGCCGTCGAGCTTGACGCTCAGCAGGAGGCCTCCCTCGGGGCCGAAACCCTGTTGGCTGATGCCCCGGATCGAGAAGCCGCGGACGTCGGAGGACGAGTTCACGTTCGGGGTCATGGCGACCAGCCGGTAGAGGTCGGTGTCGGTCCCGGCGTCGAGCTGCGCGCCGCTCACGAGCGCCACACTCGTGGGTTCGTCCTGGAGGCTCCGTTCCTGCTGCTGACCGGTGACGGTCACGCGCTCTGCAAACGACATGTCGAGAGGGATGCTGATCCGGACCTCGCCGGCGGCCCCCACGGTGATCTCGACCGTCCGGTCCGCGAATCCTCGCCCGAGAACGGTCAGTTGGTGGACGCCTTCCGGCAAGGTGTCAAACCGGAAGGAGCCAGCCGCGTCGCTGGTGGTCTCGCGGATCTCGCCGCTCGCGAGGGTGAGGATCACGTCGGCGCCGGGCACGAGCAGCCCCTGCGGGTCGGTGACCTCTCCGACGATCTCCGCCGTCGAGGCGGCGAATCCGGATCTGGACGGCGTTGCCGCCGCGCCGTGGGGAAGCGCAAGCAGGACCGAAGCCAGGGCCAGGCCGCAGGCGGGACCGGCCGGGGAGGCGAAGCGAAACATGGCGGGAAACCTCAGCCGGGAAGACTACGCCGGTGGCGGGGCCAATGATCCGTTTCGCTGGACAGGGTCGGACATTTGCGACACATTATGCAGCAGTCATTAGCTTTGACACATGAGTGATGACACACGATACTCTCCCCGTATGCCCCGCAGTCACAAGGTCCAGGTCACGCTGAACGAGGTTGAGTACGCCGCCGTCCGCCGGCGAGCCGAGGCGGAGGGCCGGAAGCACGCGAGTGTGGTCCGGGAGGCGATCCAGGAGTACTGCGTCAAGCCGGACAGGCGCCAGCGACAACGGGAGGCGCTGGAGGCGCTTCGCAACATGCCGCCTGCGCCCGTCCCCGAGTCCTGGTCGGAATGGAATCGGGAATACAGCCGCCTGAAGACGGCGTTCCGCGTGGCGGAATGGCCGCGGCGCGACACCCCGGCGGAGGCCAAGTCGGATGACTGAGCCGCTGCCCCATCCCGTTGCGCAGCCGGTGGAGTCCCCTGGGGCGATCTTCGTCGACGCGAACGTGTTCATGTACGCAGGGGGCGTGGACGTCAGGTGGCGGGAGACCTGCGACGCGGCACTGGGCCGTCTTCAGAAGAGCAAGGTGCGGGTCGTGACGAACGCGGAAGTCCTTCAGGAGATCCTCCACCGATACTTTTCGCAGCAGCGTCCCGGGGACGCCCAAACCGTCCACCGTGCCGCTCGGGAACTCTGTGACGAGATCATTCCGGTCACGGAAGGCCACACGAACCGCGCGCTCGCCCTCCTTCTTGAGCACCAGCAGCTCCCGGCGCGCGACGCGATTCATGTGGCCACCATGGAAGACCGGGGCATCCGTACCATCCTCTCGGTTGACCAGGACTTCGACCCGGTGCCCAGTGTGGATCGCATCGATCCCCGGGACTTCGTCAGGGCGTAGACGCGTTGATGCGGCCGGGTCGGAAGCCGGGGCGCTCCCGTAGAATCTGGCGATGGACATCCAAGGGACCGAGATCATCAGCGCCCCCCGGGAGAAAGTCTGGGAATTCGTCACCGACGCGGAGTCGGTGGCCTCCTGCACCCCGGGGGTGAAGTCGGTCCGCATCCTCGAGCCCGGCAAGCGCTTCGAGGTGGTTGGCGGCATCAAGCTCGGCACGGTCGGGCTCAACGCCAAGAACGTCATCGAGTTCACCGACCTCGTGGACCTCGAGGAGGCCCGGATGAAGATCCGCGGCCGGGGTCCGGGCACCACCATCGACGCCGTCGCGGAGCTTCGGCTTCGGGACGAGGACTCCGGAACCGCACTCGACTGGAAGGGGACGGTGCAGGTGCGGGGAACGCTGGCGGCGCTCGCCTCCCGGCTGCTGAAGCCGGTGACCGAGAAGGTGCTGCGCGAGATGTTCGCCGAGATGAGGTCCAAGATCGAGGCCTGACGGCCTTTCAGGAGAACAAGCGATGAGAAGAGGAAATCGGTTTGCCCGCGTGACGGCCCTGGCGGTCCTGTGTCTGTTTGCGGCAAGTCTGGGGGCGGCGCAATCTCCCTACTTTCCCGAGCGGCACGAGTGGCAGACGAAGACGCCCGAAGAGGCCGGATTCGATCCGGCTCTCCTCGACGAGGCGGTGGAGTTTGCGGTCGGGTCCGAGTCGGGTGCGCCCAATGACCTGGCGCTCAACCACGAGCTGACCTTCGCCCAGGAGCCCTTCGGGTTCCGGATCGGGCCGACCACCGTGCGCGGCGCCCTGAGCGGCATCGTCGTCAAGGACGGCTACATCGTCCGGGAGTGGGGACCGAGCAAGAAGGTGGACATGACCTTCAGCGTCTCCAAGACCTTCCTCTCCACCGCCGTCGGGCTCCTCTACGACAAGGGCCTCATCGCCTCGGTCGACGACCGGGTGGGCCCCTACATGCCGGATGACGAGCTCTTCGGTTCGGACCACAACCGGTCCATCACCTGGGACCACCTGCTCCGCCAGACGAGCGACTGGCAGGGGACGCTCTTCGGGAAGCCCGACTGGGCGGACCGGCCGGTGGGCGAGCACCCCTTCGAATACCCGGACCGCCCGATGCACAAACCGGGCACCCACTACAAGTACAACGACGTCCGGGTGAACCTGCTCGCACTCGCGGCGCTCCAGGTGGTGCGCGATCCGCTGCCGCTGGTGCTCCGCAAGGGGATCATGGATCCCATCGGCGCCTCGAACCGCTGGCGCTGGCACGGCTACGAGAACTCCTGGGTGATGATCGACGGCCGGAACGTCCAGTCGGTAAGCGGCGGCGGCCACTGGGGCGGCGGGATGCACATCAGCGGCCGCGACCTCGCCCGCTTCGGCTACCTGTTCCTGCGGATGGGGAACTGGAAGGGCAAGCAGCTCATCTCCGAGGAGTGGATCGGGATGGCCCGCACCCCGGGCGACGTGAACCCGAGCTACGGCTACATAAACTGGTTCCTGAACGGACCCGTCGAACGGGACGGCGGGATGGTCAAGTCCATTCCGGACGCCCCGGACACCGCGGTCACCTTCCGCGGCGCCGGCAGCAACATCGTCTACGTGGACTGGGAGAACGACCTGGTGGTCGTGGTCCGCTGGATCCAGGGCGGAGCGGTGTCCCCGTTCATCGGGAAGGTGCTCGCGGCGCTCAAGTAGCTGTCCCGGGGGCCGCACCCGGGAATCCCGTCCTCCGGGTTCGGGAACGTCCTACCGGCCGCTTCCGCTGCCCCGCAGCCCATCCACCTGCGCCTGGTAGAGCCGCCGCCCCTCCTCGAAGGTCGCGAGGACTTCCGCCTTCTGCGCGGGATCGTCCCAGCGGTCCATCGCCCTGAGTTCCTCCAGCACCTGGTCGATCCAGCGGACGAAGAACGCCGCGTCGTCCCGGGAGCGGATCGGCTCGCCGTCCGCGATGACGAAGACCGGATTCGTGTGCGCGAACAGGTAGCTGTCCATCGCGCCGTGCTGCGCCGGCCCCAGCACCCGCGCCGCGATCCATCCGCTCCCCTCGACCGGGATGTCCAGTTCGCCGTCGATCGACTTCAGGTCGCCGGCAGCGGGCGTCCGGTGCACGATGCGGCCGTTGTGCACGATCTCCAGGCCGTGCATCGTGAAGAGCGAACGGGCCGTCGCGCGCACCGTGACCGTGTCGCCGCGGGACACCGGCAGTTCGTCGCCCATGCCTTTCCCGGCCACGTCCAGCGTCAGGATCGGCCCGCTGGTCACGAACGCGCGGCCCGCCGCCATCGCATCGGCCCAGGCGTCGTAGTGGACATGCTCCTCGCCGGTGTGGACGTACACGCGCGTCGTCCCGACCGCGGGATGCCGCCAGATGTCGGTCATGGCGTCGGTTCCGGCGGTCGCCGGGATGCGCGAACCCGTGTTGAGGAGGCGGTACCAGACCTCGGCCGTCCCGAGTTCGTCGCTCCAGATGCACGCCACGTCCACGAAGTCGGCGAGGCCGAGAATCGCGTCCACGGGCAGCTCC
This sequence comes from Acidobacteriota bacterium, assembly GCA_028877265.1. Taxonomy (GTDB): domain Bacteria; phylum Acidobacteriota; class Vicinamibacteria; order Marinacidobacterales; family Marinacidobacteraceae; genus Marinacidobacterium. Next base: position 13,107 of record JAPPGX010000162.1, read on the forward strand.
CGCGCCGATCCCGCGCCCGCCGCGTCCGGGTCCCGGTGCCGGAGCCCGTAGGGGTGGACGTATCCGCCGATTCCACCCTGCTCGTGCACCCGGCGCAGCACCGACGCGTTGTCGGGGTACAGGGCGTGGTGCGCAGTGCCCACCGAGCCGATGTAGAAGGGCGTGATCAGTTCGGTCAGGTTGAGCAGCGAGAGGTGCGCGAAGTAACTCGGCCGGTACTCCTCGTTGTAATACACGATGGTGCGCGGACCGGTGTGCGGGTGCGGATGCCCGAGGAAGTGCTCGAGGTCCTCGACCCGGCTGTTGCCCCAGTAGTTGGCGATCATGCCGTTCGCGACGTTGAGGTCCTCCGCATGGGCCTTGTTCCTGAGGTCCTCGGGGGTGACGAAGTAGTGCCCGCCGTAGTTGGGATGGATGTGGTTGTCTCCGGAATACCAGCCGTCCGCGGCCATGTCGATCCAGCGATCCAACTGGACCTCGACGGTGGCGTGCTCCCCGGCGCGGACCGCGACGGTGCGCGAGACGGGCTCGTATTCGAAACCCCGCCAGGCCTCGACGGTGGCCTCGCCCACCGGGAGCGTCGCGGAGAAGCTGCCGTCCGTGTGGAAGTAGTAGTCCTCGGTCACGCTGACGACGCGGGGGTAGCTGGTATGCGGGAAGTACGCGCGCCCGTCGGAGCCGGTCAGGTAGATGCGCGACGGCAGCAGTTCGCCGTTCGCATCGCTGACGCGGACGCGGAGCTGGCCGGTCGGCTCCGACCAGGCGTAGCCGTCGATGCGCACGAGCCGGGGCGCGCCGCCCCCGCGGGTGACCGTGTAGAGCCCGAACCCCATTCCGCTGTCGATGGTGCGCGGCTGGTCCCCGGTGCCGCCATTCCTGGCGTACACCAGGCGCTCGCCATCGGGTGACCATGAGGGGAAGTACTCGTCCGTCCGGGTGTGCGTGAGGCGCACCGGCTGGATTCCGCGGGGCGACTTCTCGCTGGGGACCGCGTAGAGGTCGTTGTTGCCCGAGGCGTCGGTGACATAGGCGACGATGCCCCCGTGCGGCGCAACGACCGGCGCTGCCTGGTAGTTGGTCTCGATGCGGATCAGGAGTTCCACCGCTCCGGACGCGCCGCGATAGCGCCAGAGGGAACCCGAGCCGAGCGCGGCCTCGCCCCGCCGGGAGACGAACACGATGTCGCCGGTGTCGCCGATCCAGTCCCCGGCCATGTCGTTGGCGTCGGGATTGGCGATCACGGCTTCGGCCGTGCCGGCTTCCAGGTGGTGGACCCAGAGGTCGAAGGTGCCGTCCCGCTCCGTCGTGAAAAGGATGCGGGCCCCGTCAGGCGACCAGCGCGGCCGCAGGTCGAGGAAGGGGTGGGTGGTGAGGCGGCGCGACCCGCCGGTCGTGAGCTCGGTGACGAAGATGTCGAAGTTGCGGTCGATGTCGGCCGCGTAGGCGAGCTGGCCGCCGTCGGGAGACCAGCTCGGCTGGGAGTGGTAGCCGGGGCCGCTCGTGACCTGGCGCGCCGTGCCGCCCTCGGCGGGGACGACCCAGATGCGGCCCTGGTAGGCGAAGGCGATGGACTCGCCGTCGGGCGACCAGGCCGGGTAGGTGGGCGAGGCGGTAACGGGCGGCGGGAAGTAGCTCTCCATGTACATCCGGCCCGCGTTGCTGGCGTCCGCGAGGGAGGGGTAGCCGCCCGGGAAGGGATCGGGGTACTCGTATTGCTGGGCGGAGCCGGTGCGCGCCGGGAGGGCGGTCAGCGCTGCCACGGCCAGGACGGCGGTGGGGAACTTCATCGGCGGCGGTCCTCTCAGAAGATCGACTTCGGCATGTGCATGCTCACCAGCATGTTGGGAACGTCCACGGTCTCGGAGATCTTGAGGTCCCCGGCCAGCGAGCAGAGCACGTAGGCCTCCTCGCGCGTCAGGCCGTGCTCGGCCACCAGCCAGGCGATCATGTGGCGGGTCGCCTTCTTGGCCGCCTCGTCGATGTCGGGGTCGAATCCGGTGACCGCGTAGTAGTCGTCCGTCTCGTATTCGGGCTCGGTGATCCCCCGCGGGTTCGGCAGGACCTCCAGCGTGACCACGAGGCGCATCGGGGCCTCGATAGCGCTCCCCGAGACCTCCCCGTCCCCCTGCACGGCATGCGTGTCTCCGATCGAGAAGTTGGCGCCCGGGACCTGGACCGGGATGTACACCGTGGCCCCGGGCCGCATGTGCCGGTTGTCCATGTTCCCGCCGTTCTCCCGCGGCGGGATCGTCACCAGCATCTCGTCGGTGGCCGGGGCTACCCCGAGCACTCCGGGGAAGGGGGAGAGGGGCAGGGTGATGCGGTCATTGAACCGCGCCTCGGTGGCGCCCGGTTCCAGGTCGAAGCTGCGGAGCCAGGGCTCGGTGAACTCGTCGGCGAGGAAGCCGAAGCCGGGGAAGATGCCGGACCAACCGGGTCCCTGGACTTCCGCTTCGTGGATCGTGACCGCGAGGAGGTCCCCCGGCTCGGCGCCCTCGACCGCGATGGGTCCGGTGAGCGCGTGGATCAACCCGAAGTCCACGCTCGCGAGTTCTTCCGCGGTGGTCTCGAGGGTGATCTGTCCGTCCGACGCTTCCTTGGTGAAGATCTCGACGACGGCGCCCGAGGGCACGGTGAGGACCGGCGGAATCGTGGCGCTCCAGCGGTTGTGCGTGTTGTCGGCGGGGAGCGTGAAGTCAGGCGTGGGAACCGGGGCGGGTTCGGGCTCCGGGTCGGGGGCCGGGGCGGGTGCGGGGGATCCGCAGGAGGCCGCGAGAACGAGGACGGCGAAAGCAGCGAAGAGGGGGTGGCGCATCGGGGACTCCTTGAGCGGAAGCGAGGAGGCGATTATGCGTCCGTTGGGGGAGGCGCCGCGCCAGCCCACGAGTCACGCGGAAGAGGAGGGACTCGCGCTCTGCGGGCCTGCGGCCCGCGTGCCGGTCTGAAGACCGGCGCTCCCAGCCCTACCGGGATTCGCTGGTTTCGGTTTCCGGCGCCGCGTAGTAGCCCTTGCGGGTGCGGGCGACCAGGTCGTCGCGGTCCTTGATCTTGACCTCGATGCTGCGCCAGCCGCCTTCCTTGCGGTCGCGGGAGGGGAGGTAGGCGAGCTGGTACTGACGGTGCAATTCATGCTGGATCTGCCGGAAGTGCCGGGACAGGTCCTCGATCTTCTCGGGATAGTAGGAGCGTCCGCCGCTCTGCTCCGCCACGTCATCCAGGAACGCCCGATTCAGCTTTCCCCCGCCCTCGGGGCTCCACCCGGTGTAGCCCACCGTATAGATGGCGCCTTCGGAGAGCCGGGCCCCCTCGAGGGCCTGCTCCCTGGTGCTGACGCTCCCCTTGGCGTCGGGTCCGGAGTCCTCGCCGTCCGAAACCAGGATCAGCGCCTTGCGCTCCTCGACCCGCGAGAGTTCCTGGAGGCTCGTCAGGATCGCGTCGTAGAGCGCCGTCTTCCCGAAGGGACGCATCGCGCGGATCATCGGGACCTGGTCCCAGATCTCCGTGGTGTAGGGAGGCCCGAAGCGGACGCCCTCGCTGAAGGTGGCGACCCGGCCCTGGTCCGCGGACGCCATGTTGCGGAGGAAGATGTAGGCCGCGGTCTGGATCGCCGACAGGCTCGAACGCACGGAGGCGGACGAGTCGAGGAGCAGGAGGCTGGTCACCGGAGTCAGGTCGGCGGTGAAGTAGCGGATCTCCTGGGGGACGCCGTCCTCCAGGATCTCGAAGTCGTCGGGGCCCAGCCCGGTGATGAAGCGCCCCCGCTCGTCGGCGACCACTACGTCGAGGGTCACGCTCGGCACCCGCACCACGAAGCTGAACCGGTCCCCGAGCATCGCTTCCCGTTCGCTGGTTTCCGGCCTCTTCTCCTCCACCGGCGGTTGGGCCGGAGGCTGTCCGGGAGCGAATGCGGCTACCGCGAGCGTGGTCGCGAGGACGACGGGAATCAGGACAGTGCGCATGGCGTTGGGGTTCGGTCCGTAGTCTAGGTTGCCGGCGCACTTCTTGCCGGATCGCAGCGGACGGTCCGTCTGCTCTTGCGGATTTCCGCCATTCCCGGATACTCTCGCGATTTGGATGATTCGTTCCCGGCGAGGAGGAACCTCCCCATGAGACACCGTGTTTGCCTCACCGTCAACGGAAAGGCCGAGGAGTTCGACGTCGAACCCCGGCTTCTCCTCTGCCACCTGCTGCGCGCCTATGTCGGCCTGACCGGGACCAACATCGGCTGCGACACCTCGCAGTGCGGATCCTGCACGGTGCTCATGGACGGCAAGGCCGTGAAGTCCTGCACGGTGCTCGCGGTGCAGGCCGACGGCTGTGAGGTGACGACCATCGAGGGTCTCGCCGGCGCCGACGGACTCCATCCGGTACAGCAGTCCTTCTGGGACAACCACGGCCTGCAGTGCGGCTTCTGCACCCCCGGCATGATCATGACCGCGGTGGAGATCCTGGAACGGAATCCGGATGCCAGCGATGCCGACGTGCGGCACGGCCTCGAGGGCAACATCTGCCGCTGCACCGGTTACGAGAACATCGTGAAGTCGATCGTGGCCGCCGGCACCCGCGCCACGAGCTGAGCGGGATCCGCACCTTTCAACGAAGATCGGTAGGAGGAGAGCAATGGGCCGTTACGTAGGCACTTCGGTCAAGCGGGTGGAAGACCCCCGCTTCATTCAGGGCAAGGGACGCTACGTCGCCAACATCCAGTTTCCGGACATGGTCCACGTGGCGATCAAGCGCAGTCCCGAGGCGCACGCCCGGATCACCAGAATCGACACTTCGGCCGCGGCCGCCATGGATGGCGTCGTGGCCGTCTTCACCGGCCAGGACTTCAAGGACGGCGGCTGCGGTTCGCTTCCCTGCGGCTGGCTGGTGCCCGACACCAAGGTTCCGGACCGGCCCATCGTAGTGACCGACCGGGTCTGCCACGTCGGGGATTCGGTAGCGGTGGTCGCCGCCCGGACGCCCTACATCGCCGCCGACGCGGTCGAGGCGATCGAGGTGGACTACGAGCCGCTTCCGACCGTGGTGGATGCGCGCGGCGCCATGGACGAGGGTGCGCCGCTCGTCCACGCCGAGATCGAGGACAACGTCTCCTACCACTGGGCGCTCGGTGACCAGGAGGCCTGCGACAAGGCGTTCGCCGAGGCGGACGAGGTCGTGGAGATCGAACTCGTGAACCAGCGCCTCATCCCCACGGCGATGGAGCCGCGGGCCGCCGCCGCGCAGTGGGATGCCGCGGCCGGAGAGATGACCGTCTGGACCACCAGCCAGAACCCGCACCCGATCCGGCTGCTTCTTTCCGCGTTCACCCTCATGATTCCCGAGAGCAAGCTGCGGGTGATCTCTCCGGACGTCGGCGGGGGGTTCGGCAGCAAGATCTTCCACTACCCCGAAGAAGTCATCGTGCCGTGGGTGGCTCGCGAGGTCGGGCGTCCGGCCCGCTGGGTTGCGACCCGGACAGAGAGCCAGATGACCGATTCCCAGGGGCGCGACCACGTCACCGTCGCGAAGCTCGCCATGACGAGCGACGGCACCTTCACCGGGCTCGACGTGGAGACCTGGGCGAACCAGGGGGCCTACCTCTCGACGTTCGCTCCGCTCATTCCGACCGCGCTCTACATCACGCTGCTCTCCGGGAACTACAAGATGCCCGGAGTGTTCGGGAAGGTGCACGGCACGCTCACCAACACGGTGCCGGTGGATGCCTACCGGGGCGCGGGCAGGCCGGAGGCGGCCTATCTCGTCGAGCGTCTGGTGGACCTGGCCGCGGCCCGCCTGGGCCGGGATCCGCTCGAGCTGCGCCGCCAGAACGCGATTCCGAAGGAAGACTTCCCCTACCAGACTCCCGTCGCGTTCCTGTATGACAGCGGCGACTACGACCGGCTGATGGCGACCGCCGCCGATCGCGCCGACTACGCTGGGATGCGCGAGTCGCAGGCCGCGGCGCGCGCCGCTGGCAAGCTGCGGGGCGTCGGCGTCGTCTGTTGCATCGAGGCCAGTGGCCCCGCACCCTCGGCGGTCGCGGGATCGCTCGGGTCCGCGGTGGGCTTTTGGGAGAGCGGAGAGATTCGCGTCCATCCGACCGGGCAGGTGAGCGTCTTTACCGGATCCCACTCGCACGGCCAGGGGCACGAGACCACTCTCGCCCAGGTGGCCGCCGATGAGCTCGGCGTGCCGATCGAAAGCGTGGAGGTCGTTCACGGCGACACGGGACGCATCAACTTCGGCATGGGCACCTACGGGAGCCGGAGCGCCTGCGTCGGCGGTTCCGCACTTGTGCGAAGCGCTGAGAAGGTGCGCGCCAAGGTGCTCAAGCTCGGGGCCCATCTGCTCGAGGCGGCCGAAGAGGACGTCGTGTACGACCAGGAGGCCGGCCGGGTCCACGTCAAGGGCTCTCCGGACCGGGGGAAGGACTTCGGCGAACTGGCGTTCGCGGCGTACACGGCGCACAACATGCCGGAAGGCATGGAACCCGGACTCAACTTCGTGAGCTTCTACGACCCGGCGAACTTCACTTTCCCGGCGAGTTCACACATCTGCGAGGTCGAGATCTGCTCCGACAGTTGGGAAGTGCGGGTCCTGCGCTACGTGGCGGTGGACGACGTGGGCAAGGTGATCAACCCGATGATCGTGGAGGGCCAGATCCAGGGCGGCGTCGTCCAGGGCGTGGGGCAGGCGCTGACCGAAATCGGCGCCTATTCGGACGATGGGCAGCTCCTCTCGGGGACCCTGCTCGAATACGCGGTGCCGCGGGCCGATCTCCTTCCGGGGATCGAAGTGGACCGCATCGAGACGCCGTCGCCCCACAACCCGCTGGGGGTCAAGGGCGCCGGCGAGATGGGCACCATCGCGGCCACCCCGGCGGTGGCGAACGCGGTGCTGGACGCGCTCGCTCCCCTGGGAGTCACCCACATTGAGCTTCCGCTCACTCCGGAGAGGATCTGGCGGGCCGTGCAGGCGGCCGGCAACGGCGCCTGACAGGCGAACCGCGAACAGGAGACTTCGATGTATCCGAACCAATTCGACTACCACCGCGCCGCTTCGGTCGCCGAGGCGGTGGAGCTTCTCTCCTCGCTTCCGGACGCGAAGCTGGTTGCGGGCGGGCACAGCCTGATTCCGGCCATGAAGCTGCGCGCCGCGCAGCCGGCCGCCCTCGTGGACATCGGGCGGATCCCGGGGCTGTCCGACATTTCGGCGGACGGCGACAGCCTGGTCATCGGTGCGCTCGTCACCCACGCCTCGGTGGCCGATTCGACGGCGGTTCAGGGGGGATGTCCGATGCTCGCCGAGACCGCGGCCGCGATCGGAGACATCCAGGTGCGGAACCGGGGAACGGTCGGGGGCAGTCTGGCGCACGCCGATCCAGGGGCCGACTACCCCGCCGCGATGCTGGCGCTCGGCGCCGAGATCACCGCGGTGGGGGCGGGCGGAGAACGGACGATCGCCGCCTCCGACTTCTTTGTGGACATCCTGACCACCGCGCTCGCCGACAACGAGGTCATCACCTCGGTACGGGTTCCCTGCGCGGCGGGCGGCGCCTACCTGAAGCACCGCCACCCGGCCTCCAGCTACGCGGTGGTCGGGGTGGCTGCCTGTGTCGGTTTGGACGGCGGCAACGTCGCGAGCTGCTCGATCGGCATCAACGGGGTGACCGGCAAGGCGGTGCTGGCGGACGCGGCCGCGGCGGCGCTCTGCGGCGGCCCGGCCAGCCCGGACCGGATCGCGGCCGCCGCGGCGTGCGTCGGTGAGGCCTTCGACGAGCCGCTCGGCGATCTCTATGCCTCCGGAGAGTTCCGGGCCCACCTCGCCGGGGTGTACACGAAGCGCGCGCTGGCCGTCGCCGCGGAGCGCGCGTCCTAGCAGCCAGTGGTGGAACTCGCGCGGCATTCGAGCGGCGATGCATCCCGGCTGAACCGCGCCTCTTTGAGGCGCTCATCGTTACGTTTCGGTCGGAATACACCCGGTATTCCTCCCTCACGCGCCTTGTCAGCCGGGCGCCTCGCCGCTCTCGGTGCTCACGCCAGTTCCACCACAGGCTGCTAAGCGATTGGCCGCGACGGGAACCGCGACTCTCTCCTCGGTCCCCGAACTTACCGGGGAGCTCGCGGGGCAGGGTTATATCGCCGACAGCTCGCTGGCCACGGCGCTTTTCCTCGCCCTTCGCCTTGAACGCCCCCTCTTCCTCGAGGGCGAGGCCGGCGTCGGGAAGACGGAACTCGCCAAGGTCACGGCGGCGGTCCTCGGAGCCCCGTTGATCCGGCTCCAGTGCTACGAGGGACTCGACATCGCCCAGGCGGCCTACGAGTGGAACTACACCCGGCAGATGCTGGCCATCCGGCTGGCGGAGAGCCGGGGGACCGCCATGGGGCAGCAGGACTTGTTCGGTGCGGATTTCCTGCTGCGCCGGCCCCTGCTGCACGCCATCGAGACCTCTTCGACGGAAAGCCGTCCGGTGTTGCTCATCGACGAGGTGGACCGGAGCGACGAGGAGTTCGAGGCCTATCTGCTGGAAGTCCTCTCGGATTTTCAGATCACGATTCCCGAGATCGGCACGATTCAGGCGGAGGCGCCGCCGGTCGTAGTCCTGACATCGAACCGGACCCGGGAAGTCCACGACGCGCTGAAGCGGCGCTGCCTCTACCACTGGATTCCCTATCCCAGTTACGAACGCGAGCTCGAGATCGTCCGCGAGCGGGTGCCGCAGGCGGCGGCGCAGCTCGCGGCCGAGGCCACCCGGTTCGCCCAGGAACTGCGCGAACTCGATCTTTTCAAGCGCCCGGGAGTGTCCGAAACCCTGGACTGGACGATGGCGCTGGCCTCGCTGGGCAAGATCGCCCTCGACGAAGCCGCGGTGGACCGGACGCTGGGAGCGCTTCTCAAGTACCGGGACGATCTCGAGATGGTCCGCGGAGAACGGGCGGGGGCCATCCTCACCCGGCTGGCCGCCGGAGTCTCTTGACCGCCGCGGCCCGGGGTCCGCAACCGGAACGCGGGGCTGCGCTCCCGCCGCTGCTCCAGAACCTCACTCTCTTCGGGCGCCTGCTGCGGGGGATCGGGCTCCCGGTCTCCACCGCCCGGATGCTGGATCTGGCGCAGGCGCTCCCGCTCATCGAGGTTTTCCGGCGCGAGGAGTTCCATGCCGCCGCCCGCGCGCTGCTCATTCACCGGCGCGAAGATCTCGAACTCTTCGATGCCGCGTTCGCGCTGTTCTGGGAAACGCCGCCCGAACGATGGACGCGGGCGCGGCTCCCCGGAATGATGCTCCGGAAGCAGCACTCCCCGGTCCGGCAGGCGACCTTCCGGCCGGTGGCCCCCGGAAGGGATTCCGGCTCGGACCAGCAGCCGCGCCATCCGTTCGCCCGGCGCACCTGGAGCGACCGCGAGTCCCTCGAGCAGCGGGACTTCTCCGACCTCGACGAGGATGAACTGCGGGAAGTGCGGGCGCTGATCCGGGACGCCGGCTGGCAGGCCGCCCGCCGCCGGGTGGTGCGTTTCCGGACCGGCGGTAACCGGAACCTGGACCTTCGCCGGACGCTGCGGCGGGGGCTCCGGTCGGGCGGCGAGTGGGTGCGCCTCGAACGCCGGCGTCGCCGGGAGAAACCGCGGCCGCTCATCGTGCTCGCCGACGTGAGCGGCTCCATGGAGCAGACCGCCCGCGTCCTGCTCCATTTCCTCTACGGGCTCTCGCACGGGTCGCAGGGGCGGGTGGAGGCGTTCGTCTTTGCCACCCGGCTCACCCGGATCACCCGCAAGCTCGCCGATCGGCGGGTGGACCGGGCGCTCCGGGAAGCGTCGGAGGCAGTGCGCGACTGGTCGGGTGGGACCCGCATCGGCGAGGCGCTCCACCGGTTCAACCTGGAGTGGGCGCGGCGTCTGCCCACCTCCGCCGCGGTGGTGCTCCTGGTGAGCGACGGCTGGGACCGCGGCGATCCGGCGCTGGTGGCCTCCGAAATGGAGCGCCTCCGCGGACTCGCCTGGCGGGTGGTGTGGCTGAATCCGCTGCTGTCCGACGAAGGCTACGAGCCGCTCACCCGGGGGATGGCCGCCGCGCTTCCCCATATCCACGACTTCCTGCCGGTGAACAACCTGGCGAGCGTGCGCTCGCTGGCGGACCACCTGGCGAAGCTGGATCCGGTGGGCCGTGCGGCCGCGCCGCGTCTCCACTCCTGGCGGCGGTCGCTGGCCGCGACCGCGCCGCCGGCCGCACGATAATCACGACTCGACTGAATGCGCGACATCGCTCCCGTTCTCGATTCCTGGCTCGAAGGAGACGGTCCGCTCGCGCTTTCCACGGTGGTCCACACCTGGGGCTCGGGGCCTCGGCGGCCGGGCGCCCGGATGACGATCGACCGCCAGGGGCGGATCGCCGGCTCGGTCAGCGGGGGCTGCGTGGAATCCAGTGTGGTCGAGGCGGCGCGCGAGGTCATCGGGAGCGGCGAGCCCCGGCTGCTTCGCTTTGCGGTTTCCGACGAACTGGCGTGGGGAGTGGGTCTCGCCTGCGGCGGATCGCTCACGGTGTTCGTCGAACGGGCGGACCGGGAACTGCTGGGCCATGTCCGCGAGGGGATGCGGCGCCGCGACGCCGTGGGTCTGGCGGTCGTGACCTCCGGGCCGAACCTCGGCGAGAGCCTGGTCAAGGTCGCCGGGTTGCCGGGGATCGGGTCCCCGGCGCTCGCTGACGCCGCCGAGGCGGCTCTCGCAGCGGGCCAGCCGCAGGCGACCGACACCGAACACGGGTCCGTCTTCTGCGACGTCATCCTGCCTTCCGAATCGCTGGTCATTGTGGGTGGCGTCCACATCGCCCAGACCCTCTGCGGTCTCGCGGCCCGGGTCGGCTATCGGCCGGTAATCTGCGATCCGCGCCCGGTGTTCGCTTCCCCCGAGCGTTTTCCCGGTGTGGAGATCGTGAACGAGTGGCCCGAAGAGGGGTTCCGGCGGATCGGGCTCGATGCGAGCACCGCGGTCGCCACGCTGACGCACGATCCGAAGCTGGACGACCCGGCGCTCGCGCTGGCCCTCGAGAGCCCGGCCTTCTACGTTGGGGCGCTCGGCAGCCGCAAGACCCACGCGCGGCGTCTCGGCCGGCTGCAGGAGCGCGGCGTTTCCGAAGACGCACTCGCCCGGATCGCGGCCCCCATCGGGCTGCCGATCGGCGCCCGCACCCCCGACCAGATCGCGCTGGCGGTGATGGCGCAGGTGGTGGCCGCGAGAAACGGCGTGCGGGGCGAGTCGGCTGGATGACGCCCGTCCTGGAGCTCAGCGAAGTCACCAGGCGCTATTCCCAGGCGGACGGCTCGGAACTGACGGTCCTCGATTCGGTCAGCCTCGCGATCGAACCGGGCGAGACCGTTTCCGTCGCCGGCCGGTCCGGCAGCGGCAAGAGCACGCTCCTCCACGTCGCGGCGGGCATCGAGGTCCCCAGCGAGGGCGCCGTTCGGCTCGGAGGGCGGGACCTGGCCGGACTTCCGGACGCGGAGCGCAGCCGGCTCCGCGGCCGCAGTGTGGGACTGGTCTTCCAGTTCTTCCATCTCGTGCCCTACCTGACGGTTCGGGAGAACGTGTTGTTGCCGGCGCGCATCGCTCGCGTCCGGGAGGTGCGGGGCACAAAGGGGGATCCGAGGGAGGTGGACGCCGCCGCCGATCGCCTGCTGGCGGCGGTCGGACTGGAAGGGCGCGCCCGAGAGCCGGCGCGGCGGCTCTCAGGTGGCGAAATGCAGCGGACGGCCATTGCCCGGGCGCTTCTGCTCCGGCCCGCATTGCTGCTGGCCGACGAACCGACCGGCAACCTCGATGCGCGCGGCGCCGGAGCGGTGGCGGACCTGCTCTTCCGCCTCGTCCGCGACCGGGGCGCCGGACTGCTGCTCGCCACCCACGATCCCGAGCTTGCCGCCCGGGCCGACACCCGGTTGCGGCTGCGCGGGGGGCGGCTCTTCGCCGATGAGCGGCCGCCCTCCTCGGGCGTACGGTGATCCGGCTGCTGCTGCGGGCGGCGCCGGCCCGCTTGCGGGCGGCGCCCGCGTTGGGTCTGCTCCCGGTCCTCGCCATTGCGCTGGGCGCCGGGGCGGTGCTGTCGGTGCAGCTCCTGAACCGGGCGGCGCTCGAAACCCTCGACGCCAGTCTCGAAGTCATCTCCGCTGGTGCCGACCTCGTCGTAACGAGCCTCGTGGAGGAGGCCGGAAGCGTCCCGGACGAGGCGTGGCCGGTCGTCCTCGCGGCCCCGGGCGTCCGGCGCGCCGCGCCGGTGATCCGCCTGGCCGGGCTCCGGGTGGGCACCCCCGACCAGGAGGCCTCCGTCCCCGGGTGGGGCGTGGACATGGTTTCGGGGTCCTTCGATTTCGCAGGTGCAGAGGGGGGCGGGGGGACTCTGGCTCCCGAGGCTTTCTTCTCCGGAGGCATCGTCCTTCCGGAACGGGTGGCGGGTCGGCTTGGAGTCGACCCCCTTGACCCGGTGTGGATCGGGCTCGACGGCGCGGGTGCCGCGGGCCGTCGCCCGACGCTGGTGGCGGGGACATATCCCGGCGAGGACGGGCGCGCGTCCGCGTTCCTGGACCTCGCCTACGCCCAGGCGCTCCGCGGACGGCCGGGCCTGGACCGGATCGAGGTGTCCGTGGCGGAAGGATCGGACGTGGAAACGATCGGGAGGGCGCTGTCCAGCCGGATTCCCGGAGTCAGGATCGAGGAGAGTGGAACCCTGCGCGCGGAAGGGGCGGAACTCTTCTCGGCGTTCCGCCTGAATCTCCTCGCGCTCTCCGCGGTCAGCCTGCTGGTGGCGGCGTTCCTGGTGTACGCGAGTGTCCGCGCCGCGCTCGCTGCACGCCGCCAGGAGATCGGCCTCTACCGGGCGCTCGGCGCCTCGCGCCGGCGTGTGGGGGTGCTGCTCCTCGGCGAGGTGCTTCTCATGGCGTTCGCCGGCGCCGCACTCGGTATTCCGGTGGGCGCGCTCGCCGCCGGCGCTTCGCTGGACCGCGTCAGCGCGACGATCTCGAACCTCTATCTGCTGGAGCGGATCGAGGGCCTGACGATCGCTCCGCAGGTCGTGCTGCTGGCAGGGCTCGTCGCGGTGGCGGCGGCGCTCGCCGGCGCGGCGCCGCAGGTCTTCGCGGAGACGTCCCGCGCGCCGGTGACCCTGCTTGCCCCCGGACGCGCTTCGCTGTCCCCCGCGCGCCGCCGCTTCTGGCGCCTTGGTCCGCCGGTCGCCGGGACGGCGCTGATCGGAGCTGCGGTGTGGGCGGCTCTCGACCCCGGGAGTTGGCCGGCGCTTCCCGGAAGCGGCTTCGGAGCGGCCGGTGCGCTGCTCATCGGGGCGGCGCTCCTCCCGGATGCGGTGGTCCGGCTGACGGCGGGTCTGCGGGCAGGGGAGAACTCCGCCGTCGGCCGGGGAATCGTCGCCGCCCTCCGGGAGCCCGGCTCGACGGGACCACCGGCGGCGGCGCTGGTGGTGGCGGTCGCCATGCTGGTCGGGGTGAGCGCCCTGATCGGGAGCTTCCGGGCAACCCTGGATGCCTGGCTCGGTGAAACGCTGGCGGCCGACATCTACGTCTCGCGGGCGGGGGGAGCCGGCGGGGCGCGCTCGATCGCGTCCGAGCGCCGAGCCCTTTCCGCCGAGGTGCTGGCGGCCACTGCCGCGGACCCGGACGTTCGGGACCGCGATCTGCTGCGGGCGCTGCGAGTGCGGCTCGAAGGGCGGCCGGTTGCCGTGCTGGGGGTGGATGCGGCCCTCCCTGAGGCGGGGGACCGCTTCTCCATTCTGCGAGACCGGGAGGCGGCGCTCGCGGGATTCGGAGAGGGGGAGCTGCTGGTGTCCGAGCCGCTGGCGCGGCGGCTGGGCCTCGAGGCCGGGGCCGCGCTGTCCCTCCCGGCCGCGGCGGCAGACCGTCCGCTGCGGATCGCCGGGGTCTACCGCGACTACGGAAACGAACAGGGGGCGCTGTTCCTGGACCGGACGCTCATGAACTCCCTCTACCCGCCGGAGCCCGGGACGCCGTCGCCCGTTCACGGCGCCGCGCTGTACCTCCGGGAGGGAGCCGATCGGGCGGCGGTGGTCACCCGTCTGGAACGGGCGCTGGGGCTGGGCGCGAATGTCGTGGACAACGCCGCTCTCCGGTCACGGGCGCTGGACGTGTTCGACCAGACGATGGCGGTGACCGGGCTCCTGCGCGTGTTCGCTCTGGTGATCGCGGCGCTCGGGGTCGGACTCTTCCTCTGGACCCTGGTGCGCGAGCGGGCCCCGGAGGTGGCGCTCAACCGGGCCCTGGGGGCGGACCGCGGACAGGTTGCCGGCGGCTTTCTCGGCCGGACCCTGGTGATCATCGGGATTTCGCTGCTGATCGGCGGCGGCGCGGGCGCCGTGCTCACCCTGCTCCTGGTCCAGGTCGTCAACCCGGGGTGGTTCGGCTGGACCCTGACGCTCCATTGGCCGCTCGGCGTCCTGGCCGCGCAGGCGGCCGCAGTGGTGCTGGCGGGTCTCCTTGCGGCAGTCCTTCCCGCGCGGCTGGCCTCCCGTTTGGACGCCACCGCCCTCCGCCAGGAGATCTGATGGCTGGGAGCGCCGGTCTTCAGACCGGCACTGCCGCCCACCGGGCGGCGAACCTGCGCTCCAGCACTCGTGTGGTGGCTCGGCTCGGGGACTCCAGCTTCCGGCATCCGCTCCTGGCTGCCGCGCTCTTCATCGCGCTGCTGGCGCCAGCGCCGCTCGCAGCGCAGGAGTGGCAACAGGCGGCGCCGGACTACCCGTGGGAGTTCCCGAACGATCACTGGGCCCACGTCGGTTACCGGACCGAATGGTGGTACTTCGTCGGTTTTGCCGACGCGGCCGATGGCTCCCGCCGCTTCGCCTGGCAGTTCACCCTGTTTCGCACGGGGTTGACGCTCGCCGCACCCCCGGCGGCGCCTTCTCCCTGGGAAACGGGGTACGTGGCGATGGGGCACGCGGCGGTTGCCGACCTCGAGACCGGCGAAAGGGTTTTCACCCAGACCGTCCACCGGGAGGCTCCGGAGCTGGCGCGCTTCGCTCCCTTCCCGGACCCGGAGATCGCCCGCCTCCGGGGTCCGCCGGGAACGTCCGAGCCGTGGTTCCTGGCGTACCGTGACGGTGCGTTTCATTTCGGCGCGGCGGACGCGGAACGCGGACTCGGGCTCGAACTCCGCGCCGTTCCGACGCGCGCCCCCTGGTTCCACGGAGAGGCCGGGCACTCGCCGAAATCGGACGGCGGGTCGGCCAGCTTCTACTACAGCCACCCCCGTCTCGAGGTCACCGGATCGCTCGGACTCGGCGGCGCGACCGTGGAAACCACCGGGAGCGGGTGGTTGGACCGGGAGTTCGGATCGAGCTGGCTCGCGGCCGATCAGACTGGATGGGACTGGTTCGGCCTGAACCTGGGGGACGGACGCGACCTGATGCTCTACCTGTTGCGCCGGGGCGACGGATCGCTGTCCTACACGGACGGCACGCTGCGGGACGCGGATGGGGACGCAAGCCGGAGGGTGCGCGGCGCGGAGGTTGACATCCTCGACATCTGGAGGCCGCCCGACCTCGCCGTGAATGAGGAGGGGGCCCGTCCGTATCCGGCGGGTTGGCGTCTTCGTGTTCCCGGGGAAGAGCTCGACCTGATCGTCCGGCCGCTCCTCCCGAACCAGGAGAATCGCCGTCCCGCCGGCCAGGCCGGCCCGGACATTCCCTATTGGGAGGGAGCGGTCCGGGTTGAAACCGCCGGTTCCGGAGCCGCCGGAACTCCCCCGGGCCGCGGCTTCGTGGAACTCACCGGATACCGGTCGGACGTGGCCTTGGCCGGCCTTGCCCCGGATACAATCGAAAGCTCATCCGATGCCCGGCAAGGGAGGCGCGACATGATGCAAGGCCTGATGGACGGCGTGACTTTCATATTCCGGTGGCTCCACATCTTCGTGGGGATCATCTGGATCGGCCACCTCTACTTCTTCAACTTCGTGAACGCTCAGATGACCGCGAAGCTCGACGGGGCCACGAAGGCGAAGGTGGTGCCCGAACTGATGCCGCGCGCCCTCTACTGGTTCCGGTGGGGCGCCGCCTGGACGTGGATCACGGGTGTCGTGCTGCTGCTGCTCGTCTTCTGGCACGGCGGCCTGATGTTCGATCCGGGCGACGGCTGGGGTGGCGGCGCCATCGCGATGGCGCTGATCACCTTCCTCGCGGTCTTCGTCTACGACGCCCTCTGGAACAGCGGCCTCAAGTCCAATGTCCGGGCGGCGACCATCGTCTCCTTCCTGCTGCTCGCGGTCGCCGTGTTCCTGTTCGTCAACGTCGGCGCGTTCACGCCGCGGGCGGTGCTGATCCACACCGGCGCCATGTTCGGGACCATGATGGCGTTCAACGTCTGGTTCCGCATCTGGCCGGCCCAGCAGCGGATCATCGCGGCGGTGAAGGCAGGCGAAGCCCCGGCAGCCGCCGACCCGGCGCTTGCCGGCCTGCGCTCGAAGCACAACACCTACATGTCGCTGCCGCTCCTCTGGGCGATGGCGAACGAGCACGCGACGCCGTTCTTCGGCGGCAACTTCGGGATCCCCGGCGACTACTACTGGGTGGCCTGGCTGGTGATCGTGGCGGTTGCCTGGCACGTGATCTTCCAGTGTTACCGGATCGCCGGCCGCGTCTCAGGGATGTGACGGGCTGAGTGCCCGTAGCCGGGAAGGTGTCGGCGTTTCCGGCCTGACCGCCCGGGCCGGTTGTCGGCTCTCGGCGCGCCGGAGCGTCCAATGTGCATGACTGACTAGGTTATCGGCACTTTTCCGGTATTATTGCCGTCGTGCAATCCAGTTATGCCCGTTTCCTCCGACGGCCGGAACAGAGTTTCTTCTTGCTCGGGCTGCGGGGAGTCGGGAAGAGCACCTGGGCCCGGGGAGCGCTTCCGGACGCGACGTGGCTGGATCTGCTCGACCAGCGCCTCTACCAGGACCTGCTGGCGGACCCGTCGCTCTTCGCCCAGTCCATCCAGCATCTCCCTTCCGGAAGCTGGGTGGTCGTGGACGAGGTGCAGCGGCTTCCCGCGCTCTTGAACGAAGTCCACCGGCTGATCGAGGCGCGCCGGCTGAACTTTGGGCTGCTGGGCTCCAGTGCGCGGAAGCTGCGGGCCGCCGGGGTGAATCTGCTCGCCGGACGGGCGCTGCTGCGGACGATGTTTCCGCTGACCGCAAGCGAACTGGGTGACGACTTCGAACTCGAACGGGTCCTCCGCCACGGGTCTCTCCCGCTGGTATGGACGAGCCCGAGGCCGCGGGAGGTGCTGGAAGCCTGGGTGCTGCTCTACCTCCAGGAAGAGATCCGGGCCGAAGCGGCCGCCCGAAACCTCCCGGGGTTCGCGCGCTTCCTTCCGGTGGCCGCGCTCATGAACGGTCAGGCGATCAACACCTCTGGGATCGCGCGGGACGCCGGGGTAGCCCGTACCACCGTGCAGGGGTATCTGGGGATTCTGGAAGACACCCTGCTCGTCCACCGGTTGCCGGCGTACGACTCCCGGCTTCGAGTTCGCGAGCGCCGCGCGCCCAAGCTGTACTGGGTGGATCCCGGCATCGTCCGCGCCGTCAAGCGCCAGTTCGGGGAGCCGGCCGCCGGAGAGCGCGGCGCGCTGCTCGAGAGCTGGGTGCTGACCACCCTGCGCGCCCACGCTTCGGAGACGGATCTCTATGACTCCCTGTTCTTCTGGGCATCCCATCAGCGAAAGTCCGAGGTGGATTTTCTGCTGGAGCGGGCCGGCGAACTGGTCGGACTCGAGGTCAAGGCCACCGACCGGTACCACACCGGTCTCCTTCGAGGACTCCGGTCGCTGGATCGACTCCCGGGAGTGGTGCGTCGAGTTCTCGTCTACACCGGCGAGCGCCAATTCCGCTCGGCCGACGGCATCGAGATCTGGCCGGCGCGCCACTTCGCGGAACGCGCCGCCGCCGGCCAGCTCTGGCCGTGAGGGTGGTACTTTCCACGGCTGCCCTGCTCTGGACCGGACGCGAAGGACGACAACGAGGAAACATGATCGTGGCGCGTGCGTGGCTCCGCTGTTTCGCCGTTTCGGCCGTTCTCATTCTGGGCGCGTGCGGACCGGCTACGGGAGAAGCGCCGTTTCCCAACCGTGCGATCGAGATCGTCTCCTGGGCCACTCCGGGAGGGCCGAGCGACCTGCTCGCGCGGGCGCTTGCCGATGCCGCCCCGGACCACTTCGAGGGTCAGCGGGTCACGGTCATGACCCGGCAGGGGGGCGCGGGGGCTGCGGGGATGCAGTACCTGAAGGGCCGCGCCGGCGATCCGCACGTGCTCGGGGTGTTCACCGCGAGCGGCACCGTCAACATGGCCACCGGACGGATTCCGTTCGCTCCCGGCGATTTCACGCCCATCCTCAGGATCCAGGTCGATCCCTTCCTCGTGGCCGTGCGGGAGGACAGCCCGTTCCGGACGCTCGACGACCTCATCGAAGCCGCTCGGGCGCGGCCGGGAGAGGTTTCGATGTCCGGTTTCGGGGCCGCCTCGGCGCACTTCCTCGGGTTCCAACGCCTGCGCGCCGCCGCGGGCGATCCCGATATCCGCTGGATCGCCTACGAGGGTTCAGGCGATGCGGTCGTTGCGGCGCTCGGGGGCCATACCGACGCGGTGCACACCAACTACAACATCGTGCGGGAACACCTGCGGGCCGGCACGATGCGGGTGCTGGCGGTGGCGCTTCCGCTGACCGCGCTCTCGGACACGCCCACCTACCTGGACGGGGGCTACGACCTGACGCCGGTCCACTGGCGGGGCGTGGTGGGGCCTCCCGGCCTCGCCCCGGAGGTCCGCGCCGATCTCCGGGAGCGGCTGCTCGCGACCATCCGGACGGCGGGTTTCGAGGAATACATGGCCCGGGCGGCGATGGAGTACGCGGTCATGGAGGATTCGGACGCCTTCGGGGCCTGGATCGCCGAGGAAGTCGATACCAGCCGGGCGCTGCTCGGGCGGCTGGGCCTCTTGATGAATGAGTGAGGGCTCCCGCCGGCCGGCTGCCTTCGTGGAGGCAGGACTGGTCGCCCTCCTGGGGGCGGGGGTCCTGCTCGACGCCCGCGCCTATCCGGCGCCGCTCATCGAAGGCGTGCCCGGTCCGGCGTTCTTCCCGGGGCTCGTGGCCTTCCTGCTGATCGGCTGTTCGGCCGTCCTGGCCCTCCGGCCTTCCAGGGAGCCGGCCAGCGCGAGGATGGAGGGCGGGGGGGTGCTCCGGCTCGGCGGGGCGGTCCTTTGGGTTGCGGGTTTCCTCCTGATGCTGCCGCTGATCGGGCACCTGGCCGCGCTTCCCCCATTGATCCTGGGCCTCATGTGGCTCTCCGGTGAGCGTTCCCCGTGGATCCTGATCGCGGTCTCGCTCGCGTTCGGCGGTTTCGTCCACCTGCTGTTCGTGGTCACGCTCGGGGTGCCTCTGCCGTGACGGAATTCGCACAGGGGCTCGCGACCGCGCTCCAGCCGGCGAACCTGGCGGCGCTTCTCGGCGGCAGCGTGCTGGGCGTATTCGCCGGAGCGGTGCCGGGCCTCAGTTCGACGGTCGGCCTCGCGCTGGTCTTGCCCGTCACTTTTGCCCTGGAGCCGACGCCGGCGCTCCTGATGATGATCTCCATCTACATGGCGGCGGAGTACGGCGGCTCCATCACCGCGATTGCGATCGGCGTCCCCGGGAGCTCTCCCGCGCTCGCCACGACCTTCGACGGCTATGCGATGACCCGCCGGGGGGAGGCGGGCAGGGCCTTCGGGATTTCCCTCTTCGCCTCCATGAGCGGCGGGATTGTCGGAACGCTGCTGCTCGTGGCCGCGCTCGGGCCCCTGTCGCGCGCGGCCATCGCGTTCGGGCCGCCCGAGTACTTCGCTCTCGGAGTGTTCGGACTGGCGATCGTGGCCAACCTGGTCGGAACCGATCCCCTCAAAGGGATCGTCAGCGCTCTGCTGGGCCTGCTCGCCTTCATCGTGGGTCTCGACGTCCTCACCGGGGCCCCCCGGCTAACGCTGGGAACCACGGTCCTGATGGACGGACTCGGCCTCGTGCCCATGCTGATCGGTTTCTTCGCGATTGCCGAAGCCTTGAATGGGGTGTCCGGCCACCGTGAGAACGTGCTGGGAACCGAGGGGATACGGGGGGCGCTGCCGGCCTTCCGGGACCTCTTCCGGCTCTGGCGCCCCATCCTCCGCGGCTCG
The DNA here is from genome assembly GCA_028877265.1 of Acidobacteriota bacterium. Taxonomy (GTDB): domain Bacteria; phylum Acidobacteriota; class Vicinamibacteria; order Marinacidobacterales; family Marinacidobacteraceae; genus Marinacidobacterium. The sequence goes on from JAPPGX010000162.1 coordinate 33,283, forward strand.
GCCATCGGCGGGATCATCGGCGCGATTCCGGGGGCCGGCGCCACGATCGCCTCCATCGTGGCCTGGAACGAGGAACGCCGGGTGTCCCGCACTCCGGAACGCTTCGGCACCGGAGAGCCGGCGGGAATCGCGGCGCCGGAAGCCGCGAACAACGCCTGTGTGGGCGCGGCCATGATCCCGCTGCTGGCCCTCGGGATTCCCGGCTCGGCGAGCGCGGCGGTCCTTCTCGGAGGCCTTACGGTGCAGGGAGTCGCGCCAGGGCCCCTGCTGATGACCGAGCAGGCCTCGCTGGTGTACGCGCTCTACGCGGGGTTCATCGTGGCGGTTGTCTTCATGCTGGGGGTCGGGAGGCTCGGCATCCCGCTCTGGGTGCGGGTGGTGAGCCTCCGTCCCCGGATCCTGATGCCGCTCGTGGTCGGCATTTCCCTGATCGGCGCCTTCGTGCTCCGGGGCAACCTGGCCGACGCCTGGTTCGCGCTCTTCTTCGGCCTGGTCGGGTTCCTCATGCTGCGGCGCGGGTACCCCCTGGCGCCGGCGGTCCTCGGATTGATCCTGGGGCCGATGGTGGAGACGAACTACCGCCGGGCGCTGGCGCTGTCGTCAGGCTCGCACACGGTCTTCCTCGAAAGCCCGATCAGCCTCGTTCTGATCGGGCTTGCCGTGATCAGCTTCGCGGCCCCGGCGCTCCGGAGCCGGCTGCGGCTCGGGAGGGGAGGGGCGTGAACCCGTCACGCGGTAGCGGGCGCGGCGCCTGATGCCGCTTCCCTTACCCTTTGCGCCGCAAAACGTCACCGCCCATCGGAGAGAACAGGACCAGTGAGCGAAACCGCGACTGTCATCGATTTCATCCTCGAGACGACGATCGAGGATTTTCCCGACGCGCTCCTCGTGGAGGGTCGGCGCTGCGTCACCGACGGGGTGGGCGTCATGCTCGCCGGTTCGACCGACGACTGCTCCCGCATCGTTCAGGAGCAGATTGCCTCCCAGGGTGGGAGTCCCGACGCGGCGATCCTCGGTCCCGCCGGGCTCCGGGCGCCCGCCTCGCTCGCGGCGCGCGCCAACGGCACGGCGGGTCACGCGCCGGACTTCGACGACACCCAGCTCTCGAACGCGCCGGACCGGATCTTCGGGCTGCTCACCCATCCCACGGTGGCGCCGCTGGCCGCGGGCCTCGCGGTCGCCGAGCGGGAGGGCGCCTCCGGGGCCGAGCTTCTCGAGGCGTTCCTGATCGGCTTCGAGGTGGAGTGCAAGATCTCCGAAGCCATCCATCCGCGTCACTACATGGAGGGATTCCATTCGACAGCGACCGTAGGCGCGATGGGGGCGGCGGCCACCGCGGCGAAGCTGGCCGGGCTGACCCGGGGCGAGTTAGCCATGGCGCTCGGGATCACCGCGAGCCTCGCGTCCGGAATCCGGCTTGGCTTCGGCACCATGACGAAGCCGCTCCACGCCGGCCGGGCGGCGGAGAACGGAATCCTCGCGGTCGACCTCGCGGCGCGGGGCTACACCTCGGGCCACGACGCGCTCGAGGCTCCGTGGGGCTTCTTCCGGGTGTTCGGGGGCGGTTTCGACCCGGAACGGCTGAATCTCGGCAATCCCTACACGCTGCTCGATCCCGGCGTCTCGGTGAAGATGTTCCCCTGCGGCAGCCTCAGCCACCCGAGCCTTGCCGCGCTCCTGGAGCTCGTCCGGACCCAGGATCTCGCTCCGGGAGACATCGACCGGATCACGTTCCGGGCGGGACGGAACATCCTCAATCCGCTCCGCTACCTGGATCCCCAGAACGCGCTCGAAGGGAAGTTCTCCGTCCCGTTCCTGCTCGCGAGCGCGGTGCTCCGCCGCCGGGTCGGGCTCGCTGAGTTCACGGACGATTGCGTCCGTTCTCCGGAAGTGGTGGAGATGATGCGGCGGGTCTCGGTGGAGTTCGATCCCGAGATCGACGCCCGGGGCTACGACCGGATGCGGAGCGCGATGGACGTGACGCTGAAGGACGGCTCGGTGCTCAACGTGGAGGCCGACGTCTATCCCGGTGGTCCGGAACGGCCGCTCACCCGGGACGAGCTGCGGGCGAAATTCCGGGACTGCGCCGCCGGCGCTCTCCCCCCGGACCGGATCGAGGAGGCGCTCATGCAGGTCGAACGGGTGGACGAGGCGCCGCGGGTCACAGGTCTCGTGAGCGCCCTCTCGGGTGCTCCCGCGGGAGCCGCGGCATGACCCTCCGCGCGCTCGCCCTGCTGGGCGCCGCCGCTCTAGCCGCGTGCGGAACCGAAGACGCTCCGGATCCGGGCCAAAGGTCCGCGCCGCCCTACGAGGCGGTCCAGGTCGAAGAGAACTTCATGGTTCCCATGCGGGACGGCATGCGCCTCGCGACCGACGTGTACCGGCCCTCCGCCGGCGGCGAGCCGGTGGACGAGCGCTTTCCGGTGCTCCTCCATCGCACCCCCTACAACAAGGCGTCCGAGCGTCTCTCCGGGCAGGCGCGCTGGTTCGCCTCCCACGGCTACGTGGTGGTCGTCCAGGACATGCGCGGCCTCTACTTCTCCGAGGGCCTCTTCCAGAAGTACCACGAGTTCGACGCCCCCGACGGCTTCGACACCATCGAGTGGATCACCGGGCTCGACTACGCGCTGCCGTCCGTGGGCATGTGGGGCACCTCCTACGGGGCCCACACCCAGGCCGATGCGGCGAAGCTGAGCCCGCCCGGCCTCGAGACCCTGGTGCTGACCATGGGGGGCCTGTCGGACGCCTGGACCCACAAGGTGCGCAATCACGGCGCCTTCGAGCTGGGGCAGCAGCTCGGCTGGGCGCACAGCCAGCTCGCCGCGGTGACCGACGAGCCGAGCGTTCGCGCCCGGCTGGAAGCGGAGGGCCCCGCCGACTGGTTCCCGGACACGCCGTTCCGGAAGGGCGAGAACCCCCTGTCCGCCGCCCCGAACTTCGAGGACTACTACCTCGAGATGCAGAACCACGGGGACTACGACGACTACTTCCGGGGCATCGGCCGCAACTGGGCCGAGTACTACGAGGCGAGTTCGGACATCCCGATGCTCCACGTCGGCGGCTGGTACGACTCCTACGCTCCCGGCACCATCCAGAGCTTCCTCGAGCTCTCCCGGGTGAAGTCGGCGCCCATGACGCTTGTCATGGGACCGTGGACCCACGGGGGCAACAGCCGGTCCTACGCCGGCGACATCGAGTTCGGCGAGGCGGCGGCGATCGGGGACTTCGCCCGCGAGTTCCACCTGCGCTGGTTCGACGCCCGGCTGAAGGGGGAGGGGAGCTTTGCGCCGTTCGGCGATGATCGGCTGGAAGCACCCGGCGCCGTGACCCTGTTCGTGATGGGCGGCGGCGACGGCCACCGGGACGAGAGCGGCCGGCTCTTCCACGGCGGCGAGTGGCGGACCGCGACCACCTGGCCCCTGGCGGGGACCGAGGTGACGCCGTTCCACCTGCGCGCGGGGGGCGGCCTGACCCCCGAGGCGCCGGATGAGGACGAAGGATCCTCGGCATACACCTACGATCCCGAACACCCGGTGCCCACGATCGGCGGCGCCTTCTCGGGGGCGCTGAAGCGGGGCGGCTACGACCAGCGCGAGCGGACCTTCCGGTCGCTCTCCGGCGGCTCGGAGAACGGCTTCTTCGGCTCCGAAGTGGACGGCCGGCGGACCGCGGACCGCGGCGACGTCCTGGTCTTCGAGACCGAACCGCTGCCGGAGGACGTGGAGGTGGTCGGTCCCGTCGCTGCGCGCCTGTGGGTTTCGTCAAGCGCTCCCGACACCGATTTCACCGCCAAGCTGGTGGACGTCTATCCCCCGAGCCAGGACTTCCCCGAGGGGTTCGATCTCAACGTCACGGACGGCATCCTGCGGGCCCGCTACCGGGACTCCCGGGAGTCCGAATCGCTGATGACTCCCGGGGAGATCTACGAACTGGAGATCACCCTCTTCCCGACCGCGAACCGCTTCGGGGCGGGCCACCGGATCCGGCTCGAGGTTTCCAGTTCGAACTTCCCGCGCTTCGATCCCAACCCCAACACCGGTGAGCCGCTCGGCCGTCACACCCGCATGGTTCCGGCGGAGAACGTGATCCACCATTCGGCGGAACGTCCCTCCGCGCTCCTCCTTCCGCTCCAGCCGGGCAAATAGCGGCCGGGCCGGAGGTGAAGGGTAGTCCGTGAATTCGCGGCTGCTCACCGTCGCCCTCATCACCGACGTTTTCCCCGAGCCGGAGGAGTACGACGGTCTGCTGGCGCGGCTGCGCGACGCCCGGGCTCGGGGAGCGCAGCTTGCGGTGCTCCCCGAACTGCCGCTGAACCGGTGGGCGCCGGCGACCCGCACGCCGTCCGATACCGATGCCGAGCCTCCCGCCGGCCCGCGCGCGAGCGCGCTCGCCGCGGCCGCCCGGACGGTGGGGCTCGCGGTGCTCGGAGGAGCGATCGTGCGGGATCCGGCGAGTGGCCGCCGGCACAACACCGCCCTGCTCCTGGATCCCGCCGGCAAGGAACGGCTGCGCTACCGGAAGATCCACCTCCCCGACGAGGAGGGCTACTGGGAAGCGCACCACTACGAGCCGGGCGACCGCCTGCACGCGCCGGTGGACGTCGGCGGATTCGCGATCGGCGTGCAGGTGTGCTCGGACGCGAACCGGCCCCAGGGGTGCAATGCGCTCGCCGCGATGGGGGCCGAGGTGATCCTGGTGCCGCGGGCGACCCCGGCGGAGTCCTACGAGCGCTGGCGGCTCGTGCTGCGCGCCGGTGCCGTGACCAGTTGCGCCTGGGTGGTGTCGGTGAACCGTCCCGGCATCCGGTCGGGCGGCATCATCGGCGGGCCGTCGATGGTCTCCGGCCCGTCCGGCGAAGTACTGCTCGAGACCAAGGACCCGGTAGCCGTCGTCACCCTGGAGAAAGACGCGCTGGAGCGTGCCCGGCGGCAATACCCCGGCTATCTCGATGTGCGCGCCGACATCTACGGGCGGGCCTGGCGCGACGTCGCCGCCGGGTAGGGGCCAGGCGTCAGGTCAACCGCCGCGCGGGCGGAAGGCAAGGGAGCCGGCGACCGCTACCGCGGCATTCAGCATCGCCCCCAGCAGGCCGGCGTGCACCCCGGCGATCTTCCCGTAGCCGGCGAGGGTGAGACCGGCGGCCAGCAGGGTCCCGCAGATCACGCCGGCCAGCGCCGCTTTCGCCGAAAGGCGCGGCCAGGTGAGTCCGAGGACGAAGACCGGCGCCGCCTGCACCAGCAGTTCCATCTTGAGTTCCAACAGACCCCAGAGGCTGATGCGGGGGGTCAGGGCGATGGCGACCAGCACGCCCATGATGGCCAGTGAGAAGCCCTTCCCGATGCGGGTGATGCGCGCCTCCTCCACCGCTCCACCGCTCCGGCGGCGAAGCACCGGGGCCACGAAGTCCTTGGCGAGCATGGAGGAAAGGGTTAGCAGCACTGAGTCCGCGGTCGACATGATGGCGGCCACGACGCCCACCACCGTCAGGATGCACATCCAGAACATCCACTCGGACTCGGATGCCCAGCCGCGCAGGAGGGCCGGGAGGACCTGGTCGGCAGCGACGCCGCTGAGCCCGCTCAACCGCGGGAGCGCCAGGATGCCGACCAGGAAGACGGGCAGGGTGGTGAGGAAGGGGAGGAACGCGAGCACCGAGAGCGCTTTTCGGAGCGACGCGCCGCTCCGGGCCGCGAAGATGCGCTGGATGGCCTGCGGATAGACGGCGCCCGAGAACCCGATCAGCAGCAGGGTGCTGGCCCAGGTGGCCTGCGTGACGGCGTCGGGCCGGAACGCCTTGGCCGGCTGGTTGTCGAGGACCCAGGCGGTTGCCTCACCGATGCCTTCTCCCGAGAACACGGTCGCGGCCAGCAGCCCGCCGAGCCCGATCGCGAGCAGGATCCCCTGGAGGCAGTCGGTCCAGGCGACGGCCCGCAGGCCGCCGAGGAGTTCGTAGCCGAGGATCGCCGCGGTGAGCACCAGCACCCCGGTCGCGTACGGGATGGCGCCGTCCGAGAGCCCGGCCACCACGTGCCCCATGGCCATGAGCTGGGCGAGCAGGTAGTTCGCGATGGCCGCCGCCATCACCAGGTTGGTGACCCGCGTGAGTCCGGGATGCCCGAACCGGTGGTCGAGCCAGTCCGCCGGCGTCACGAAGCGATGGCGCTCCGAGGAGGCGCGGAGTCGCGGCGCAATCACCAGGTACACGACGACGATGGCCAGCATGAAGCCGACGCTCATCACCCACGGGAACCCGACCCGGTACGCCTCGCCGGGATAGCCGACCAGGGTGTTCCCGCTGTACTGGGTGGCGTAGAGGGTGAAGAGGAGCACCACTCCGCCGAGTCCGCGTCCCGCCAGGTAGAAGTCGGCGAGCGATTCCGAGGCGCGGGCGGCGCGCGCCCGGATACCGAGAAAGGCCAGCACCGCAATGTAGGCCGCGAGGGTGGCGACGACGGCGGATCCGAAACTCACGGGTCAGTCTTTCCCGTCGTCCCAGAGCCGGCGCGCGGCGAATGAGACCAGGCAACTCACCGCGAAGGTGCAGGTGAGGGAGACCACGGCCCAGGACGGCAGCCCCAGCACGATGGACGGCCTCTCCTCCCCGAACCACCAGGGGATCGAGAACCCGTAGAGCGCCGCGATGACGACAAAGAGCCAGGGGTGGCTGAGCGGGTCGCGCCGCAGCTTCATGCGTGCCGACGATACGGCAGTTCGCGCGGGAAACGGAAAAGGCCTGCGGGATACTTTCCGGGTTTCGGAGGTTCCCCATGACCCATCGCCTGTTCATCGCGCTCGCACTCTTGGCCGGGACCGCGTTTCCCGCAAGCGCCCAGGAACCGGACCTGGCTCTCGTCGGCGGTTCGGTGCTGGACGTCCGCGAGGGGACCATGTCCCGGGCGAACGTCCTCGTCGGGGACGGGCGGATCCTCTCGGTGGGCCCCGAGACGCCTCCGGACGGCATCGAGACCCTCGACGTCAGCGGCAAGTTCGTGCTCCCGGGATTCATCGACGCCCACACCCACGCAACCCAGCTCTCCCAGGTGCGGCGGGCCCTCGAGTCCGGAGCGACCACGCTGCGGAGTGCGAGCGTCGGCTCCTATCGCGATGTAGCGATTGGCCGGATGGTGGCCGCCGGGCATCTCGCCGGCCCCGACTACCTGGGGGCCGGTGTGTTCGTGACCCCGAACCTCGGAGAAGCCCGGCTTGCCTCCGAGAGTCTCTACGGGATCTCGGACGACATCCGCAGTGACGCGGACCTCCGGATGCTGGTGCGGGTGAACGCCGAGAACGGCGTCCGGGCGGTCAAGACCCGGGCCACCGAGCGGGCCGGCCTGCCCGACACCGACCCGAGGAAGCAGGTCTTCTCCGAGGCGCAGCTCCGGGCCATCGTGGAGGAAGCCACCGCGCTCGGGATTCCGGTGCTCTGCCACGCGCACGGCGACGAGGGCGCCCGCGCGGCGGTGCTGGCCGGGGTCGCGAGCATCGAGCACGGCACCTTCCTGACCCGGGAGACGCTCCAGTTGATGGCGGAACGGGGCACGGCGCTCGTCCCCACCTACACCACCCTTGTCGACCTCGACGAGCCGGGCGGGGACTACGACCACCCGGTGCTGACCCTGCGGGCCGACTTCATGGTGCCCCGCATGGAGCAGACGATGCGGATGGCGCAGGAACTCGGCGTTCGGCTGATCACCGGGAGCGACACCAGCTACGGCCCGGAGAGCGTGAGCCGCATCGGGGTGGAAGTCGCGAACTTCGTGAAGGTCGGGCTCAGCCCCATCGAAGCGATCCGGGGGGCGACCCTCTACAGCGCGGAACTGCTCGGGATCGCCGAGGAAACGGGCGTCATCGAGCCGGGGAAGGAAGCCGACCTGATCGTGGTCGTGGAGGACCCCCTGGAGAACATCGCCGCGATCCAGGACGTGGTGGCGGTGGTCTCGAACGGCCGCCTGGCGGTGAACCGGCTTCCCTTCGAGGTCGTCGAATAGCGGCGGGTCCGGGGTCCCGGCAGACCCCTCCCTCACTCCTTCCGGTACGCCCTCCCGATCCGCACCGGCGGCGTCAACCGCTGGGCCTCGTACGGCGCGGCGTGGATCGCCCGCACAACGTCCATGCCCTCGATCACCCTGCCGAACGCGGCGAACCCCTGTCCGTCAGGGTTCCGCATGCCTCCGAAATCGAGCGACGACTGGTCTCCGATGCAGATGAAGAAACTGTCGGTGGCCGTGTCCGGGCCGGTGCGCCCCATCGAGACAGCTCCGTCAACGTGCCTGAGTCCCGTCTCGCTGGTCCGCTCCAGCGCGATCGCGGGGAAGCTCTCCGCCTCCGCATCGGGATTTCGGCCGCCCTGGATGACCGCGATCCGGATGGAGTCGTTGGGCTGGTTCTCGGCATGCACCGTGCGGAAGAACGTGCCGCCGTCGTACTGCCCGCCGTCCAGGTAGCGGAGGAAGTTGCTGGCTGTCACGGGAGCCCGGTCCACGTCGACCTCCAGTTCGAAGGCGCCCACTTCGGTTTCGATGACGACCCGGACGGGATCGTCGGATGGTGGCTCGGCGACCGCGACCCCGCCGGCCCCGAACGCGAGGGGAAGCAGGAGGGCGGCAATCCCCCATCGGGGGGTGGCGCGGCTGGATCCGCGCTCAGGGGGGCTCTCTGGCCGATGGTCTCTCCGCATGCCTCTCCCGTCCTTTCGCCAGCGTGATCGGCGCCCCCAAGCGTAACGGTCTCTCCGCCCATCGGCCCGCTCGCGAGGCGGTGGAGCCGGCTGGCGCTCGGCGGCCACTGGTACCGTGCGGAGCCCGGAGGTTCCTGCGAGTGCGTCTCATCCTTTTCTGCCTGTCGTTGGTCCTGGTGCTTCCCGCCGCTGCCCAGGAGGCCGATCTGGCGGTCGTGGGCGGCTCCGTCCTGGATGTCCGCGAGGGAACGATGTCCTCCGCGAACGTGCTCATCGGGGACGGCCGGATCCTCTCGGTGGGTCCGGACGCGCCACCGGCGGGCGTCGAAACGCTGGACGTGAGCGGCAAGTTCGTGCTCCCGGGGTTCATCGATGCCCACACCCACGCCACCGAACTCTCCCAGGTACGGCGGGCGCTGGAGTCCGGTGCGACCACGCTCCGGAGCGCCAGCGTGGGGTCGTATCGCGACGTGGCCATCGGCCGGATGGTCGCCGCCGGGCACCTCGACGGCCCCGACTACCTCGGGTCCGGCGTGCTGGTGTCGCGCGGCCTCGGCGAAGGCCGGGTCGCCTCCGAGAGCTTCTTCGGGATGCCGGCGGTCATCAGCAGCGACGAGGAGCTCCAGATGCTGGTGCGGGTGAACGCCGAAAACGGCGTGCGGACGATCAAGACCGCGGCCACCGGACGGGCGGGCCTGCCCAATACGGATCCCCGGCAGCAGATCGCCACCGAAGCGCAGCTCCGGGCGATCGTCGAGGAGGCGACCGCCCACGGCCTTCCGGTCATGTGCCACGCACACGGCGACGAGGGCGCCCGCGCCGCCGTGCTGGCGGGGGTCGCCAGCATCGAGCACGGCACCTTCCTGAGCCGGGAGACGCTGGAGTTGATGGCGGAGCGCGGCACGGTGCTCGTGCCCACCTACACGACGGTCGTCGACCTCGACGAACCGGGCGGCGACTTCGACCACCCGCTGCTGGACGTGCGCGCTGACTTCATGAGGCCCCGGCTGGAGCGGACGATACGGATGGCGCACGAAGTCGGCGTCCGGGTGGTTGCCGGGAGCGACACCCCCTACGGACCGGAGAGCGTGAGCCGGGTCGGCGTCGAGGTGGCCAACTTCGTGAAGATCGGGCTCGGTCCGATCGAAGCGATCCGGGGAGCGACCCTCTACGCCGCCGAACTGCTGGGCATCGCCGGGGACACCGGCGTCATCGAGCCGGGGAAGGAAGCCGACCTCATCGTGGTGGCGGAGGATCCGATCGAGCACATCGCGGCGATCCAGGACGTGGTGGCGGTGGTCTCGAACGGCCGCCTGGCGGTGAACCGGCTCCCCTTCGAGGTCCAGTAACCGCGACCTCGCAAACTAGACTCCGGTCGATTTGAGCGCACCGTCCATCTGCATCCACGACACCGAAACACAGGCCGAAATCCGGCGGGCCGTCCGCGAATTCGCGGCCACCGAGATCCTGCCGCACGCCTCGCGCTGGGACGAGGAAGAGTCGTTTCCCGGCGAAACCGTCCGGAAACTCGGCGAGTTGGGTTTCCTGGGCCCCATCTTCCCCGAGAAGTACGGCGGCGCCGGTTTCAACTACACCGAGTACGCGGTGCTGGTCGAAGAGCTGGCCCGTGCCGACGCCTCGGTGGCGATCACGGTGGCGGCGCATGTGTCGCTCGCCGCGAATCACATCTACGAGCAGGGGACCGAAGCGCAAAAGGCCAGGTACCTCGTTCCGCTTGCTACCGGTGAAGCTCTGGGAGCCTGGAGCCTCACGGAGCCGGAGGCCGGCAGCGATGCGGGCGGAACCCGCACCACCGCGGTCCGGGACGGCGACGACTGGATCCTGAACGGGAGCAAGACCTTCACGACCAACGGTTCGCAGGCGGACATCGCCATCTGCATGGCTTCCAGCGATCCGGACCGCAGGACCCACGGGATCTCCGCCTTCATCGTGGAGCGCGGGACTCCCGGATTCCGCGCCGGCCGGAAGGAAAAGAAGCTTGGGCACCGAGCGTCGGACACCTCCGAAATGGTCTTCGAGGACTGTCGGGTGCCCGACGAGAACCGGCTGGGGCCGGCGGGTACGGGGTTCCAGGCGGCGATGAAGGTGCTCGACGGGGGCCGGATCAGCATCGCGGCGCTTTCGCTCGGCATCGCGCGGGCCGCGCTGGAATGCGCCGTCGCCTACGCGCGGGAGCGGCGCCAATTCGACCGGCCGATCACCGACTTCCAGGGAGTGCGGTTCCCGCTCGCGGACTCGAGCCTGGAGATCGAGGCCTCACACCTTCTGATCCAACGGGCGGCTGCGCTCAAGGACTCCGGCGCGAGGACGAAGAGCGAATCGGCGATGGCCAAGTTGCATGCCAGCGAAACCGCGGTCCGGGTGACGAACCGCGCCGTGCAGGTGCTGGGGGGTTACGGATACATCCGGGACTACCCGGCCGAGCGTTACCTCCGGGACGCGAAGCTCATGACCATCGGGGAGGGGACCTCCGAGATACAGCGGCTGCTCATCGCCCGTCCCCTGCTCGGCCGGGTCGGCGCCTGACCTTGCCCGGAGGGGTTGCCCTGGATTCCGACGCGGACCGCGGCTCCGGGGTCTTCCGCGAACTGGCGGCCGGTGACCGCCGCGCGCTGGGCCGCGCCATCACCCTCGTCGAAGGCGGAACCGCGGGAGCCCGCGAAGCCGCACTGGCGCTCGACTGGCCGCCGCGAGCCCGGGTGATCGCCCTGACCGGTCCGCCCGGAGTGGGAAAGAGCGAGTTGGTGAACCGGCTGGCGGCGTCCCTTGCCGAAGCGGGCCTTCGGGTCGCCGTGCTGGCCGTGGACCCTTCGAGCCCCAGGACGGGAGGCGCCCTGCTCGGCGACCGGGTGCGGTTCACCGGAGACTCGGGGGCGGTCTTCTTCCGGAGCATGGCGGCCCGCGCCGCGGACGCCGGTCTGGCCCCCGAGGTTCCCGCGGTGCTGAGGCTGCTGGCGGCCGGCGGCGCGGAGCGCATCCTGCTCGAAACGGCCGGCGTGGGGCAGGGGGACGACGCGGCCCTGGGCCTCGCCGATCTCGGCATCGCGGTGACCGCGGTCGGTCTTGGCGATGCGGTGCAGGCCGCCAAGGCGGGACTCTTCGAGGTGGCCGACTTCGTGGTGGTGAACCAGGCGGACCGGCCCGGCGGGGAGGCGATGGCCGTTTCGTTCCGGGCCCTGCGGCGGGGTCCCGTGTTTCTGACCTCGGCGCGCGACGGCACTGGGGTGGAGGATCTGAGGGCGGCGGCGGAAACCGAACTCGAGGCGCGTCCCCCGCTCGATCGTTCGGAACCCGCGGGTGCGGACGCATCGGCCCCGGAAACACCGGGTCCGGCGATCCGCCTGCACCACGTCGGCATCGCGGTGAAGGACGGAAGCGGGGCGGCCGAACTCTGGCGATCCCTGCTGGGGCTGCGCGAAACGGGCCGCTACCGAGTGGACGAGTTCGGGGTCCTGGCGCTTTTCCTGGCTCCGGAGGGTGAACGGGCGCCGGCCGGGGGTCTGCTCGAACTGCTGGAACCGACGGCCGCTGACAGTCCGGTCGCCCGCTACCTGGATCGCCGCGGCGAGGGGCTCCATCACGTGTGTTTCGAAGTCGAGGACATTCACGAAACGCTGGCCGCTCTCGCCGCGCGCGGCGTACGGCTCGTGGACCGTGAGCCGCGCCGCGGGGCGGGGGGACACCTGGTCGCCTTCATCCACCCGGCGAGCGCCGGTGGGGTCCTGCTCGAGCTGAAACAGGCCTAGGAATCCTCCGGAAAACCGGACGACGAAGCCGGATACCCTTCGTCCGCATGAAACCCGCTCTCTCCTTCCGGCGCGACCTGCTGATGCTCGTGGGCGGGGTCCCGGTTGCCTATGCGCTCGGACTCTGGGTGGGGTCGATGGGCCTCGGAGCCGCCCGCTGGCTGCTGCCGCTGCTGCTCGCGGCTCCGGCGATACACGGACTCTGGCGGTATCTGGGCGAGGGGCGGCGAGCGGAGGCGGTGCGGCTGATGCTCGGCTGGGCCGCCGCGCTGGCCGTCTTCGGACCGATCGCGATGGCCATGGCGCCGGCTGCCGCCGAGGCCGCGGTGTTCCGGGGCGCCGGCTACAGCGAGGAAATGCTGGCCTGGCTGGCCACCGGAGAGGGCGCCGAGGGGGACCTCCGGCTCTTCCTGCCGATCCATCTGCAGCGGCTGGCCATCTTCGTGCCGCTCTCCCTGGTGAGCGGGGGCGCGCTCGGCCTCCTGATGGGCGCGGTGATGCTGAACTTCATGGACTTCTTCGTGGCTTCGTACGCCTTGGCGTCGAGCGGAGTGCCATCGGCCCTCGCCTGGTTCCCCTGGGCCCTCTGCCGGGTGGCCGCGTTCGTGATCCTCGGGGTCGTCTGCGCCGAGCCGCTGGTCCGGCGGCTCGGCAAGACCGCCGCCCCGCTCGAACCGGGACGCCGCCGGCTGATAGCCGTCGCGGGCGGACTCCTGGTCACCGACGTGGCGCTCAAGGCCACCCTCGCCCCCATGTGGGGACGTTTCCTGGCGGGCTTTCTCTAGGAGCGCGGGCCTCCGGCCGGCATCGCCGACCGTAGGGAGGCGAAGCGCACGCCGCCGATCGGGAAGAAGGGCGCACCGGCTTGGAACGCCGGCTTCAGCCGGCACAGCCCGCCGCAGGCGGGCGGAAGCGCGTAGGGCTGCTGCGCGTGAAGTGCGGGCGGCAGCGGACGGCGACCGTGTCCGGGTAGCAATGGCGTGACGCGCTACGGATTGCCGGTGGTGGGCGATGCAGGATTTGAACCTGCGACTTCTACCGTGTGAAGGTAGCACTCTCCCGCTGAGTTAATCGCCCGTTCCCGGGTGCCGCCGTTGGGTGAATGAAGTCACGCCCGGCGGATGGAAGGCAGGTGACGCTAGCAATCCGCCTGTTTCGCGTCAACCTGCCGGCGTGAATGAGAGCAAGGAAAAGCGTGCCGCGAAGGCGCTGTGGAGACACGACGTGCGCGACGCTCCGCGCCGCCGGCTGCCGGCGTTCCAAACCGGTGCGCCATGAGGGAAACATGGCCCGACGCGCTTTGCGGGCCTCCGGCCCGCGTGCCGATCTGAAGATCGGCGCTCCCGAACTAGAACGACTCCACCTTCATCATGTTCGTGGCGCCGCTGAGCTGGTGGGTCCCGCAGACGATCACGACGCGGTCGCCGGAGGCGACGAAGCGTTCGGAGCGAAGCTGGTCGAGCGCCCGGCTGAGCATCTGGTCGGTGTTGCGGAAGCGGCGGTTGCGCATGGGGCGGACGCCCCAGCGCAGCGCCAGCCGCCGGAACACGTGGTCCGACGTGGTGAAGCCGAAAATCCCGCAGCGCGGCCGCATGCGGCTCACCTGGCGGACGGTGGCCCCCGAGTCGGTGAAGGCGACGATATAGGCGGCGTCGATGGTCGCGGCCGCCTCGCGGGCCGCGGCGGCGATCGCGTGCTCGATCCGGCTGCGGTCGATGAGCGCCTGGTAGTGCGGCAGCTCGCCGAAGTCCGCGTGCTGTTCGGTATAGGTGGCCAGGCGGTCGAGCGTCCGCACCGCCTCGACGGGGTATTCGCCCACCGACGTCTCCCCGGAGAGCATCACCGCGTCGCTGCCGTCGAGGATCGCGTTCGCCACGTCGGAAGCCTCGGCCCGGGTCGGCATCGGATGGGAGATCATCGAGTCCAGCATCTGGGTCGCCGTGATGGCGATCTTCCCCCGGGAATTCGCCTGGCGAATCACCCATTTCTGGACGATGGGAACGCGCTCGGATGAGGTCTCCACGCCGAGGTCGCCCCGGGCGACCATCACTCCGTCGGAGACATGGAGGATCTCCTCCAGGTTCTCGAGCGCCTCGGGCCGCTCGATCTTCGCGATGATCGGGATGTCTTCGCGATCCAGCCGCGCGAGCAGCCCCCTCACCGTCTCGACATCCCGCGCCCGCTGGACGAAGGACACCGCGAGGTAGTCCACCCCGGCCTCCACCGCCGCCTGCAGGTCGGTCCGGTCCTTCACCGTGAGCGAAGGTCCGGACAGCGGCACGCCGGGCAGGTTGATGCCCTTCCGGGACAGGAGGATGCCTCCGATCACGACTTCGGTCTGCACGTCGCCGTCGGCGCTCTTGAGAACCCGGAGCTTCAGCAGCCCGTCGTCGATCAGGATGAAGTCCCCCGGGCGCACGTCCCGGGCGAGCTGGGGATACGTCGTCGAAACGGCGTCCGCGTTCCCGGCGATATTCCGGGAGGTGAGCACGAACCGGGCTCCCGGTTTCAGTTCGACACCGTCAGCCGGCATCTCACCGATCCTCATCTTCGGTCCCGCCAGATCGGCGAGCGCGGCGACGGCGCGGCCCGCCTTGCGCGCCGCGCGGCGCACGGCGCGGACCCGGCTCTGCAGGCTGGCGGCGGTCTCGTGGGCGCAATTCAGCCGGGCCGCGTCCATCCCGGCGTCGACGAGCGCCTCGATGGTCCTGGCGGGGCGCGTCGCGGGACCCAGCGTGGCGATGATTTTGGTGCGGCGGAACATTGCGCTAGTCGGACTGCGGTTCGGCCTCCGGTTCCCGGATGCGCGGGGGATCCGTGCTCCGGGGCCGCAGAACGGTCAGCAGGACCTTGAGGCCCGCGAGGAACAGGCCGGCGAGGGTCGTGTCCCGGCTGCCTCCTCCGGCGGGCCGCCGGCTCGATACCGGAACTTCAACCGTCGTGATGCGCGCTCGGGCGGCGCTCACCTGCATCTCGGCGAGCCAGCCGTAGTCCGGGTCCGAAAGGCCCAACTGCGACAACGCCTGCCAGCGGATGGCCCGGAAAGGCCCGAGATCCGTGAAGCGATAGCCGTAGAGCAGCAGGATGAGCCGCGTCGCGATCCTGTGTCCGAGGCGGACCAGACCCGGATAGGCCCCGGGGTCCGGTTCCCCCCGGCTCCGCGAACCCACGACGAAGTCCACTCCCGGAGACAGGAGCGGTGACAGCACCGCGGGAAGTTCCTCGGCGTCGTCCGTGCCGTCACCGCGCAGGAATACGACGACGTCGGGAGGTTCGGGAGCGAGGTGGACCATCCCGGTGAGGCAGGCGCGCCCGTACCCCCGGCGGCCTTCCTCGACGGCGGTGGCTCCGTAGCGCCGCGCGGTGTCGGGGAGGTCGGCGCCGGGGCTGCCGACAACCACGATTTCCCGCAGGTGGCCGTGGGGAAGCGAGGCCAGCACCCGGGAAAGCTCGGGCCCGCCGTCGGGTGCGGGAATGATCGCCGCCGTTCGCACGTTCAAGTTTGCCGGCGAGTATATGGGTCGGTTCCCGTAGGATGGACCGGGTGAGCGACCTGCCGAACCGATCCCGAATGCTTCCGTTGGCCGGGACGATGCTTGCCTTCGCCTGCTCGACGGCTCCGCCGCCGGAGACCGGGGAGGGTGCGGCGGTGCTCTTCCGGGGCGGCCAGATCCTCGACGGGACCGGGAACCCCTGGGTTCGAGGCGACGTGCTGGTCGTGGGCGACCGCATCGCTCGCGTCGGCGTCATTCCCGCCGCCGAGATCCCCGCGGACACGCGGGAGGTGGACGCGGCCGGGCTCACCGTCATGCCCGGCTTCATCGACCCGCACTCGCATGCCGGCCCCGGGCTCGCCACGCCCGAGCTCCGCGTGGGGGAACCGGTCATCCGGCAGGGGATTACGACCGTGATGGTGAATCCCGACGGGGGTGGCGACGTGGACCTGGCGGAGCAGCGGCGCCGCTTCGAGGAGGGAGGGATCGGCGTCCACGTTGCCCTGATGATCGGCCACGGGGCAGTCCGGCGTGAGGTGCTCGGGATGGAGGACCGTCCGCCGACCGGGGAGGAACTCGAGCGGATGGCCGGGCTGGTGCGCGCCGGGATGGATGCCGGCGCCTTCGGAATGACCGGAGGCCTCTACTACGCGCCCGGCAGTTACGCCGCCAACGACGAGGTCGTGCGCCTGGCGGCTGAAATCGCGCCGTTCGGCGCGTTCGTGAGTCACATTCGGGACGAGAGCGACTACAACATCGGCCTGGTCGCGGCGGTCGAGGAGGTTATCGAGGTGGCGGAGGCGCAGGGCATCCGCGGCGTGGTGACCCATTTCAAGGCGCTCGGTCCTCCGGTGTGGGGCCTGAGCCGGGAGGCCACCGCCGCGATCGACGCTGCCCGCGCCCGGGGGGTCGAGGTGTTCGCGGACCAGTATCCCTACGAGGCATCCGGAACGAGCATCGTGGGGGCGCTGGTTCCGCGCTGGGCGCTCGCCGGGGAGACCATGCCGGGGATGCCTTCGCCCCTCCAGAACCGGCTGGCGAACCCCCGGGAGCGGTCGCGTCTCCGCGCCGACATGCTGGTGGCGCTCGAGCGGCGGGGCGGCGCCGAAACGCTGCTTCTCTCCCGCCACCGGGCGGACACCTCGCTCGAAGGCCGCTATCTCAGTGATCTGGCGGAGGAGTGGGACCTCGAGCCCATCGACGCGGCGCTCCGCCTGCTCGACGCGGGCGGGGCCGGACTCGTGTCCTTCAACATGTCGGAGGAGGACATCGCCCACATCATGACCCGCGAGTGGACGATGGCGTCCTCGGACGGCGGCCTGGTTCCGGCGGGCGAGGGGCGCCCGCACCCGCGCTTTTACGGCGCGTTTCCGCGGCGGATCGCCCGCTACGTGCGGGAACGGGAGGTGCTCACTCTGGCCGAGGCGGTCCGCGGAATGACGAGTCTGCCGGCGACGGTGTTCCGGATGCATGACCGCGGGCAGATTGCGCCCGGTCGTGGGGGGGCCCCCCGCCGGGGGGGGAAAGCGGGGGGGGGGGGGGCCCCCCCCAAAAAAAAAACACCCCCCCCCCCCCCCAATAATTTTTTTTAAAAAAAAAAAAGAGTAGAAGCAGAGA
>JAPPGX010000162.1:50847-69999 GCA_028877265.1 Acidobacteriota bacterium
TTCCGGGGTCGCGGGGTGTTGGTGGTGCGCTTGCAGGCCGGGGTTTTGCGGGGCGTGGTGGGTGCCGCCGTCGGTTGGTGGGTCGCCTGGCCCGGGGGCCCCCACGCCGCCACCTACGAGAACCCGCACGCCCTCGCCGAAGGGATCGTGCACGCGCTGGTGGCGGGAGTCTTCGCGATCGAGAACGGCGAGGCGACCGGGGCGCTCGCCGGCCAGGTGCTGACCCCGCACTGGATGGGCGGGGAATGAACTGCGCTCGCGCCGGGCGGCGGTCACCCGGCGGCGCGCTACCGTTTCCGCCTCGCGAAGGAGAACCCCGTGAATCCTGAATCCGCCATCGCCGGGACGATCCTCGAGACGGTCGGGGACACGCCGCTCGTCGGACTCCGGCGGATCGGGCAGGGACTTCCCGGGCGGATCGCGGTGAAGATGGAGTCCTTCAACCCGGGCGGCTCCGTGAAGGACCGGATCGCCATCACCATCGTCGAGGACGCCGAGCGCCGGGGAGACCTGAAGCCGGGCGGGACGATCATCGAGGGGACCTCCGGAAACACCGGGATGGGTCTCGCCCTGGTTGCCGCAGTGAAGGGCTACCGCTCCATCTTCGTGATGCCCGACAAGATGAGCGACGAGAAGATCCGGGCGCTCCGGGCGCTCGGCGCCGAGGTGGTGGTGACGCCGACCGCGGTGGAGCCCGAGGACCCGCGCAGCTACTACAGCGTGGCCAAGCGTCTCGTCGAGGAAACGGAGGGAGCCCTCTACGCGAACCAGTACCACAACCCGGTGAATCCGGAGACGCACTACCGCACCACCGGTCCCGAACTCTGGGAACAGGTGGGGCCCGAGATCCACACGCTCGTGTGCGGGTTGGGGACCGGGGGCACCATCACCGGGACCGGCCGTTATCTCAAGGAGCGGAATCCGGAGATCCGGGTGGTCGGCGCCGACCCGGTGGGCTCGCTCTACGACGAGTACTTCCGGACCGGGAAGATCGGCGAGGCGCGCAGCTACAAGGTGGAGGGGATCGGCGAAGACTTCATCCCGTCCACCATCGATTTCGCCGTGGTGGACGAGGTGATCCAGGTGGGCGACCGGGCTTCCTTCCTGATGACCCGGCGGCTCGCCCGCGAGGAGGGGCTCTTCGTGGGGGGCTCCGCCGGGACCGCGATGGTCGCGGCGCTGGAAGCGGCCTCACGCGTACCTCAGGGCGCTCTCGTCGTGGTGCTCGCGCCCGATTCGGGCGCGCGTTACCTGTCCAAGATCTTCAGCGACGACTGGATGCGCCAGAACGGTTTCCTCGAGTCCCCGCGCGAGGGCGCGACGGTCGGCGAGGTGCTCGCGGCCAAGGGCGGCCAGGAGATCGTGAGCGTTCCCCGGACCGCGGGTGTCCGCGACGCCGTGGCGCTGATGCGGAAGCACGACGTCTCCCAGCTCCCGGTCCGGGACGAGAACGGCTTCATCGGGGTGGTCACCGAGGCCTCGCTGCTGGAGGGCCACTTCTCCGGCGGGGTCGGCCGGAGCGATCCGATCAGCGCCTTCGTGAAGACTGACAAGATCGCCTCGCTGGACGCGGCGAGCCCTCTCGAAGAGCTGGCCCAGATCTTTGCCGGGGGCCGGATCACGGTGGTGACCGATGGAGGGAAGGCCGTGGGGCTGCTGACCCCGATCGACCTGCTCGACTACCTGTCGCGCGAAAGCTGACGGACCCTACATCCGGCGCCAGCGGGTTCCGACCCCGCCTTCGCGCGGCGTCCAGCGGGGGCCGAAGACATCGGCGGCGCGGCAGTCCACGCAGTTGGACGGGTTGACCGTCAGTCCGCCGTCCCGGGCCTCGTACACGCCGGCCGGGCAGATCCGCTCCCAGAGCGCGGCGGTGTCGGGCGGCAACCGCTCGGGGACCACCAGATGGGAGGGGATGTCTTCCCGCGTGTTGTTGCCGGACCGGAAGACCCCGTCGAGCTTCGAGAACGCCGGGGGAGAAGCGGGCTCCGGGGCTTCCCGGGGCCGCGCGACATCGTCCTCCACCGGCAGGGTGCCCGTGGGGAGCGCCCCGGCGGTCAGGGTGGCGAGCACCGACGTGAGCGCCCCTCGATAGAAGCCGCGCTGGAACGCGGGCCGCATGTTCCGGTTGCGCCGCAGGTCGGCCAGGATTTCGCTGTCCTGCAGCGAGGCGTCGTAGAGCGACAGCGGCACCCCCGCCCGCAGATGCGCCACCGCCGCATCGGCGGCGAGGATCCCCGAGAGCATCGCGTAGTGGATGCCCTTGAGCGACGGGACGTCCACGAAGCCCGCGGTGTCGCCGACGAGGAGCAGCCCGTCGCCCGACAGCCGCTCCGGGAGCGAGCCGACGCCCCCCTCCGGGATCAGCCGGGCGCCCCACTCGAGGCACTCGCCGCCCTCCAGGTGGGGCCCAATCCGGGGATGGGCCTTCAGCAACTGGAGCGCCCGGTGCGCGTCGAGCGCTTCGGTCGGCGCGTCGAGCCCCACCACCATCCCCACCGCCGACAGCCCCTCGCCCATCGGGTACAGGAAACCGCCGCCAAAGGCGGAACGCGGGAGGGGGTATCCGAGAGTGTGAACGACCCGGTCCGGCGGGTTCTCCGACTTCCAGAGTTCCTTCACCCCCAGCGCGAAGATCGGGGGACTCGGCGAGGAGATCCCGAGGCGGGAGCGCCAGGCCTGTCCCAGCGGACCGCGCGCGCCCTCGGCGAGGATCACGACGCGGGCCGCCACCTCGGTCGCGGGTTCGAAGCCCGTTCCCGGCGAGCCGTCCCGCCGCCGCCCCGCCGGGACGGTCTCGAGTCCCAGCACCCGGTTCTCCCGCATGAGCAGCGACCCGATCGCGAATCCCGGGAATACCTCGACCCCAAGCGCTTCGGCCCGTTCTCCCAGCCACCGGGCCATTTCGGAAAGCGACGCCGTGAAGAAGCCGTGGTTTCGCATGGTCGGCGGGGTCGGCACCCGGATTCCGTGCCGCGAGCCGAGGAAATAGACGCTCTCCCGGGCGACCCGCGTCCGGAACGGAAACGCGTCGTCGTCCATTTCCGGGAAGAGTTCGCGGAACGCGACGGGGTTGACCACCGCTCCCGAGAGGCAGTGGCCGCCCAGCTCCGCGGCCTTCTCGAAGACGCAGATGGAGAGCTCTTCACCCGCCGTCTTCGCGGTCTGGGCCAACCGGATCGCGGCGGCCAGCCCGGCGGGCCCGCCCCCCACGATCGCCACGTCGAACGGCAGCGCTTCCGGGCCAGGCGCCCGGTCAGCCAGCAACCGGTCTACCGGAAGCGGAGGCCGGGTCTCCCCGAGGCGGATCATCCGCCGAACCGTTCCGGGTCCCAGCGCAGTCCGAGTTCCGAAGGCGGCGCGATGTATCCGAGGAGCGCGGAAGCGGCGACCACCGCCGGACTCGCCAGGTATCCCTCGCCGCCGCGGCCCATCCGGTTCTCCCAGTTGCGGTTGAAGGAGGTGATCGCCCGCATCCCGGGACCGAGGGCATCTTCGCCCTGACCGAAACAGGGACCGCACCACGATCTCCGGATCTCGCCCCCCACCGAGCGCAGGACGGAAGCGACCGGTTCCCCTCCAAGGCGCGGCTCGGCCTCTTCGATCGCCTTCCGGACGCCTCCCGAGCCCGGAAAGATGACGAACTTCTCCCGCGTCCGGTCGTGTCCGCGTTCGCGCGCCGCGCGCACGACCTGGGCGGCGGCGAGCAGGTCTTCGTAGCTGCCGTTCGTGCAGGATCCGATGTAGGCGCGGTCGAACCCGAGGCGGCCCTCCGCCACCTCGGTGGCGGGGTGCGCGTTCCCGGGCGCCGAGGGAAGCGCAACCAGCGGTTCCACGCCGGCAAGGTCGAAGACCTCTTCGGCGCTGAAATCCGCGGCAGTGCCGCTGGTGAGCGGCGGATAGGGGAGGTCCCCGGACCCGCGGTCCGCGTAGAACCCCGCCGTGACCTCGTCGAAGGGAAAGATCCCGTTCCAGGCCTCCGCCTCCGCCATCATGTTGCAGATCGTGTTGCGCCAGGTGATCGGCAGGGCGCCGCGCTCGTCGACGAACTCCACCGAGGTTCCCGCGGCGGCGCCGTTCCACCTCGCGATGAGCGCCAGGACGACGTCCTTGCCCGAGGACCAGGGAGGGATCCGGCCGGTGAGCACCACCCGGCGGGCGGCCGGCGGGGTCAGGAGGACGCTGCCGGTGGCCCAGCCGAAGCCGAGCGCGCTCGATCCGATGCCGACGCCGAGCGCCCCGTAGGCGCCGTATGCCCGGCTGTGGCTGTCGGCTCCCGGGATCACGGCGCCGGGAAACACGAGTCCCTGCTCGGGGAAGTAGAAGTGGAAGATGCCGTCTCCCGGGGTCGCGAACCAGGGAGCTCGCAGACCCTCGGCCTCGGCAAAGCTCCGGCTGATCTCGGTTTGCCGGTCGTCCGCCGCGCGCCCGGTGAAAACGAAGTGATCGTTGGCGATCGCAGCCTGCCGGGGATGGATGGCGCCCCCGGTGATCTCCCGGAACGTGTGGATCGCGAAAGGCGCCGTGCCGTCCGAAGCGGGCAGCAGGTCCGCCGTTACCAGGATGCTCTCGCCGGCCGAGACGGCGGCCCGGCGGTCCACCCGGTGGGCCCAGAGGATCTGCTCGGTCGCGGTGAGGCGGTCGCGCTCCTTCGGGCCGGGCCACTCGACCACCGGTTCGGTTTCGACCGAAGCCAGGAACTCGCGGCGACCCGCCGTCAGGATGCCGCCGGATCTCCGGAGTTCCGCTTCCCGCGCGGTAAGGGGCGTGGGGTCGTAGGAGCGGCCGAGCGAGTCGTTCACGAGCCGGCGCGTCGCCGGATCGAAGGTGAACCGGTGCCCATCCCGGGCGTCTCCGGCCGCGGCGGGGCATTCGAGCACCTCGAGCCCGAGGTTGAGCGCATTCCGGCGGAAGATGTCGCCGACGCCGGATCCGAGCACGAGCACCAGGGTGGTACCGGCGTCCCGGGCGATCCCGAGAAGCCCCGCCGGGCTCATTTCCCGTGAGGAGCCGATTCCGAACCGCTCGCCGGCGATCACGAAGTTCTGCCCGGCCCGCACGCGGGCCGCGAAGTCCGGCATCAGGTGGCGGAACGCTCCCGCCTTCCAGCGCGCGTCGAGCGCGTCGAGGCTCTCGGAAACGCAGTCCGCGGAAGGGGTGATCTGGTCGGTGTCGATCGCGTCCCGCTTCCGGCCCGGACGCCTCGGATCCCAGAAAATGAGCGCCTGCCCGGTCACCGGAGCCGCAGGACGCGAGCCCCGCCCATCCGTCGGGGCGGAGGGCAGGGGCACGCCGGGCTTCCTCCGTCCGGGTTGGATGCGCACGGTTTTGAGTATAGAGAGGGTCCCCGCCTCACTAGAATTCCGCTTCGTCTTGGCCCGTTTCTCTCTGCTGTTGCTGGCCGGGCTCGCGGTTTCGCTACCTGGCTCCGCGGCTCGGAGCCAGGATTCGGCGACGCCGCCCGAGACGCCGGACACCCCGCCCATCTTCCTGCTGACGATGGGCCCCGACCAGTCGGTGGTCTTCCGCAAGTGGGGGCATGCCGCGCTCTGCGTCGGGGACCGCTGCCTGAACTACGGAGTCACGGACTTCTCGCGGCCGGTCGGACTCGTCCAGGAGGCCCTCCGGGGCGAAGCGGTGTTCTGGATGGCGGTGTCGGCGTACGAGGACATGGTGAGGGTCTACTCCCGGGACGACCGGAGCGTTTTCCGCCAGGATCTCGACCTGGCTCCGGAGGCGCGCGACGCGCTGCTCGGCCGGATTGCGCAGGACCTCGTACCCGGCCAGAGCGAGTACATCTACAACCACTTCGACGACAACTGCACGAGCCGCATTCGGGACTATCTCGATGAAGCGACGTCCGGAAAGCTGCGCGAGCCGATCCCGCTGCCGTTGCCCTTCGAGAGGCCGGGGAGCGAACCGACGTTCCGCGGGCACATCCGCCGCGGGCTGTACGAGGATCCCCTGCTGCTCTGGCTCTCGGATGTCGGGGTGGGGTCGGTGGCCGACGAACCCATCTCTTCGTTCGACGCCATGTTCCTGCCGGGCGCGCTTCGCCACGGCGTGGAAGCAGCGTTCGACGCGCCGCCCCGACGGCTCCACACCGGAAGCTACGGGGACCTGCTCCCGCCCGATCCGGGGAGCCGTCCCTATCTTCCCTGGCTCTTCGGGATCGCGGTGCTGCTCGCGATGCTCATCGCGCTGCCGCGGAAGCCCGCACTCCGGCGTACCGGCGCCACGAGCGCGGCGGTCCTGATGGCGCTCGTGGGAACGGTGGGGACCGGGGTGCTGATCCTGAGCCCACTTCCTGAGTTCCGGACGAGTCTCATCGCCCTCGCGGTACCGCCCAGCGACTTCCTCCTCGCGACGCGGCACGCCCGCTGGTACGGCCCGGCGCGGCTCGTCTGGGGAGCGGGGTTCCTGCTGGCGCTGCTCGCCGGGATCCTTCGCCAGCCGCTCGGTTGGACCGTTCTGGCCGCCCTGCTGCCGGTGGCGGCGATCGTCTGGCGGCGTCGGCAATCGGCGGAGGCATCTCCGTGAACCCGGCGCCCGCAATCGAGGCGGCGCTACGCCGGCGCGGAATGCCCGCGGCGTTCCGGCGCGGTTTCCTGGAGAGCGTCCGGTCGGCTTCCCGGGGGCCTTGCGACGTTCCGGAGAGCGCCATCGGCCCCGTGACGGATCTTCCCGTGTTCGCGGAGCCCGGCGCCGCCGCCCCGCGGGACGCGCAGGCCCGCACCGTGGCGATCACCCTGAACGGCGGACTCGGGACCACCATGGGGATGCGCGCTCCCAAGGCCCTTCTCTACGCCACCGAGGGCATGACCTTTCTCGACATTGCGCTGAAGCAGGCCGAGGCGGCGGGGGTGCGTCCGGTCCTCATGAACAGCTTCGCCACGGACGCGGCGATTCGGGAGACGCTGGGGGACAAGGACGCCCGGAGCTTCCTGCAGCACGAGGCGCCCAAGCTACGCCGCGCCGACTTCGCTCCCGTCCGGGTGCCCGACCGGCCGGATCTCGAATGGTGTCCGCCGGGACACGGCGATCTCTACACCGCGCTCGGCACCAGCGGTGTGCTCGACGATCTTCTCGGAAAGGGCTTCCGCTACGCCTTCGTCTCGAACGTGGACAACGTGGGAGGGTGTCCCGATCCGTCGCTGCTGGCCTGTTTCATCCGGTCGGGCGCCCCGTTTCTCATGGAGGTCGTCCGGCGCACGCCCGAGGACTGGAAGGGTGGCCACCTGGCCCGCCGCCGCAGCGACGGGCGGCTGGTGCTGAGGGAGACGGCGCAGTGCGCCCCCGGAGACCGGGAAGCCTTCCGGGACCACGAGCGGTACTGCTACTTCAACGCCAACAACCTGTGGCTGCGGCTCGAGGCGCTCCGGGACGCCCTCGACCGGGGAGGGGGCTTCCTCCCGCTGCCGACGATCGCGAACCCGAAGACCGCGGATCCGCGCGACCCGGGATCCGAGCCGGTATTCCACCTCGAGCAGGCCGCCGGCACCGCGCTCGAGGCCTTCGACGGGGCCCAGGCCGTCGAGGTCCCGAGACGGCGGTTCGCGCCGGTGAAGACCACCGAGAACCTGCTGGTCCTGCGCTCGGACATCTACGCGATCGACGAAAACGGCCTGGTCGAGCCCGCCCGCGAGCCACCGCCGGTCGCCCTCGACCGGGAGCGCTACCGGTTCATCAGCGACCTCGAAGCCCGCTTCCCCCACGGGCCCCCGTCGCTGCTCGCCTGCGACCGCCTGCAGGTCAGCGGCGACGTCCGGTTCGGGCGGCAGGTCGCCTGCGAGGGGGAGGTGACCGTGGTGGGCCGCCGGGACCGGCCCGCGCGAATCCCGGACGGCGCCCGCCTCCGGGGCGTGGTGCGGGTCTAGGAACCCGGGGATCGCTGCGTACCGGAGCGGAAGAGTGGCCGGTTCGCAGTTCGGTCGCGGCTAGAATTCCACGCCTCCCGGACCCATGCGCGGCGAAGAACGGCACAAGCTCGAGACCGACGCCCTCATTCTGCGGGTCGAGCGGGCAGTCGATTGGGCCCAGGAGAACCGCCGTTCCCTGGTCACCATCATCGCGGCGACCGTGGGGGTCGCGCTCCTGGCCGGCGCCTTCCTGGTAAACCGCGGAAACCGCAAGGAGGCGGCGCGGACCCGGCTCGGGGTGCTCACGACGGAAATCCAGCAGGTGACCGGGGGAGCGGAAGCCCAGCAGGGTCCCTGCGAGGCCTCGCTGTCCGAACTCGAACGGCTCGCCGAGAGCGAAGGCAACTCGGTTGAGGGCAGGACCGCGCGGTACTACGCCGGGGTCTGCCAGCGGGCCTTGGGCGACTACGAAGCGGCGGCGGCGAGCTTCGAGCAGGTGCGGGGCCGGAACGACCTGTTGGCGGAACTCGCCACCCTCGGTCTCGCCGGCGTCCAGCGAACTTCCGGCAAGAGTGAAGAGGCCGCGCTCGCGTACCGGAGCCTGCTGGGTGGGAGCGGCGACCTGCCACTCGATCCGGTGCTGTTCGAGCTCGGGGTGCTCGAAGAGGAACAGGGAAGGCCGGAAGCGGCGATTTCCCTCTACGAACGGATCGTCGAGGAGTACCCCGCCTCCGCCTTTCGGGATCTCGCGGAGACCCGGAAGGAGCGGCTCCCTGACCCGTCCCGCTGAGATTTGGAACGCCGGCTTCAGCCGGCACAGCCCGCCGAAGGCGGGCGGCGGGACGGACCTCATTCGCCGGGATGGCTCGGCTGCGCGCGCCAGCGTGCCCGGGATAGCGACGAACCACCCTGGGGCCCTGCGGGCCGCTGTGCCGGCTGAAGCCGGCGTTCCAAGCCGGCGGCGCCATCACGGCCGTTGGCCGACCCGCGGGACTACATTCTCACGGCATGGGACCGTCCGCTTCCCGGGGCCTCACTCCGGAGACTGAACCGATGACCGAGCCGATTGCCAGCCGCTCGGCGCGGCCGCCCCCACCGCCGGCGGCGCCCCGCCGAACCGGTTCCGGTTGTCTGCTCACCGCCATGCTGGTGGCCGCGGTGTTCGTGGGACTGGGCTTCCTGGGACTGGCGTTCACCTTCTTCCTCGGGGGCGACCCGGCGGTCCCCGAGGACGGCATCCTGCTCGTCGGCACGGAGGGGGAGTACCCGGAGACGCTTCCCTACGCCCCGTTCCTGTTCGCCGACGCCGGACCCAGCTTCAGCGAGCTGATCCAGGGCATGTCGCGGGCCGCCGGGGACCCCCGCATCGGCGCCCTTCACCTCCGCGTCGGAGATACCCGGATCGGCTGGGCCCGGGCGCGCGAACTGCGGGACGCCGCCCTCCGCTTCCGGGACGCCGGCAAGCGGGTCACCGCCTCGCTCGAGTACGCCGGGCTCATGGACTACTACCTGGCGAGCGCCGCCGACCGGATCCACATGCACCCGCGCGGGCAGCTGGGCCTCTATGGGATCTCGATGGAGGTCATGTTCTTCGCCGGGCTCTTCGAGAAGCTGGGAATCGAGGCGCAGTTCGAGGCGATCGGCCCCTACAAGAACGCGCCGGACGTGTTCACCGAGTCGGGGATGAGCCCCGAGCATCGGGAACAGTTGGAGTCGCTCGGCGAGGAGTTTCGGTCCGGGACGGCGGAAGCGGTGGCCGAGGGGCGGGGAATGACGCCGGGCGACGCGGATCGGCTGCTCTCGGACGGCCCCTACACCGCGAGCCGCGCCCTCGAGAACGGCCTGGTGGACGCGCTCAGCTACCTGGACGAGATCAAGGAGGACGTCGAGGAGGCGAAGCTCGTGAACATCGCGGACTACGTCGCGTCGGCGCGGTGGGACTCCCGAACGGCTGAAGCGCGGGTCGCGGTCGTCCACGTGGACGGCGCGATCCTCCCCGGCAAGAGCCGCGAAGACCTGTCCGTGGGACGCGTTGCCGGCGCCACGACGGTCGCGGAGGCGCTGGCCTGGGCGGAAGAGGAAGAATCCGTGGACGCGGTGGTCCTGCGCGTTTCGAGTCCCGGGGGAAGCGATTCCGCCTCCGACACGATCTGGAGGGCCGCCGACCGGGTGAAGGCGGCGAAGCCACTCGTGGCCTCGTTCGGCGACACCGCGGCGTCCGGCGGCTACTGGGTCTCGACGGCCGCGCCGCGAGTGGTCGCCCAGCCGCTCTCCATCACCGGCTCCATCGGCGTCTACGTCGGGAAGTTCAGTATCGGGGAACTGCTCGAGAAGATCGGGATCGCCGCGGACCTGGTCTCGGCCGGCGGCCGGCCGAACTGGCTCAGCCCCTCGCGGCCGCTGGACGAGCAGGACCTTGAGCGGCTGCGCGAGGGCGCCGCCGAGATCTACGGGGTCTTCCTCGAGCGCGTGTCTACCGCCCGGAACATGACCACCGCCGAGGTGGACGCCATCGGCGAGGGCCGGGTCTTCACCGGCGGGCAGGCGATGGCCGTGGGCCTCGTGGACCAGGTGGGAGGAATCGAGGATGCGGTCCGCCTCGCGGCGACGGAGGCCGGCTTTCCGGACGACGCGACCATCGAATGGGTTTCCCTGCCGGAGCCGCGGAGCCTCGCCGAGGCAATTG
Organism: Acidobacteriota bacterium; assembly: GCA_028877265.1. GTDB lineage: Bacteria > Acidobacteriota > Vicinamibacteria > Marinacidobacterales > Marinacidobacteraceae > Marinacidobacterium. The sequence continues at coordinate 61,393 of JAPPGX010000162.1, forward strand.
AGGCCGAGCTCCGGGCCGGTGGCCTGCGGGAGCGGCTCCCGGTGCTCGACGCGGCGCTCCGGGGCACCCGGATGGCGCTCCTGCCCTTCGTCCCCGAGTTCCGCTAGCCGGAACCCGCGCGCCGGTCAGAGGCCGCTGAGGTAGCCGGCGCCGCCGAGCTGCGCCACGGCCTCCTGGATCTCGAGGGTCCGCCGCCTCACATATTCCGATGGATCGGCGGCCGACATGCGTTTGGGGCTCGGCAGCACGGCGACCAGGGTCGCGGCCTGACGCGGCGTGAGATCCCCCGGTTCACGGAGGAAAGCGTGCCGGCTCGCCGCCAGTGCGCCGAAGACGCCGGGGCCGAACTCGGCGACGTTCAGATACACCTCCAGGATCCGGCGCTTGGGCCACATCAGTTCGATCGCGACCGTGAAGTACGCCTCCAGCCCCTTCCGGACGAGGTTCTGGCCGGGCCACAGGTAGAGGTTCTTGGCGACCTGCTGGGAGATCGTGCTCGCTCCCCGGAGCCGTCCGCCGCGCCGTTTCTCTTCCATCGCGTCGGCGATGGAGTCGAAGTCGAAGCCGAAGTGTTCGGGGAACTTCTGGTCCTCGGCGGCCACGGCTGCGATGGCCAGGTGCGGGGAGATGCGGTCCCAGGAGACCCACTGGTAGTGAAGCGTCGCTTCGCCCCCGACGCGTTCCCGAAGCATGAAGGCCGTGGTGGGCAGCGGAATCCAGCGCCAGGGCAGCACGAGCAGGACCGTCAACGTGATCCACCCGAGAACCGCCGCGAGGGCGAAACGAACGAGTCGTTGCCTGCCGCTCATCGGACCGGGCGGCACCGAGCCGCTACCGGCCGGGCGGGTCCGCGGGGAGCGAGTCCCCGTCACCAGGCGGGTGTTCGAGCGCCAGCGTCCGGGTCGGGAAGGCGAAGTCCACCCCGATCTCCTTCGCGAGGCGCAGGATGGAGAGCAGGAAGTTGTGCCGCTCGCTCAGTTCCTCGTGCCAGTTGGGAACCCTGAAGAAGCAGTAGACGAGGATGTCCACCGACGAGTCCGCGAACCGGTTCAGGTGGATCTCGAAGTAGTCGTGCCGCATCGCGGGGTTCTTGAGGATCAGGCTCCGGATCCCGTCGACGAACTCCTGGATCCTGTCGGGATCGGTGTCGTAGCGGAGCGCCAGCATGTGTTTCATCCGCCGGAACTTGCGCTGGCCCATGTTGTCCACGATCGAGTTGACGACCTTGCTGTTCGGGACACTGACGACGGAGTCGTAGAACGTCCGGACCCGGGTCGAGCGGAGCCCGACGCGCTCCACGGTCCCCTCGTAGCCGCCCACGAGCACCCAGTCCCCGACCTGGAAGGGCCGGTCGCCGACGATGGCGAGGGAGCCCAGCACGTTCGCGAGCGTGTCCTGGGCGGCGAGGGCGATGGCGAGGCCGCCGAGCCCGAGGCCGGCGACGAGGGTGGTGATCGAGTAGCCCTGGCTCTGGGCGATGAGCAGGAAGGCCACCACCACCGAACCCACCCGGAGCACCGTGCGCGCGAGCGGCACGAGGTGATCGTCCACGTTGGTCTCGGTCCTGGCGGCGATCGCTTCCAGTCTCGAACAGACGGCCTCGATGGCCCGGAAGGCGAACCACACCGCGATGCCGGCCAGGGTCAGGTCCAGCAGCACGTTCAGGACCTGGTTCACGAGCACCGGGAACCGGAGGTCGGCGAGGAAGCGGCGGAAGATCCAGACCGTTGCGAGCCAGGAAGCGGGCAGGGCCGCCGCGCCCAGTTCCTCCGCGGCCCAGTTGGAGCCGCGGCTGGCCAGGCGGACCAGGAATCCCCGGAAGAAGATCCTCAGGAAACGCTGGGCGATCCAGGCCAGGACGGCAAGGATCGCTAGCCCGATCAGTTGCCAGAGGGTGAACCCCAGGAAGGAGCGCTCGACGACCGGGGGGAGGAGATCCAGCAGCCGGCGGGCGTACCAGGAAAAGGTCGCCTCGTAGAGGGTGCCGGCGGCGCGCACCGTGCTCCCCGAGATGCGCCAGGCCAGGTCATCCCCGCGACGTAGCTGGAATTCCGGAAGCCGGATCGGGAAGGGAGTGAAGGCGGCCTCGCGGCTCTCGGGATCGAGGTACTCCGGATCCGCCGGCACGCTGTCCATCCGGACGAACAGGCCGCGCCCGTCGAGGACGGACTTGAGCTGGGTCGCGACGGCCTGGCGCTCCTCGGGAGACGTGCTCTCGTTGAAGTCGAGGGTGGCCGCGACGCTGTCCCAGTCGATCTCCGGCCGCAACTGCTCGCCGAGGAACGTGCCGAGCGTGGTGCGGGGACTCCGGAGGTCTTCGGGAACCCGGGAGGCGGGGCGCTCCTGGGCGCCCGCGACCCCGGCCAGCAGCGCGAGAAGGACCGCGGCCCGGGAGAGGGTCGTCTGGATGCGTTGGGTCATGGGAAAACGGGCGGGCGCAGCGTACGCCTGGCAGGACTCGAACCTGCGACCTACGGATTAGGAATCCGTCGCTCTATCCACCTGAGCTACAGGCGCATCGGACTGCCGGACGACGCCCGGGGGAATCGTACTCCGCAGGACGGCCGGCGGCGCCGCAGCCGCCGAGCGGCCGCTACCGATACTCCAGCACCGTGCGCACCGGCGCGCCGAGGCTTTCGAGCCGCGCCAATCCGCCCAGCCGCGGCAGCGCGAGCAGGAAGGAGAACCCCACCACTTCCGCGCCGAGCCGGCGGCAGAGACGGAACGCCGCGGCCGCGGTGCCCCCGGTGGCGAGCACGTCGTCCACGATGAGGACCCGCTGGCCCGCCGCGAGCGCGTCCGCGTGGACCTCGAGGGACGCCGCCGCGTATTCGAGTTCGTAGTCCTCGGAGAGGGTCGCGGCAGGGAGTTTCTCCGGCTTGCGCAGCGGAACGAAGCCGGTCCGCAACCGGAGCGCGACGCCGGGGCCGAAGAGGAAGCCGCGGCTCTCGATGCCGGCGACGGCATGGATCCCCGCTCCGCCGAACGGTGTGGACATCGCTTCCATAGCTTCCGGAAGCGCCGCGGCGTCCCGAAGCACGGGCGTGATGTCGCGGAACAGGACGCCCGGTTTCGGGAAATCGGGAACGTCCCGGACCAGCGCCTTCAGACGGGCGGCCAGCGCCGCCTCAGTGGACGATTCGATACTCATCCGGCCCGGTCCCCCACTCCGGGAATTCCACCGAATCCTCCGCGATGGAATCGACGCGGCCGGGCATCTCGGTCTCGAGCCCGTGGCGGAAGCGTTCCAGGACCTTGGGGACGGCGACGGCCCGGATTTCCACGCTCCCGTCCGGGCGGTTCCTGACCGTGCCCCGGACACCGAGCGAACGCGCGAGGCGTGCGGTGCTCCAACGGAATCCCACTCCCTGCACGAAACCGGCGACGACGTAGCGGCGAGCTGTCGGCCGCCCGGCCGTCACTGGCGAAGCGTTCCCAGGGCGCCGTCGAGGTCTGCCACCAGATCCGCGATGTCCTCGACGCCCACCGAGAGCCGCACAAGCCCGTCCCCGATTCCGATGGCGCGGCGCATCGGCTCCGGAATCGAGGCGTGGGTCATGGTGGCCGGATGGTTCGCGAGGCTCTCGACCCCTCCCAGACTCTCGGCGATGTGGAAGAGGCGCAGCCCCTCCATCACCCGGCGGGCTCGCTCCAGGGTGCCCACGTCGAACGACAGCATCCCGCCGAAACCGCTCATCTGGCGGCGGGCGAGTTCGTGTCCGGGATGGTCCGGGAGCCCGGGGTAGTGGACGGCCTCGACCTCGGGGTGGGCGGCGAGCATCCCGGCGACGTCCCGGGCGTTTCGGTCATGGCGCTCCATCCGGAGCGCGAGGGTCTTGGTGCTCCGCAGCAGCAGCCAGGACTCGAACGGCGAGAGGATCGCGCCCGCGGCATTCTGGAGGTACTTGAAGCGCTCGTGGTGCTCTGGATCCCGCGCCACCAGGATCCCGCCCACCCCGTCGCTGTGGCCGTTCAGGTACTTGGTGGACGAGTGCGCCACGATGTCGGCGCCGAGTTCCAGCGGCCGCTGGAAATAGGGGGACATGAAGGTGTTGTCCACCACCACCACGGCCCCGGCCCTATGGGCCGCCTCGGAAAGGGTCTCCAGATCGGCGATCCGGAGCATGGGATTGGTGGGTGTCTCGAGGAACAGCATCGCCGCTCCCGCGTCCAGCTCCCGGATGGTGGCTTCGGTGTCGCTCGTGTCCACCCAGGTGAAGTCGAGCCCCCGGGGGCGCAGCACGTTCTCGCCGACGCGGTAGGTGCCGCCGTAGCTGTCGCTCGTGGCGACCACCCGGCCGCCGCTCGGGACCAGATCGAACGCCATCACGATCGCCGCCATTCCCGACGCGCAGGCGACGGCGCCGATGCCCCCCTCGAGGGACGCCAGGTTGGCTTCCACCGCGTCCCGCGTGGGATTGCCGGTCCGCGAGTATTCGTAGTCCCCCGGCTGGCCCGGTGACTTCTGGAGGAAGGTGGCTGCCTGGACCAGGGGAACGACGACGGCGCCGCTGCCGGAATCGGGATGTTGTCCCGCGTGGATCGCCCGGGTGGCGAAACCCCTGGTCGGTGCGGAAGAACGGTTCAAGGGCGCGGATTCTACCGGTCGCCCAGTGCGATAATCCGGGTCCGCCGAGCCATTCCCTGGACGTGAACGAGAACACCGTGTACCGGGTGACGTTCCTGAATCAGCGGGAGGTGTACGAGGTCTATGCCCGTTCGGTCAGCCAGGGCGGCATCTTCGGCTTCGTGGAGATTGCGGATCTGATCTTCCGGGACGAGACGAAGAAGGTCATCGATCCCTCCCGCGAGCGGATCGCGAACGAGTTCCAGGGCGTGCCCCGGACGTTCGTGCCGCTCCATGCGGTGGTGCGGATTGATCAGGTCGAGCGGGAAGGGGAGGCCCGCATCACTCCGGGCGCCGGCGGGGGAACCAAGGGGGAAGTACGGCTGTTCCCCACGCCGATTCCGGCTCCGGCATCGGACTCCTGAAGAGCGGTGGGGCGCCGGGAGCGCCGGTCTTCAGACCGGCACCGCCAGCCACCGGCTGGCGCATCGCGCGGCGTCGGCGCGCGCCACGGATGGCTGGTCTTCGGTCTGCTCGCCCTCGCGCTGGCACCTCCGAGCGCTGCCACGGCCCAACCGTCCGCGGCGGACCTCGACGCGGTCTTCGCCGAATGGGACCGGGAAGACTCCCCCGGCTGCGCCGCCGGCGCCCTCCGGAACGGGGAGTTCGCGTTCCGCGGCGCGTACGGGATGGCGAACCTGGACTACGGGATTCCGCTCACCTCCGATTCCATCTTCCGGATGGCGTCGGTGTCCAAGCAGTTCACCGTGGCGGCGGTGTTGGTGGCCGAGGATCAGGGACTGCTGTCGCTCGAGGACCTGCTCCGGAAGCACTTTCCCGACCTCCCGCCGTGGGCGGACCCGGTCCGGATCCGCCATCTGGTGCACCACACCAGTGGCATCCGCGACTACCTGGTGGTCATGTCCCTGAGGGGGTTCGGGGACGACGCCCACTTCACCGATGCCGACGTGCTCGCGGCGCTCCGCCAGCTCGAGCGGTTGAACTTCGAACCGGGCACCGAATACCTCTACTCCAACTCGGGCTACTGGCTCCTCGCGGAGCTGATTCCCCGCGTCTCCGGGCTGACGCTGCGGCAGTTCGCCGGGGAGCATCTCTTCGGGCCGGTGGGCATGGCGGGCAGCCACTTCCACGACCGGCACCGGGAAATCGTGCCGGGACGGGCGACCGGCTACCGGCCTCGCCCCGAGGCGGAGGGCGGCGGATTCGAGGAGGACATGACCACCCTCGAGATGGTCGGGGACGGCGGGCTCTACACATCGGTGAACGAACTTCGGCACTGGGAACGCATGTTCCTCGACCCGGCGGCCCTCGGACCGGATCTGCTACGGCGGCTGACAACCCCGGGGCGGTTCAACGACGGGTCGGCGCAGGACTACGCGGGCGGCCTGGGGCTCGGCGAGTACCGGGGACTGGCCACGGTTTCCCATGGGGGCAGCTTCGTGGGCTTCCGTACCTACGCGCTCCGCTTCCCCGAGCAGGCGTTCGCGGTCTTCGTGCTCTGCAACTCGGCGAGCGCCGATCCGGGGACGCTCTCGCGGCGGGTCGCCGACCTGTTCCTCGCCGGGGAGATGGCGCCGGCTCGCGATCCCGCTCGCAGGGTGGCCGACCCGGAACTCCCGATCCGTCCCGGACAGTTCTGGGAGGCCGCCTCGGCGTCGCTCGCCTCCATCGAGCGGAAGGACGAGGGGCCGGTGCTGGTCCGGAGCGGCGGTGAAACCGCGCTGTCCATCGTCGACGGCGAGGTCTCCGGATTCGCCGGAGACACCCGGCTGCGGCTCGAGCCCCGGCCGGAGGGTTTCGTCCTTCGCCAGCCGGGACAGCGGGATTTCCGCTACGTCCGCATCGAGGGGTACCCGCGCCAAGGCGCGCGGCCCGCGCTCGCCGACATGGTCGAGCTTGCCGGCGTCTACCGCTGCCGGGAGCTGGACGTGAGCTACGAGGTGCGGCTTGACGCCCGTCCCGGGCTCACCCTGGTGGGCGTCAACGGAGAGCGGCCGCTGGAGCCGGTGTTCGAGGACCCGGAGGGACCCGCGCCGGTCTACGCGTGGGACCGCGGGACGGTCCGTTTCCTGCCGGACCCGGGCGAAACCCGCGCCCGGGGATTCGAACTCTCGGCGGGGCGGGCCCGCGGATTCCTGTTCGTCCGCGAGTGAGTGGACGGCTCGGCTGGTAGCATGATCGCCACAAGCAGCAGGCGACCTGAGGTCTTGTCGCAGCGCGACGGGGCCGCGCATTGAAGGGGAAGAAAGTCATGTCGAAACAGACAACTCGTCGCGAAGTTCTCCAGGGCGGTGTCGCGCTGGCCGGACTCGGGGTCTTCGGGCTGCCCGAATGGGCGTTTCCCGCCCTTGTGCAGGGAGAGGAGCTGGTCGAGTTCACCGACCTGCCGGAAAACATCGTGCTGGCGCGGACGCCGGACCGCCGCATCATCGACGTCCGGAACATCGACGGGCCGATCACGCCGGCCGACCAGTGGTTCACGACCCAGCACTACGGCCATCCGGACGTCGATCCGGACACCTACCGGCTGAAGGTGTCCGGGATGGTGAACTCCACGCTCAATCTGTCGCTGGCCGACCTGCGGGCGATGCCGAGCCGGGATCTGGTGTTCGGGTTCGAGTGCTCGGGCAACCGGGGCCCCCTGAACGGACTGTCGAGCAACGGGCACTGGACCGGCGTCCCGCTGCGGGCCGTCCTCGAGCGGGCGGGCCTCACGGACCGCGCCCGCGAGATCGTCTTCTTCGGGGCCGATCACGGCGAGGAAGAGGTGACGTTCCGGGGCCGGACCTTCACCGTTGACCAGCAGTACGGGCGCAGCCTGTCACGGGACCAGGGGCTGTCGGACGAGCCGCTGTTGGCCTATGCCCTGAACGGCGAGCCGCTGACCGCGCACCAGGGCCGTCCGCTCCGACTGCTGGTCCCCGGCTGGTACGGCGCGCCGAACGTCAAGTGGCTCTCCGAGATCCACGTGCAGGAGGACCCCTATCTCGGCAAGTACCAGGCGCGCTGGTACCGCACCCTGAAGGGGGAGATGATCAACGGCGAGATGAAGTGGGTGGAGACCGCGATCACCAGGATGCGGCTGAAGTCGTTCATCGCCCGGGTGACGAAGGTGAACGGCCACCACCGCGTCTTCGGGGTGATCATGCACGACGGCACTCCCATCGAGTCGGTCGAGGTGCGGGTGGACGACGGGCCGTGGGAGGCCGCGACCCTGGACCCCAGCATGACCGAGAAGTACTCGTGGAAGTTCTTCACCTACGACTGGCACGGGGCGACACCGGGTGAGCACACCGTCACCTCGCGCGCCACCGACGCGGACGGCTACCGGCAACCGACGGCGGAGGAGCTCGAGGTCAAACAGACCTTCCTCGAGCAGAACAACCAGCACCCGCGGACGCTGATCATCGCCTGACCGGGCGCGCAGTCGCCCGGTGTCTTTCCGACCGCTCGCGGACCCCCGGGCGCTGGCGGCATTCGTGTCGCGGGCGATCCTGGGCCTGACCTTCTTCATGGCCGGGTGGTGGAAGGTGTTCACCGTGGGTGCGGTCACGCACGCGCAGTCGGGTTTCGTGGAGCCCTACGCGGACACCTGGCTGCCGGCGTGGGCGCTCTGGGCGACCGGGACGGCGGTGCCGTTCGTGGAGCTGGTCGGCGGCGGCCTGATGCTGGTGGGCTGGCTGCGCTGGCCGGCCGCGCTCGGGCTCGGCGGGGTGTTGGTCCTCGTGACGTTCGGACACCTGCTGGCCGAACCGCTCTTCGCCTTCAACGCACACGTGCTGCCGAGAACAATCCTGCTGGTGGTGGCCCTGGTGCTCTTCCACGAAGACCGCTGGAGCGTGGACAGTTGCCGGGAGAGCCACCGGTAGCGGATGGCGCAACGGCCGGGAACGCCGGTCTCCAGACCGGCACGGGGGGGGGGCCCCCCCCCCCCCCCCCCCCCCCCAAAAACACCCCCCCCCCCCCCCCAGCGCGCAACCCCCAAATATGGAAAACCCGCCCCCCCCCCCCCCCCCCCC